>NZ_CP152429.1 GCF_038971285.1 Bacillus paramycoides
ATGAAGAAATTATTAAAGGAATTACTTATAACCCAAAATAACTTGGATGCAGAGAAAGTTTTACGTCTTCCGTCGTATGATATTGCGCAAGAAGTAAAACAGTTTTCAATTGAAGATCAAGTCATATTGCTAAATACGATACCTGTATTAAAAAGCTCTAAAATTCTTCAATATATGAGTGTAGAAGAAAAATATAATATTTTAATTCACTTATCTGAAAATAAAGCTAAAAAGTTACTAAATTTACAACCGATTGATGAATTAGTAGATATACTGCTAGCGGTTCATCCGGAAAAACAGGCTAAATTAATGGCGTATCTAGATAAAATCACAAAACATAACGTAAAAAAATTGATGACTTTCAAACCTGAAACGGCAGGAAGTCTTGTAACAAGTGATTTTGTTGCAGTTAGAGGAAATTGGTCAGTAAAAATGACATTGAAGTACATTAGGGACCATTCTAAAAATGTAGAATCAATATCTTATAGTTATGTTCTTGATAATCACGGTTATCTTAAGGGAATCGTTTCCATACATGAGTTGTTACTAGCACCAGATGAAGAGATATTATCTACTATTATGATTCAAGAGGTAATTTCAGTACACGCTGAAATTGATCAGCAAGAAGTTGTAAAAAAGCTACTGAATTATAATTTAGCAGCAATACCTGTCACAACAGCAAATAATAAAATGATTGGTATTATAACATTTGATGACGTAATGAATGTTATGGAAGCAGAAGCTACAGAAGATATTCAAAAGTTAGGCGGAAGTGAACCATTGAATCAATCTTACTTTGAAGCTAGCATTTGGAGCATTTTCTTAAAACGTCTACCATGGTTATTACTTCTTTTTGTTGCTGAGGCATATACAGGTACAGTATTAAAGTATTTTGAAGACGAAATTGAAACTGTAGTTGCCCTTGCTTTCTTTGTTCCATTATTAGTAGGTACTGGAGGGAATACAGGAACACAGGTTGTAGCAACAATTACTCGTGCAATTGGTATTGGAGAGGTGAAATTTAAAGACATTTTCCGTGTAATGAAAAAGGAATTTGCAATTGGTATGCTTCTTGGACTTGCACTTGCGGTAGCTGGACTCACTCGTGCTTATATGTTAGGTGTTGGAACAGAAGTTGCACAAGTTGTAGCAATAACTTTATTATTTATTGTTATTTGGGCTTCTCTTGTAGCAGCTGTTTTACCTTTAATTCTAAGAAAATTAAAACTAGATCCTGCAGTTGTTTCAGGTCCATTTATTACAACATTTGTTGACGGAACAGGATTAGTAATTTATTTCATGGTTGCAAAAACGTTATTAAATTTATAAATATATACTGAAAAAACGAAATTCGGAATAAGTATTTTGCCTTAATTGCTAAAATATAGTGGGGAATTCAGGCATGAGGAAATCAAACACTTTTGTCTTTAGATAAATAATATTTTAATGGATTTATTGAATGTAATGAATGCTGGAGGATAAAACTATGAAACATCTAAGAAAAATCTTCAAACGAATTTTGCTTCTATTTTCTATTTTCATGCTTATTGGCATAGGAATATTATTTGGTACTAGCTATGGCCGAGAGCTTCGTATAACAATCGCTGGGAGTATACTAACTTCTCAGCATCCACAATATGCGAAATATACATTCCTATCCCAAAAGGAACTAGATAAACTGCAAGATAGAATTAATCATCCGAAATGGTCAAACAGTGATGAGCATATTTATAAAAAAATAGCAGGAAAAAGATTAGAAGAATTAAAAAATCAGCCATTAGAAATTGATGTAGAAACAATTAAAAGCAATAAAGATAGTCGTTTTCTTTTTGAAGGAAGGTTAGTTACCATTAGCAATCCCTTCAATGTTAAACTTGTTAGCCATCAAGGAACACAGGGCGCTAACAGGGGAGAAAAAATTAGTGTAATGGCAAAACGTAATCATGCACTTGTTGCTGTGAATGCAAGTGGATTTGCTGATGAAACAGGAAGGGGTGGAGGAAATGTTGCAACTGGTATTGTAATAGAAAATGGGAAAGCTATTGATACAAATATAGATAAAAATACCCCTACAATCATTTCGGGTTTAACAAAGTTTGGACAAATGATAACAGGAAATTATTCTACCCAACAACTTTTGGATAAACAAGTCGTTTCCGCAGCAGGATTTATGCCACAGTTAATTGTAAATGGAGAAAAAATGATTACAGAAGGAGACGGTGGTTGGGGTTCTGCTCCGCGAAGTATTATGGCCCAAAAAGAAGATGGTACAATTATGTTTCTAGTCATTGACGGTAGACAGACGCATAGTATAGGGGCTACGTTAAAAGAGTGTCAAGATATTCTATATGAAAAAGGAGCAGTAAATGCAATGGCTATGGATGGAGGTTCTTCTGCTACGCTATATTTAGAGGGAAAGGTTATAAATTCGCCTTCCACATTATCTCATGAAGATCGTTATTTACCGAATGCTTGGGTGGTAACAGCAAATTCTAAGCAAAAAATACAGATGACAATAGATGGGGAAAAGGTAAATCCTAAAACATTAGATAATATAGGTACAAATATTTAAACCCATGTATGAGCTACTTATATAAATAAAAAATTTTTTTAAAACCGTAGAATGTATTAAATCATAAAATCCGTGAAATGAAATCAATATACAAAAAGGAGAAATGACCTTAGACGAAGTGACTGCGTTCATTTTAGGAAAATAATATATAAAGAAAATCACCTTTGCTTACGTAAGGGGGATTTTTCTTTATATAAAGGAATTTTTTGCAATTTCTTCTAACGATACTTTAACGTATTATTATCATTTATTTAACGTTATTTATGCTAGTAGTACTGGTAGTTATAAGATAAAAATGAACAATTTTGCCTAAGCTAAATCTCTCTTATACATAAGTCAAGTGTAAGAACGCGGAAATTCAAAGTTATGTAAATATTATACATTTTTGTAAAAGACATTCATTGACACTCGTGTATACAAGTAACTATAATCGTTACATCAAATTGAATGCATGTTAATACAATTTCATCAATATTACAAACATGTAAATATAAAAATAGAAATTTTAATTTGGTAAATACAGATAGAATGGTAGAGGTGTATATTTTTATGAAACATAAATTAATTGCAACAAGTATTCTTGCAGGAGCGATATTATCTTATTCTTCTAATACTTTAGCAGATACTCACAAATTTCCTGATGTTCCAAATTGGGCAGAGCAATCTGTAAACTATTTAGTGGATAAACAAGTCTTAATTGGTTATCCAGATGGAACTTTTGGTTCACATGATTCATTAGACAGAGCTTCCGCCACGAAAATTATGACAAAAGTATTAGGTATTCAAATTGACTTTAATGCAAAACCATCCTTTACAGATTCACAAAACCATTGGGCCACCCCTTATATTGCCGCTGCTGAAAAAGCTGGCATTGTTAAAGGAGAAGGGAATGGCATTTTTAATCCATCCGGTAAAGTAACTCGCGCTGCCATGGCAACGATGCTAGTAAATGCTTATAACTTAAAAAGTACAACAGATCATAACAATCAGAGTATATTTCGAGATTTAAAAGGGCATTGGGGGGAAAAGTATGCCAATATTTTAATTGATTTAAAAATTTCCAATGGCACTGATAACGGCTGGCAACCAAATAGATTTATAACGCGTGCTGAGGCTGCTCAACTTACAGCAAAAACAGATATGTTGCAACTAAATCAAAAAGATGTGTTAGAAGAAAAAGAGATTATTACTGCTACCTCATATGAAGATTTAAATTTAACAGTAGCTTCGAAAATTACAGCCCAAGAGATTGATAGTTTTATTGCAAAATATCATTCAGATAGTCCCTTAGTTGGACATGGGCAAGATTTTATAAATGCGCAAAATAAATATGGCGTCAATGCTCATTATTTAGCGGCGCATGCAATTTTAGAATCTGGATACGGAAAATCAGAAATTGCATATCAAAAACATAATCTATTCGGATTACGTGCTTATGATGGAGACCCGTTTAAATATGCAAAATATTTGCCAACCTACGGTGACAGTATCGCTTATAACGCTAATTATGTACGAGAAAGATATTTGGAAGAAAGTGGTATGTATTATAACGGGCCAACGTTAGCTGGTATGAATGTGAAATACGCATCAGATAAAGGCTGGGCTAAAAAAATTGCAGGGATTATGGAACGTATTAAACCGTTTCATGCAGAAGACTATACATATGCAAAAAAAATAGCAAAGAATCCTGAAACATTAGATGTCGACGCGTTATCAAATGAAATTCCATATAAAATGTATGCAGATGGTTCAAGTTCAAATGTTGTATCACCAGCTGATTACTACCAAGTACCTTATCCATTTAATTTGAAAATTAAAAGTAGATCAGATGTAGCAGTGGAGGAAAATAAGGTTGGTACATTAACTTCTGGAACAAACATCTTTATTTATCGTGAAGATCCAAATGGATGGGTGGAATTTTCTTTTGAAGCTAATGGAAAAAAATACTGGACATTAAAAAGTGAATTAAGTATGTAATCAAAAAATTATGTTCGAATTAATGTAAACCCTTAATTACTTTTTATTTAGATTATTAATACAGTGTATTCCTTATTCCGCAATCGGGCTTTTGTCTGGAATAACGAAAAAAGCCTAATTTCTCAATATTAATACTGAGAAATTAGGCTTTTAAAAATTAAAAAGATGGCGGAGTTACTCCAAATGTAACAGTTACATTGTTTAAAGAAGTGTTTTTCCATTTATGTTTTGCGTAGAGCAAGATTTTAACACTATCACCTGGATTAAGGAGTAAAACCTCATCATTTAGAGATAGCTTTACTTGCCCTTCCATAATAAATGCTATTTCTTCTCTTTTATGTGCCACAGGCTCTATAGATGAAGCCGTTTGAGGTAACAGGTTCATTAGAACCAATTCCAGTGATCCATCTAAATTAGGAGATAATAACTCATATAAAACGTTACCGCTTTCAGGGAAAGTTATCTTTTTTCTTTGATTAGTCCTTGTACTGTAACAAGATCTGAAAGTCTAAACTTTTGCTAATTTTTTTCATTTTATGTTGATGGGCATAGAAAGGATTAAATATAAAATAAGATTGACATAGAAAGATTACAAGTGTAATATTCAGTTACGGATTACAAATGTAATCCGAGGGAGGTGTAATTTAAACTAATGAAAGAATTACCTGAAATTTCAGAAGCTGAATTAGAAGTCATGAAAGTATTGTGGTCAAAATCTCCACAAACGGCAAATGAAATGATTGAAGCGTTAGAGGTGAAAATGGATTGGAAACCCAAAACGATTCGAACGCTGATTAATCGATTAGTTCACAAAGAAGCAGTGGCTTACTATCAAGATAAAGGGCGTATGTACGCTTATTATCCTTTAGTTTCGCAAGATAGTTATTTACAAGTAGAAACGAAATCTTTACTTAAACGTTTCTATGGCGCAGCATTTAAGCCATTGCTAGTAAATTTCCTGAAAGAAGAAAAGCTGTCTTCAGAAGACATTAACGAACTTAAACGTATCCTGGATGAAAAAACTGAGGAAAATCAGAGGAAGGATAGATCATAATGATAGAAATGTTTATAAATGTCTATCCGCCTCATTTTTTTGATTGGTTGATAGAGACCTCTATTATGGCTAGTATATTAGTGGTCCTAATCTTATGCATCAAGGTCTTGTTTAGAAATAAATTAACTCCACGTTGGCAATACATGCTATGGATGATATTAATTATAAGACTTGTTTTACCTTGGTCGCCAGATAGTTCCTATAGTATTTATTCTGTTCTTACTTACAAGAATGATGATGCATTCATTTCTAGCCGAAACCCTGTAACTAGTATTCTTACAAAAGAACACATGATAGAATTCAAATATACAGAAGATACAAAGCCACTTGCAAAAGAAGTTACAAATACCCCTAGTTCAGCGCTAGCTACTGAGGGAAACAAGGTACAGACATACAATTATGAAAAGCAGGATGACAAGAAGGTTTCATTTTATACAATCATTATCTACATTTGGCTTATGGGCGTTATCCTTCTAAGCGTTGCTACTATAATAATGAACAGGCGTTTATTACTATACATAAAAAAACAACCTGTTATTACAGATGAGAAGATTGTCCAGATTTTTGAAGAATGTAAGAAATCTATGTCTGTACAACGGGATATTCCTCTACTTGTAGCTGGAAAGGTTCCCAGTCCAACAGTGTTCGGATTTATTCGGCCTAAGTTGTTGTTATCAAGTATACATATGAACATATTAGATGAACAACAACTACGCTATATTTTCCATCATGAATTAGCTCACATTAAACGAAGAGATGTTGGTGTGAACTGGCTTATGCATGGCCTACTCATTTTAAATTGGTTTAATCCTATTCTTTGGTATGCCTACTCATGTATGAGGGAAGACCAAGAACTTGCATGTGATGCATTAGCTCTTACATGTATAGATGCAGAGGAACAAATTGCATATGGACATACGATTATTAGTCTTTTGGAACATTACTCAGGTTATTATCATGTACCAAGTATAGCGAATTTTAGTAAAAATAAAAGAGCGTTAAAAAGGAGAATACTAATGATTAAAAAATTCCAAAAAAATTCATATCGTTGGTCTGCGCTAGGGGTTGTCGCAGTTATTGCAGTATCATCTGTGTCCTTATTAAATGCCCGTGCTGATATGCCAACTAACTCTAAGAAACAACAAATAGAAGAGAAAAATAGTATGAAAGAATTAAAAACACAACCCGATAACTCTTTGCAGCAAATAGTTGAAAAAATAATTGGTACAAAAGAACAGGCAGAAGCAGAATTTTTAATTACCGAAGGAGAGTACAATATTTTCCTTACAGAACTTGGAGTGGCGCGAAACCTGTTTACGAAAGAAGAATTTAAACGGTTTATTGAATTAGAAACAGAGTCATATACTTTGAGTAAAAAAATAAGGTTAGTGGGGAATCCTGACAAATTAGACCCAGAGGAACAGAACAAATTTAAGGAAAATGAAAAAGAAATTGAACCATTTAGAAGGAAAATTTATTCGGATTTTAGATTAACTAAAAAGGAAGCACAGAAGTATCTTGATTTTCAAATTAAGACACCACCTGTTGTAGTAAATGGGTTTAAACTAGCTGGTGAAGAAGTTCAAACTTCGTTGTTTCCTGGTAGGAAGAATCCCGTTATTGTTTCTGAATATCACAGAGGAGATTCGTTGTCTTGGTATGTTGTGAATCAATCTGTAGTTAGAGATAAAGAAGAAAATCCATTTTACGGGATAATGGAAGATAGTGAAAAGATAACAAATTATAAATTAGAAAGTGCAAACATTACTTTTGCAGAATCGTCTGAAAGTAATACGAAGTATATGGAAGGAATTGTTCCTGTAAAAGGAAAGAATAGCGCTTATCAAGTCATATTACTTGCAAATGATGTCAGTAAAGAAGAATTAGAGAAAGTTATGCTGTCCTATATAAAATAAAAAATAGAGTCTAAGGATCCTGTTCCTGAGGCTCTATTTTTTATTTTAAACGAAACCTTTAAGTGAAAAGAGAAATTAGTAGAGTTTATATACTGAAAAAATAAGATGAAATTTAGGCTTGTCTTCGAATTTCATAGCATGATACCTCTTTATAAAATTTATTGAAACAACCCATATACCATAAAACATTATACAATAGCATAAAAACAAGGTTAACATATCCCGTTCACCATCAGATCAAGAAATTAGTTGGTCTTCAAAACGGAAAAATGAACTGAATTGTCATAAATAACTGTAAAATATTCGTTTTAGGGAGGAATGTGTTTCTTAACTTGATGGGCATGGGGTAGCGTCAGACAAAGTCGGATTTAAGTTCACCCACACTAGATGTGAAAGAACCCAATAAAAAAGCAATGACCCTTTTTTATTGTTATGATGTAATCACTACAAAAACATAATAACCAACCAAAAGATCATTGCAATGGATAACATTATTTGCTTACAACTAAAGGTTTATAAACTTTCTTGTCAAACAAATACATAATATGGCTAAGTACCAAGAAAAATACTATAAGGCCACCGATGTAGACAAGGGATTTTGCTCCTATTCTGTCATAGTCAAAGAAAAAGTAAGCATAATGTACTGGCTTCCCATCAATTGGCGATATATTGTACACATATCCCATTAGACCTGCGATAGTAGCAAATGCCACATATGAGAGCGGGTATATCAAAACATAATATACATCTCGGTATTTTAAATGATTAGATTCGGTAAATAGAAAATAATCCACAAGGCAAAGAATAGGTGTAATCAAATGTACTGCAAGATTATCAAATTTCCAAAGATAAAAACTTCCACCCATTGTAAAGGTAGTAGGAGCAAGCAACACCCAATAAACGATAAGTGTTAAAAGTAAATCAATTACACATATCATTTCAAAGCGTGGAAAATAGCCAGCACTTCCCGTCTTACCATCATTTATCAATCCCTTAACTGTACGTATAGTAAGTATACTAAACAAGATCAGTGCTAAAAAATTACTTTGGATAGTATAGTACATAAATATCTTAAAATTCATTTCGCCCGATTGGATGCCCATACGTGATAATAGACCATATAATGCAAAAATAAGGCTACCAATTCTAAATAATACTGCTATAACTCTATTACGTATCATACGATTCCTCCTAATTTATATTAATATCATTTCATTCAAGCATATATTCACCCATCATTTCATCTTAAATTTTCACATAAAACGTTATTTTAGCGTTTTAGCGAATCTTTGTCAAAAATTTACTCTTACCTTCATTTGGATTTACAGATTGATTGTTACTATTCAGCCTTAATGATTAAATAAAAACAATAAATAGACCAGTCTATAGTTGGACTGGTCTACCTGTAAATACCTTTTCTATTGATTCTAGAACAGAGAGTTGTTTCCTTTTCTTTTACAAGTCTCAACAAAGCTCATAACCGTGCAATACAATTCATTTCCGCTTTGTTTTCTAAAGCAACCTGATACCTTCTGTTTCATCTTGTATTTTCGTAAATCTCGCTCGGAAAGATTATTGTTATATGCTACCTTGAAATCCCTTAAAAATAGCAAATGATTCGATTTATACTTCGTTAATCTGTTCAGGAGAGTCTTTTCGGATTCCTTGGCATATTTCCCTTTAGTTTGGATATTTTCTTCATACCCAACTAAGCAGATTATCATATCTGGTTTCGTATGCTATAATTTCTTCCTCAGGGTAGCAGGTCGTTGCAAGAGTAAGTGAATGCTAGTGAAATATATAATGGTTGAATGCAGAAATAGGAGAATAAATGGTTCACATAACGACTTTGTACTTAGATCGTCATTAAATTAGAGTTAAATCATTTTTTGAGGTATTTTTATTAAAAAGGTATTTTATTTGTTTGAAAGGAGTTAGAAAAGTGAAAAAAAAACATCAAGAACAACCAACCTCATGGCGGCCTAGAGGTATTATTCAATGGTTACTGACAATCCTTGCAGTAATTTTATTTCCTATTATCAGCATTATGACATACTATATTTGGAATCCAGTTGGTTTTCCTAATATAATGAGTGCCCTTGGAGCGGGTGCATTGATAATACCTACGTTGCTATTAGGTATAACTGTTGTGATAATCATTTTATTAGCATTAGCTGTCTGGAGGAAAGCTTTACTAGCTCGTGCAATTTTGATCCCTTTAGTTTTATTATTAAGTTTTCTAACTGTCGAACCAATCATTAAAATGTTAAACTATGCAAAAAACGAGAATGTTTCCGTTTCACTTAGTTCTCATTTTTTTGGTAAGACAGAAATCACATCAAAATTCACACAGGACGTCGTATACGAAACAACACCTGATGGCGTGGAATTAAAGCTTGATGTATGGCGAGCCCATGGAGACTCAAAACAATCACTACATCCCGCTATTGTAAAAGTGCATGGAGGTGGATGGGTTGAGGGTGATAAAGAAATGGCCCCTCACTGGAGTCAATGGTTAAGTGAATTAGGATATACTGTGTTTGCTATACAATATCGTATGCCACCTCATGCAGGATGGAAAGATGAAGTAGCTGATGTAAAATCAGCAATAGGATGGGTAACAGAACATGCGGATGCTTACAATATTGATCCTGAAAAAATAAACGTAATGGGACAGTCAGCAGGTGGAAATCTAGCTATGCTAGCCGCATATAGTATGGGAGATACAAAGTTACCTCCTTCAACAAATGTACCGTCAGTAACTATTAACTCTGTGATTAATATATACGGTCTGTCTGATATGGAGGGAATTTATAAGAATAGTCCAAGTCCTGATTATATGCAAGATGTAATGAAAAAATATATTGGGGGTACACCTTCACAATTCCCTGATCGTTATAAAATACTTTCTCCGATCAGTTACATTCAGGAAAAAACACCTCCAACTATTACACTTTTAGGAACAAGTGACCGAATTGTACCAGAAGAACAGGCTGAAATTTTGGATAGAAAACTAAAAGAAAATAACGTTTCTCATGAACTTTATCTTCTTCCAAGAGCTGACCATGTTTTTGATGGAGCACCAGATAGCTTGAGTACTCAGTTTGCTTATGAAAAAGTAAAAGCCTTTCTTCAAAAGTATAATAAATAAACATGGGGAAGAATAATCCGGGAAGCTTTATTTACATCATTGTAAAAATTTAAACAAGCATTTTGATGAGTTTTTTCAAAATGCTTGTTTTTTAGTATAAATCCAGTATTTATAGTTTTGGAATTTGATTTACACTTCCCAGTGTAGGTGCTCCTTCTAGGCCTAATATGGTGTTAGTGGGGAGCGCCACATCGCTATCAAGCTAAGCCCGTGTAACGTCAATGATAAGCAAGCTTGTTTCTTTTTTCGAAAGTCTATACGTAGATGCTTTAAAGATTTGCATACGAAATAAACCCTATCGGGTTTCCTTTTTTGAATTAAGCTGCGTGGTTATCAGACATGGTACAATTATAAACGACATCTAATATATCAAAGACTGTTTTCTTCTTATACCTATGGGATTTTCGCCCGTTTTGCTGTAGGACGTTGAACAGGCGAATGAGAATCTTTGATAGTTCTTGGGTGTCTTTCTGTATGACTTGATAAATAAGAAGAAAGTAATCTTTAATCATATATATGGCCTTATATTCACTCAGTTCTCGTTTCTTTTTCATAAGAAGTAATTGACGCATTTGAAACATAGTAGAAGAACAGAGTAGAATGGCGATCAGTTGCCCATACAAATGGCATTCCAATCTTTCTCGTTTTATCTTTTTACAATGATGAATATGAAAGAATGATTTCCATGTTTTAAATAAAATCTCGATTTGCCAGCGTAAAGAGTACCAATCGTGTACTTGTCCCATCGGGACAATATCTGTAGGTGTGTTTGTCATATATACATTGATGCCACTAAGACGTTTGCTATGAGGAGAATACTTGATTCCTTTCTTTTTCTCTCTTACAGCTTGACCCTGCAATCGTTTTTGTTGTTGTTCTTTTGTTAGCCGATGAACAATCACACGAGTTGGTACTTTATCGGTCATTCCTACATAAGCGTCGGATATTTCATATGTTTGTCCTGTTTGAAGAGAGTTTATTAAAACCTCCATATCTATCTGTATATACTCTGTACCTTTCTTTATTCTTCCATCCTGAAAATAATCAGGTATGGGATTTTTTTGATAAATACGTGTATTGGATTTAATACGAGAGATATAGTAAGCCTTTTTATCTTGTATATGTTGAAGATCTTTTAAGTGAAAATACCCTAAATCACGGATACATAAATCATTCAGTGTTACAGTTGGGACATACAGAGCACCGTAGGTTCGATCATGTTGTTTCCCTGGACCTGTATGGATATGTAGGAATTGTCCGCTTAATAGGTCATATTCAAGTTGAATTTTCATACCAGCAGTATGACTACATCCTTCCGCTCCAGGATAAATGAGTGAAAATATATCTGGAAGCTGAAATGCAGTTGAATCTAAAATACGAATGCGCTTGAAAACAGAGGTGTATGGAGAAGAAATTCGCATAGATGAAGTTAATTTTTTATTTAGAAGGTTAGTCAATATATGTTGTAAAAACTGAACGGCTGATCTATTAAACCGTTGATTCAGTCCTTCCGGACTGGTGAGTACTTCTGTGGATGCTTCTAAACAGCTAGATAACTGAGCTAAAGAGGTTGTAGCGATATTTTGGCTCATCCAAATACATAAAGCGACTAAATCTTTAGCTTGGTATTTACTGGTTCGTTGTACGAAACCAACATCTCTAGCAAGGTCTCGTAAAATATTTGGAGATAAAAAGCGTTGAATCTCTTGAGCAAATAGCTGCAATTCATCAGATACAGAAATAGACATATAAAAAACACCATCCCTTCCTATAATTCTACAGAAAGATTAGCAAATTTTTTCATTTTAGGAGGGAACTTTGTTTTGTTAGGTTGATATGGATGAGGCGGGACTTCCTTCTAGTTTTGGATACTCATTTGCTTTATCTATTGTAAATGATTTTGAGTCCGATAGCTCTCTTATTCTTGGCGTAAAATTAAATCCTAATAAATGGATAAATCCAAAAATCTATTCTGTGTAACCGACTGTGTCTGTATACAACAAAAAGAAGACTTATTAATAATGTTGAAGTTTTATATACTGAAAAATGCCCCTAATTTCCTATACATAATGGAAATCAGGGGTGTTTTTGGATAAATGGGACTTACTTTATTTATATTCAAACAGAAGTACAACAACTACCAAAGAATAAACCGCTAGATGTATAAAATGAGCTGATGCAGATAAGTAAATTTTTCGTTTTGGGGGTACCTTCAAGATCTTAGCTTGATGGGCATGTGACGCTACCCCACATCCATCAACTTAAGGATTTTGACTATTCTTGAAATTGAAAGTGCGTTACTATTTTCTTATATTAATGAGAAAGGGTGACGTGCTTTTTATGAATATGCATCAAAAACAAGAATTGTCTTTATTTGCCGAAGAGTTGTATAGATATATGTCTCCCGCTACACTTAATCGATTAGCTATAGAAGCTGGCGGAATGAAACGAAAACGTAAGTGCCATGGGCACCATTTTCTATCTTTGTGTGTATGGTTAAATCAACAAATCGCTACTACCTCTCTTACTCAACTTTGTAGTCAATTAGAAACCTCAACAGGGGTTTTGTTAAGTCCAGAGGGACTTAATCGACGCTTTAACTCAGCTTCGGTAGCCTTCTTTCGAACTGTATTTACTACACTTCTACAAGCTAAGATTGGAGGGTTATCTAAGATTTCTCATTCTCTTTCTGCTTACTTTGAGCGCATTCGCATCCTTGATTCTACAACCTTTCAAGTTCCAGATCGATTCGCATCTACTTATCCTGGTGCCGGAGGATGTAGTCATAAAGCTGGTATAAAAATTCAATTAGAGTATGACTTGTTGAGCGGAGAAGTTTCTGATGTGAAAATTGAACCAGGAAAACGAAGTGATCAGGCATATGGTGCAACTCGAACAGGCATGATACAAAAGAATGAACTATATATTCGTGACTTAGGATACTTTCGTTTACAGGACTTTAAGTCTATCCAAGATAAGCAAGGATATTATTTATCACGTCTTAAATTACCAACTAAAATATATAGGAAAGAATTCGAAACAGTGGTATTTAAAACAAAACCTGCTCAATTGAGACCCGTATATATACAAATTCATTTAGAAGATATCATGAAACAATTACAACCTGGTCAAGTGTATGAGTTACATGATGTATATGTAGGGAGTAAAGGCAAGTTGCCTACTCGCATTGTGGTTTATAGGTGTACGGAGGAGCAAAAACAGAAACGCTTACGTGATCGAGCTATTCGCGAAAAGAAAAAAGGGATTACATATACAGAGCGTACGAAACTCTTACAAGGAATTACGGTATATATGACAAACATTCCTACGGAATGGGTGCCAAAAGAGAAAATCTATGATTTATATTCATTGCGTTGGCAAATTGAGCTGTTATTTAAAATATGGAAATCTTGGTTTCAAATTCATCGTTGTAAATCTATTAAACAAGAGCGACTAGAATGTCACCTTTATGGACAACTCATTAGTATCCTATTATGTTCTTCTACTATGTTTAAAATGAGAGAACTTCTGTTACGTAAGAAACAGAAAGAGCTAAGTGAATATAAAGCGATGTACATGATTAAAGATTATTTCTTACTTTTTTATCAAGCATTACATAAGAACACCCAAGAATTATCAAAGATTCTTCTTCGTCTGTTTAACCTCCTACAGCGAAACGGACGAAAATCCCACAGATATGAGAAAAAAACGGTCTTTGATATTTTGGGCGTTGTTTATGAGTATACCACTTCAATCCATCAGGTAGCATAGTTATAGTAAAAAAATTGAAACCCGTCAGGGTTTATTTGATATGCCTACTTTTATGATATCTATAAAAGATAATAAAAAACTACATGGAAAGATCAGTTTTTATATAAACATATAGTTTAAGTTGATGGATGTGGGGTGGTACCCCATGGCTATCAAGCTAACATTTTTAAGTACCCTCTAAATGAAAATTTTGTGTTTTTATAGAACCAAAGTTTATTTTTATCGATTTGGAGAACAACAGATTTTTTAACTTGATAGCAAGGGGGTATTTCAATAGCATAGCTTAATGGATGTGTGGTGGGCCCCAATAAGGTTGTTTAAAATTCGGCTTTGGAGACATTTTCAAATACGTTCAACATCCAAACTAAGCTAAGGTAATTACAAATGAAAGTGTCCTATTAATATATTTCAAAAAACATATAATCCCATTCTCTTGCTATATTTTTAGTTAACCGACTTGACTATAACGTAACGTCATAGTGCATAATTTTAACTATATTAAATAAGGAGTGAAAGAAATGAATATAAAATCATTACGGTCAGATAAAATATATCGAAAAATTTTACAAGCTTCAAAAGAGGAAAAGGTTGAATTATACAGACAAGAAATGTTGGCTCCGTTTATGGGGAAATGGGAAATTCAATATGTTCCTTTTAAAGCTGAGGAGCAAAATGGCTTTGATGTTATTACATTGAATAATATAATGAGCATTTCTCCTAATCAAATTATAAATGAGATTACACCAGAATTAGAATTGATTTCGTCTGATTCTTTTTGGTCTGAGTGTAAAGAAGCTGTTAGGAAAAGCCTTCATTTATTTAGAGAGCATGGTGTGAACCTTCGTGTATCTGATTACTTATTCACGATTCTATTAGGGGATCCAAATAGCCCTTCATTAATGTTAAATGAAGGATATAGTGGTGATGGAGGTATCCCTGGCTATATTTTGTGTACATTTGTGCCAAATGAATACACAATACCTCGAATGAAGGCTGCTTTAGCACATGAATGTAATCATAATGTTCGATATCAATTTATTCAGTGGGACCATACGGTTACTTTAGGTGAATTAATTGTTAGTGAGGGTTTAGCAGAAAACTTTGCTACTTCTATTTTTGGGGAAGATCTACTCGGTCCTTGGGTATCGAAAACAACTATGGAAATGCTTAATAGACGTATTAAACCCGTGCTCAAGGAACAATTACAATTAACAGGATTTGATAAAATTGCACCGTATCTTTATGGTGATGAATTAGCAAAACTTCAAAACTATATACCAGTCAATATGCCTTATGCTGCTGGTTATGCCTGTGGATACTATTTAATCAAATACTATTTAGAGAAAACAGGAAAAAACATCTTTGAAGCCACAATAATTCCTGCCAATTTAATACTAGATGAAATAAAAGGATTTTGGGATGAAGAAACAATTATTAACGGTTAAAGATATTGTCCAAATTACAGGCATAACCAAAAGAACCTTACAATATTATGATAAAATAAATCTATTAAAGCCAATTTACTTAACAGATAATGGTTATTGACTCTATGATAGGAACAGTTTAGCACAGCTTCAAACGATTCTATTTTTTAAGGAAATGGAATTTTCTCTAAAGGAAATTGCGGATGTATTGAAGCTTACGAGAGAAGAACAGCAACAATTATTAAAGAAGCATAACCAAACTTTATTGTTAAAAAACCAACGTTTAGAAGCAGTTATTACTGCGGTAGATGAGTATGTATCAGGAAAGGATATCTACAACTTAAATATTTTTAATAATTCATCTATTTTACCATTACAAGAACAATATACTCATGAAGCGAAATACATCTATGGGGAAACAGAAAAATACAAAGAATTTGAGGAGAAATTGAAAAACCTCTCTCCTAATGAAAAAGCGAACTTATTTCATGAATTCGAACAAAAAATGGAAAGAGTGTTTAGAAAAATTGCTTCCTATATTAATCAATCACCTACTTCCGATGAAGTACAGCAATTAATTGTAGAGTGGAAAAGTTATCTCGAACAATCTATTGTATGTGATTCTGAAATGTTGACATGTATTGCAAATGCGTATAAATTTGATAATCGATTTAAAAATTACATAAATCAATTTAGTAATGAAGACTTAGCTGAATTTTTACATAATTCAATTATACATTATGTAAATAAACAGAAAAATTAATGTCATACTATTTATAATAGGGGGTCACCTTACATGGCCGTCAACTTAAGAAGAATAAACGCCACCAAAACAAAAAAAAGCCCCAACTTATTTTTTTTGAAAATAAGTTGGGGCTTTTGAAACAGAAAAGTATATTTTTAACTATGAAAACTACGATAAATTTTTCCTTTTTTCCTACTTGCTAAATTCAGCAAGTAAAATTTTTTTAAAAGGATTAGGACTGTCAGTTCTACCCAAACTATTCCAATTGACGACCAACGTATGCTTGCCTCCAAGTTTACCTCCAACAAGAGTAGTAAACCCTAGAACGCCACCTGTGTGTCCCCATATCGAGACACCGCTTGGAAGCTTAGTTTCATAGATTCCAAGACCATATCCATCGATTCCTTCTTTTCCTGTAGGAACTGTAGTAAGCATATGTTTTAGTTGCTGTTCTTTCAGTAATTTGCCACCGAGCAAGTAAGAGAAGAATTTGTTTAAGTCGTCAGCAGTAGAAATCATATCTCCAGCAGAGCTACCTGCACTTGGGTTATAATAAGTAACGTCTTTTAACTCACTTGCTCCGTCTGGTTGGACATATCCACGGGCATGGTTAGTGCCTGGAATAACACTTGAGTTGCCTGGTAGGAATGTATTCGACAATTCAAGTGGTTCAATAATTCGATTTTCAACCTCTTCCGCATAGCTGTTTCCAGTTACTTTTTCAATAAGAATGCCCAGTAATACGTATCCTGTGTTTGAATAAGACCAGCCATCTCCTGGGTCAAAGTCTGGAGGCAGAGAAACCCCCATCTTCACTAACTCTTCAGCCGTATACGATTTTTTTGTATCCGTAAAATCAGCGTCTTTTGACCTTGAGTATTCAGCGATACCACTTGTATGGTTCAATATGTGCCGGATAGTAATCTTGTTACCATCATATCCATTTCCTTGAATGACACCAGGCAACCAGTCTTCGATGTAGTCGTCTAGCTTCAGGCGATTCTCTCCAACTAATTGAAGTACAACTGTTGCGGTGAACGTCTTCGTCACACTCCCAATGCGAAAGCGAAAATCTGTTTTCATTGGTTTCTTGGTTCTCAGATCCGCTATTCCAGCGGCATACCCCCACGTTTTTCCACCCTCAGAAGTTTTAGCAAGTATCCCCGGGTATCCAAGTTGCAATGTATCCCGCATTGCTTGCTTGACGGAAGTACGATCTCGTTGAGTATTTGTTTGTAACGAACTAGATACATTTTGAGTGGGCTCTGCTTTTACAATTGAGGTTGGTGTTGTATATAACAGGGAGCTTCCAGCTATTAAAAGGGCCAGACTTGCACATGTAATTTGACTACGTATTTTCATATGGCATTCCTCTCCTCTATTCATATTGTATAAGTGTTTGCTTACTGTTGACTTAGGGAAAGGCCCTCACGCATATAGATTAAAGCCCCAGTACAAAGGTATCTATTAATACCAACAATTTGAGCCAGTTAAATCTCCATCCCTTCTATAACAAAATTATTCAAAGGTATGAAAGCATATTATGTACCCTTAGTTATTGTTAGGATTAACACAACATGAGACATAGCCCCAACCCATATTTTACTTTATTTATCCATGATATGTATTGAGAAAGAATGTAAATTCGAATCCTTTCCGTACCCCAACTATTGATCGTTTTTTTCACCTATTATAATTAGTTATTTAGAATTTCATAATAAAAAACTGTAAAAAAATAACGAGTTCCTTAACGAACAGGAAGTGGTTGAAAAATATGTCTAAACGCACAATTATTTTTTTTGATATGGTGACCCCATCGCCATCAAGCTAAGGTTTTGAAGTACCCACTAAATGAAATTTTTCTTTCTCTACAGTTAGTTATTTTGAGAAGTCAGCTCATTTTTTGTTTTTGGGGTGTTTATTTTTCTTAAGTTGATGGATGTATGGTGCTACCCCTATAAGCTCAATAGGTCATAGTTGGAAAAAAGTAAGGCTATGGCCTATTTTTACACGTATCTCGGCTGTACCCCTTCCACAGCAAAACGGGCGAAAATCTCATCGATATGAGAAAAAACGGTTTTTGATATATTAGGTGTCGTTTACAATTGTACCCTTTCTGATAATCAAGCCGCTTAATTCAAAAAAGTGAAACCCGTTAGGGTTTATTTCGTATGCAAATCTTTCAATCACCTACACTTGCCCTTTAGAAAAAAGAAACAATCTCACTTAAAATTGATTTTACATAAACTTAGCTTGATAGCGATGTGGCGATACTCCTAACAGACATAAAAATGATTCGTTTGTTTTTTCATTGATAATATACAAACATTATTGTAATATGTTTGTATATTATCAAACGAAATAAACTTGTGTTTATTTATATTCGAAAGAGATAGGAAGTGTTAATAACAATAAAAAAATGGGTATACCACCAACAACAAAGAGCTGCAAAAAGAATGAAACCAATACGGAAAAGATGCTTTCTTGAGAAAAATCGAAAAATAAGCATTATTAGCTCTTGAAGAAAAATAGCTAGAAAAGTTACAACCATATGGAGAACGAAGATATAGCCAAAAAAAGTCTTAAAAAGGGGACAAAATTATGGAAAAAAGAAAGTATTCAGTAACACCTCAAGATCGAATGAATTATTTATTAGGTCTTTATTCTGCAGATCAACAAATTAATGCAGTTCTTTATTTTCCTGTAGGTATATCAAAGAAAATACTTGAACAATCAATAAGGATAACGTTACAATTGCAGCCGGTTTTGAACAGCCGTTTTGTAGAAAATGATATTCCTTACTGGGAGGAACATTCATCTGGTACTAACACACCTATTTGTCTTTTTGCAGAAGGAAATGATCAAGAACTTGAAATGATGGCAATAGATTTTATTAAGGAACCTGGAGATCGTATTCAGGGGCCTATGGTTCAAGCAAAATTATTACGAGGCAATACAACAGATATGTTAGTTGTGAAATTATCTCATCTATGTTCAGATGGTGCAGGAGTCAAGGAATATATTAATTTGTTGGGAGCAATTTATACTCAACTTTCCTTGGGACAATCTAAGGATCAAATTATAAAGGAATTTGGTGAGGGGAATGAGAGTTTTCGTGATCAATCACCTGTGTTCAAATATGCCGGAATATCAGACGTAAAAAGTGCGTATCGTCCTAACCAAGAACAACAGGCATCGTTATGGTCTTTTCCATCTCAACCGAACAAAAATACATACCCAAAAATGTCCGTACGGCGGTTGAGCCATGAGCAAACTCTACGTCTAATCCAATGGACAAAAGCACAACAGGCTACCTTGAATGATACAATCATGACTGCATACTTCCAAGCTTTATCACGTTTCACTGTGTATGCAGAACCTCGCACCGCAGAAAAAATGATCGGTTTAACAATTGATTTACGTCGATATCTGCCTAACTATACAACTGGTGCTATTTGTAACTTATCCGGTATGGAAATGCCAGTGATTAAAATGGAAGACGATGAAACATTTAATCAGACTCTTGTTCGAGTTAAACAATCAATGGATAAAATAAAGTCTCAAAATCCAGGTCTTTCTTCAGCAGCAGGAATGGAGCTACTGGCAGAAATGAAGCTATCTACAGTGAAGGAAATGTATAATCAGCAATACGAACAGGCTGTACAGATGGGGATGGCGTTGCCATTACTGACAAATTTGGGAGTGATTGCTGATGAACCTATTCAGTTTGGTGAAATTCAAGCTGAGGACGGGTATATGACATCACCTATTATGTATGCACCATTCTTTTCAATGGGAGCAAGCTCTTATAATGGAAGACTTACATTTACGATTGGTTATCATGCGCCGGATACATCAAAAGAAAAGGTAGAAAAATTTTTAGAATGTGTGGTTAATCAACTATCATCATTGTAAGGTTCTGGTGCAAAGATAAAATAAAAGAGAATATAGCGCAAATATTTCTAGCGGAATTGTATTTTAGGGGCTCGCCCTCATGCCATCAACTTAAGAATTCGGAATTACCCCAGAACGAAATTTTAGCTTGATGGCGATGGGGTCACCATACCCATAAAAGAAAATTGTACGTTTAGACATAAAATTGACACATTTCGCTTAGTTCCTTGTATGTTAAGGAAGTAGTTTGTATATTTGAGGAGATGTGCGAGACAAGTGTAAATGTAGGAGAATCCAATATTTTCTATTCAAATATGATAGAATAGAAGTATATCCAAAACGGAGGAATAACAAATGAACTCAAACACAAAACAGTTTATTTATGATATCCAGCAAAGAAAGAACAATTATATAGAAAATGTATTAATAGCAATACAACACCCTAAAAAAGAGCAATCTGAACAAGTCATTCAAAATATAGTAGAGAAGATGGATATGATGATCAGTTTAGTTACTACTTACATGGCTATTGAATCAGAATCTACAAAAGAATTAAAAGAGCTTCAAGAAGAACTTATTCATGCTCAGGCATATATTCAAAAACGGAAATTTGAAGAAACACAGAGATAAAACCCTGTGTTTTTACTTGGTGGACTATGACATTAATTTTTTATAAATTTGATTATTGCTTTGGCATAATCCATACAATTTGTTGAATGCGTACAATATATGGCGCCGTATCTTCAATGAGCAAATGATCTGGTTTCACATCCTTTAATTTACCTCTTATATTGCCTCTTACAGTTTCAATAACCACATGCTTACCAATTACTGATTGTAATGTCTGATATACATAGGGGTTAGGTGTACTTACCATATGTTGTTCACTCAAGTCATTTCCTTTCGAATAACTCATTCTATAAGACTCCTTTCTAACTTTCATTCTTTCTACTAATATATGATATAAATCTTATAAATATGCTAGAAGGATAATTCATTATAGGAACGAAAATAACATTTTAATAGAGTACGGTTTCTATTTCTATGTTGCTAAAAAAATGATTTATATAAAGTTACTTTTACCAGTTAATAGGAGGTGGTAAAGGGATATTTTGAATATACATCTAGGTTGCTCCTTTCTGGATATGTATCATTTTAAATACGCCCTTTATTAGAATAGTGCTCATACTTTTTTTGAGATTCTTTCGTAATACGTGCGTTAAGTAAAATTGCTAATAATAGAAACACTCCATATTTACCTCCTGTAGCACCTATGATAATCACACTACTACAAACAAGTATAATTAGTAGGATAAACGAAACTGAATAAATACGGTCATAATTCTTTGACATCTTTTCGTATTTTATGCGTTCTTTCCTTGCATTCATCTAAATTCCTCCTTTAAATTATCCATTTCACTATCAAATAAATCTCACCCTTAAAAAGGAAATAATATATCGTTATGTAAATTAGTTTGTTTTTTATCAACTAATTTATATAACGTAAAAAGAAATCCTACCAATATTAAGCTTTCCAGCATGATAATCTCGCCCCTCTCCTTCCTTTTAATCCCAACACATCAAATGAAAGTTGCAGCAAACAAAAAGGATCATCCCTTTTCGTAAAGGATCATCCTTTTCTTCATTCAACAATTTTCAGGTATTCTTGATTAATTAAAATAACAGCCGGTCCATCTACAACAATTCCACCAACTTCAATTTTTTCATAAGGCTCAATCTTAATAGAAGTAATCCCTTTCCGCTTCTTTAACTCGTTACTTAATTCTTGCGTTGGCGTGCGTTTCATATCTTCACTCCTTCTTATTGTTTCATTTAATCTTATTATGCTAAATAAATTGTAAAAATGGGTTCTAGTTCTAGAAATCCCATCAATTTATATCGTTGACCATATATTTAGATGTTACCAACTCGCGTATCTCTCTTATGAAAAGAAGATAAACAATTACTATTCACTGTCTCAGTAAATGTAAAAATTCTTAAAGATAGAGATGAGATTGATTTTTTTTTTAGAAATAATGACTTAGATATATATACCTAAAACAATGAAAGCCCTACCTCTCTTTCATCCTTACGGCTCCTTGTCCGTGCCAGTGTGAATCAGGATTACAAAAATTCAAGTGACTATTTGATCGAGTTATTTAATGAAACTTCGAACGTTCGTAAAAGAAATTTAAAAATAAAAATGGATTAGATTGAAGTAATAACAAAAGAGGTTCCTACTCTAAAAGTGAGTTGAAGAAATTGAATGTCTTTGAAATGATTTGCTTTTAATACTCATCATATTCCCGAAAATTCAGGATGTTTTCGGAGGATATAATTCATTATTTTTAATGAACCTTAACAGAAACTTTTTATTTGATTTTCAGTGATTCCTTTAATTAATTCTAGTTCACTGACCAAAAATCTATATGCATCATCCAACAATTTTTTTTCGCTTGTATTGAGTGCTTTTTCTTTCTTCATACGCATTAAATCCCGTACAACTTCAGCACCTTCTTGTATTTCACCCGTTTTTATTTTGTCCGTGTTCACTTTATGCCTTTGTTTCCACGGCAGTAATTTACAGGATTCTTCATTGTGAAAAATGTGTATAATGTGCTTTAATGCAAGTATATCAATAACTGGGCGTATATTCGAATTCAATATTTTATCCGTAGGAATCATGACTTGCATATTACTGATCGACATTTTTATGACAAAATACTGTTGTTTTTTTCCTGAGAATTCTTTTTCTTCCATGGCTTCAATTATACCTGCTCCGTGCATTGGATAAACAATGTTATCGCCAATTTGAAACATATAATCCACCTCCATATATGGTAACCTTCTTAACCTTAACATATATGCTATTTTTTATCAAATATTTTATAATATC
Source organism: Bacillus paramycoides (assembly GCF_038971285.1). Taxonomy (NCBI): domain Bacteria; kingdom Bacillati; phylum Bacillota; class Bacilli; order Caryophanales; family Bacillaceae; genus Bacillus; species Bacillus paramycoides. Next base: position 23,401 of record NZ_CP152429.1, read on the forward strand.
ATAAAAATATTTTCGTTGTCAATTACTTTTTCTTCATAAATCAAATCGAATAAAAATAGCACAAAAAACATAGGGAGTGTGTCAGATTTCCCATAAAGGGAAGGGGAATTTCCCCACGTATATTCTGAAACCTCTACTCATTAACGTAGATCAGTTTTTCCCTTGAAAACGACCAAATCGATCCCTTATTTTTTTCAATCTTGTGTGGTACTCCAAAATCTCAATTCTTGCTTTTTCAGCTAGAGGGGCAATTGGTCGTAAGGCTTTTAACCCCCAATACTCAATCACTACATCAAGTACTTGATCAAAATATTGTAGTGGTCCATAGTTTGCTTCTTTTGCAATTACAGCCATTCTATTTTCAAAATCAGGCATGACGGCACCTGGCATTTTAAAATTCTTAATCACATTGGCAATATGATAGCAATAATTAGGTTCTAATTCCAAATGTGTTCGAATGACGTCTCGATAAAAAGCATAATGAAGCGTTTCATCTTTTGCAAGACGACGTAATAATGTAGCAAGATCTGGATCGTGCTTACTTGCAACCTTAGCTACATTATTGTAAAACACCATCGTTGCAAGTTCTTGTAGCGTCGTATACGTCATAGCTTCGATTGGTGTATGAAAATCAGGCTCAAATCCCCCCTCAACGACTGACTTTCTTAATTCATGTATTCGTTTAGGATTCACACTTCGAGTGAGTAGTAAATATGTCTCCAATAGATTGGAATGTTGATCCTCTTCTGATGTCCAAGTATGAATAAAGTCTGTAATAACAGAGAGGGACCCTTTAAAAGTCGCAGATAAATACGTTGTAAACCAAGGTAAATTCACTTCTGTTAATAAAGCTGTTTCAATGGCTGTAATTACACCAGTAGGAAGAGTAACTTGACTTTCATCCCAAGGAACTCTTTTAAAGTCCATTCCCTTATCCCATGGTAAAAACTCATGATAACCCCAGTCTATCTTCTGCGCTCTAATTTTATGTTGTTCATACAGTTCTTTTAAACGTGGTTCTAATCGGAAATCTAAATCATTTGTTAGCATAAAAGTCCCCCCATTTCTTATCACAGATAGTCATTCTGTTTTTACTCTTAAAATTTTCTACAAATAAATATTACGTTCCTTTTTTTAAGTCAAACATAATAAATTTTTAACAAAACCTTTTAAGAGCGCTATATTTTTATAGGATTTTTTTATTAAAAGGGGGACCGTTACATCTATTTTCTTTTTTTATAAAATAGATACTGAGACATACAATATGTTAGTTAGCCTAAATAAAGAAACTAACCTCAGTAAATTCAGAATAACATTCATGGATGAAGATACTCGTCATGTTATAAATCTTCGTGAGTGTAAAAAGGTGCATGCTTATAAAGAATCATTTTATAATAAAGATAGATAGTGTTTTATACACATTAACAACTTATTTAGATGTAAATCCAATATATTAGATTAAGCACTTGAAAACCAAATACAGTGGATGAGATAGCCTTAAACGACAAATCCCAACTAGAACAATGTACATTGGCTATGTATGGTGAGTTAGACCAAATTTTGTTATACAACAAAAAAGGGAAGAGGCGATAAACATGCAGTCAACAGAAGCGCATATGAAGGAAAAACAACGTAGAGAAAAATAGAAATTATATTTAGTCACAGGGTAAAAGGGGAGAGTTATTTTCACGGCTCTTCCTATCAATGGAAAAACATTGTATATCAAAATTATGATAGAATACAACAAAAAGAGATGGAAGTTGAACAACTCATTTCGAAAATGGAAAAAGCAGGGGTTCGTTTTACGCAGCACCGTTCACTCATATACTATCCCGTCATTGATTTTGTAAAATATATAGCTAAGATTTATAAGGAACCCCTCGAAATACAATAATCATATTTAAAGGAAACCTTCATAAAAGGTTTATTTTCGATACTCATCGGTTTTGTTATAATATCAACCATAGCGTATTATATTCGTTTGTATATTTTCATATTTTGGGGATTTTATTACACAAAAAGACAACTCTTAATTGGAGTTGTCTTTTATTTTTTTCGATATACACAATACTATTCTGATACAAAAACATCAAGATTCTTACAACCAAAGAAAAAGTAGGATTTCTAATAAGAAAGATCCTACTTTATTTCCTCATATTCCGTCATTATTTTATGAAACGTGTTTTTCTTTAGCTCTAACATTTGCATAAACATAGTAGCTGTCTTTTCTTCACCTTTACATTTATTACAAAAAATGTTATTATTAAAATGAATTATTTTTGTTCGGTGTAAAGGATTTGTAACTTTTCACCTTTATGATCACTGAGAGCAAGGATAGTATTACATTGTGTGTGTTTACACACTAGGAGGCAATACAAATGGAAAAAGGTAATGTAAAATGGTTTAATGGCGAAAAAGGCTTCGGATTCATCGAACGTGAAGGTGGAGAAGATGTATTCGTTCATTTCTCAGCGATTCAAGGCGAAGGTTACAAAACTTTAGAAGAAGGTCAAGCAGTGACTTTTGATTTGGAGCAAGGTCAACGTGGACCTCAAGCTTCAAACGTACGTAAAGCTTCTTAATTTTACAAACCAGGGAAGGCAGGCTCTTTTATGAGAGTCTGCTTTTTTTCCGTGTAACAAAGAACCACCGACTCGTAAAGGACATGAAAACAGTAAATCAAATGGTAAACCAAGTCTAGCATATACTTCCTGAGTATCCTAATTTAAATTTTGAGCTACCAACTTTATAAGCCTTTTTTCTAGCATAAAAGTACCCCCTAAATGAAAATTCTCTTTCTCTACAGTTAGTTATTTTGAGAAGTCAGCTCATTTTTTGTTTTGGGGGTGTTTACATTCCTTAAGTTGATGGGCATGGGGTCCCGCCAACATAACGCGAATTTTGTACGTTAAGGAATTATTAGATGTCTTTTTTGATATGAACCATCATAATACGATATCGATTAATAAAATATATTATATAAATAATTTATTATATTTCCATGTACCCTAGCTGATATAATGTATAAGGCAATTATTGGTTAATTAAAGGTACATATATATTAGGGAGGTACATAAGTAATGATAGAAATAATCGCGGCATTAGTTTCACTAGTCGTACATTTTATTAGTTATCTCTTTTCAACAGGAGAAGACAAGAAAAAGGCAAAAGCAGATTTAAAAGAAGTTGTTAATGGCACTCATGGGAAAATATTGGTAGGATTTTTCGGAGGTGCGGCAGTTACAGGAATATTTGTAGTCATTTGGCTTTTATCAGAGTAAACTTTTCAGGTATTTTAGCTTATATAACGTATAGTGCAGTTATTTGTTAATTAAGAAGAAAAGAATTAGAGAAAACAAGATATTAAATAATATATAAGGATCTCGCCATTTCTGTTGGATGGTGAGTTTTTTAATGTAAAAAAGCCTACTGTATTTCTATAAAAGTAGGTATCTGAGTTGAGAGTTTTCGCAAATCACTTTGACTCATTAATTATTATCATTATAAAATAATATAAGGATATATTTTACTAGTAGTTATATGTTTAGGTATATCCTTTTTGTAATTATAAGGAAAAAATTTAAGTTAAGACTGAAACAATAAGTTAGGAAAACTAAACTAACGCAGCAGACAATGCAAAAACTCATGAAGGTCTGTCTATTGTTGAAGAAAAGAATTACTAAAAGTAAAAGGGGAAAGTTTAAAATGAGTATTAATAAATCATTTAAGGGTATCGCAATAGCAGGGTTAAGTGTTAGTTTCATGCTAGTAGGTTGTACATTAAATACATATGGACTTACACAGTCAGAGTATAGAAAAGTAGATAAGTATTATGATGCAGATAAAATGGTATCTGATCTAAAGAAATTGCACTATAGTGATGAGCACATTGAAAACCAACTAAGAAACGCATTGTCTAGAATTGAGTATGAAAAGGGAAGTAAGGAAGACGAATCAAGTAGTAAAGAAAGTAAATCAAATGTATCAGACATGGAAGGTGAAAAGAAGGTAAAGGTATCTGAAAAAGATTACCCTTATCGTTTGACTGAACTGCACTTAGAATTCCAGTATCATTTAAAAAAACTAGAAAAGAAAACTGATGAATTATTTACAGAAGAGAGTGTCTACATAGGTGAGATAGATTCTTTAATTAGTCACATTAGTTTGGATATAAACCGTTTTGAAAAAATCAAGCCACCTAAAAAGTATGAAGACGACCAATTCTTAATACAAGAAGGGGTAGAAGAGATTAGAAAACACCTAATAAAAGTAGAAGATGCAGTTAGACAGTATGATGCCCGTAAGTATGATGGTGAATATAATAAGGATAAAGCAAAAAAAATCATACAAAACGGTATGTTTGGGATAGATGATGGTGTTTCTAAATGGGAGACAGTATTTAATGGGATAAACGAGAAATACCCTGATGTAGAGCAAAAGGTAAAAGAAGAGAACCAGAAACATGCCAAAGAGGGTCATCGTGAGGAAGATTTAAATGACAAAGTTAGTGGTTCAGAAGTTGATAAATACAAAGCAGCCATCGTAGAAAATACAAATAAGATGGATGAAATTATGAGACTGATACAAAATATAGGGCATTCGGATATAAAGGATTATGAGTCAAAGAAAAGTGAAATCCAATTGAATTTGGATATGGCCAAAACACACGTAAGAGACATCAAATACCTTGAGGCACCTAAAGGGTTAGAAGTTGAACAAAAAAAGATAAAACAGGCAATGGATAATTACTGGAATGCTCTGCAATTACTTTCAGAAGCATTAGAAGAACAAAATGATAATAAGTTGGAACAGGCAGAAAACAAAGCAGAACAGGCAATGAAACTATTTAAAAAAGCAACTGAGAGTATTAAAAGTAAAACCAACTAATCATGAAAAGGGGCATATGGCGGTAGCCCTATTGCAAATTTACAAATAAAAAAGATAAGATCGGAGATTAGGATCTTATCTTTTTACAAAGAGAAATATATTGCAAGATATCTTATTATTCAATTTCTTGTTTCCTCTAATGCTTTTCTTCTTGGTTAAACATCTATTGCGTCATAAGCAAATATGTACACTTGATTAGCCAATAGCTGCTTTATACGTTATATAGGCTAAAATAACTGAAAGGTTTACTCTGATAAAATCCAAATGACTACAAATCCTACACTTTATGGGAATATATATTAACAAATAATACACAATTCAAAGATTGCATATCAATTTTATAACAAGGATTGGTTTAGGGGAAATTAACTATTACTAGGAACAAAAAAAAATTTACAATTTTTAAAAGAAATCTTTATAAATTTAAATTATACTGGTAATCATAGAGTGGGTAAAAGATATGAAGGGAAAGAGTAATTATTAAATGAAAGACCTTTAAATCATTTCATTTATATATAAATTTTTAAAAATATAAATAGGAGGATAAAAATGACTCAACGTAGGTGGGTAAAAACGACTATTAAAAGTAAGGGTTTCTCAAAGGAAAAACATATATACGCGAATGATCCCAAACATCAAAATAATGAAGTGGTATTTTCTTGTACCATTAACGAATATACACTAGAAGTAAAGGTTATTAAGGAAGATTCAAATTTCATTTGCTTCCAACAAGGATATTTAAAAAACAATTTCTCTATCGATATACCTATGTGGCTCTCACCAAACATACTGGGTACTCAAGCAAAAAAACAAAGATGGTTAGATTTAATTTCCTTCATTAACAGGATTGAAGGGAAGTCCCTCAAACTCATAGAAATAAATGAATTTGGAGATGAAGCAAAAGTTATATCAACAAAAACTACATTTTATTTTTCTCTATCAGACGCTAAAAATAGTACTGAAAGAGAATACTTTGAATTATTTATAAAAGAAACAGGGGCAAATAGTGAAGAAATGAGAAATGATGAATTTATGAGTTGGGTGAGAGAAAAGCTAGGAGTAGAAGGAAAATAAAAACTGGAGATTTACTTTATAAATAGAAAGGAAAGACTACCATGATCTATTCACTACGAAAGATAGTAGGTTTTTTTTTAATACCACTACCAATAACCGTTTTCATCACATTTCTAATTATAAGTACAATACCTATATCCAGCATAGAACCCTCTAGGATTTTAGGAGATTTTTATTTTAATTTACAAGAATCTATATTTATATCCGTATGGAATTTTATAAAGGCTGCAACAACTGAAATTGCAATTCCTATCTATCAATCTTGTCTTGTTACGTGGATACTTATTTATGGGATCTGGATGTGTATAAAAAAATCTATGATAAATATAATAAAAGATAGTAAATATTAAGTAGAAAGATAGCGTGAATGAAATAACGTTGTCTTTCTACTGTACAAAGACATGAAAGTAGGAACTTATTTTATAGTGTACAATACTGAATTATCTACAGATACATTTCATTTAGTACCCATTTTCTTGTCCATATATCGAGACAAGAAAATGGGTATTTTTTTTAACGAAGACACCAAAGTGGGTGCTTTGTAAAAATAGCAAATATTAAATAGATGTGAAGTTAAAATTCAGTTCTATATTAGTAACAAAAATATTAATGAAGGATTTACTTCCTTGTCTCATTAGCAGGACATGAGAGTCTAAACTTCTTTTAATTTTTTCCGTTCTTATGTTGATGGGTATAGGAAAGGATTCCACAAACACCAAACAAGCTTGAAAACAAGAGATTACAAGTGTAATATTCAGTTGTGGATTACAAATGTAATACGAGGGGTGTATTTTTAAACAATGAATGAATTACCTAAAATTTCAGAAGCTGAGTTAGAAGTTATGAAAGTACTTTGGTCAAAATCTCCACAAACGGCAAATGAGGTGATTGAAGCGTTAGAGGTGAAAATGGATTGGAAACCCAAAACGATTCGAACTCTGATTAATCGATTAGTTCACAAAGAAGCAGTGGCTTACCATCAAGATAAAGGGCGTTTGTACTCTTATTATCCTTTGGTATCGCAAGATAGTTATTTACAAGTAGAAACGAAATCTTTACTTAAACGTTTCTATGGTGCAGCATTTAAACCTTTACTTGTAAATTTCTTAAAAGAAGAAAAGCTGTCTTCAGAAGATATTAACGAACTTAAACGTATTCTGGATGAGAAAACTGAGGAAAATCAGAGGAAGGATAGATTATAGTGATAGAAAAATTTATAAATATCTATCTACCTGCTTTTTTTGATTGGATGATTGAGACTTCCATTATGGCTAGTATATTAGTGGGTCTAATCTTGTGTATCAAGGTCTTGTTTAGAAATAAGTTAACTCCACGCTGGCAATATATGCTATGGATCATATTAATTATAAGACTTGTATTACCTTGGTCGCCAGGTAGTTCCTATAGTATCTATTCTGTTCTTACTTACAAGAATGATGATGCATTCATTTCTAGCCGAAATCCTGTAGCTAATTTTCTTACACAAGAGCGTATACAAGAATTAAAAGATATAGACGATACAAAGGTTCTCACAAAAGAAGATACTTATACCTCAAGTTCAACAAAAACTGTTCAGGCAAATAAGACACAAACAGGCATGAATGAAAAGCAGGATGATAAGCCGATTCCATTCTATACAATCTGTATATACATTTGGCTTACTGGTGTTATCCTTCTAAGTGTTGCTACTTTTATAATGAACAGGCGTTTATTACTTTACATAAAAAAACAACCTGTTATTACAGACGAGAAGATTGTCCAGATTTTTGAAAAGTGTAAGCAATCTATGTCTATTCAACGGAATATCCCTCTATTTGTATCTGGAAAGGTTTCCAGTCCAACAGTGTTTGGATTTATTCGTCCAAAGTTGTTATTGTCAACTGTACATATGAAAATATTAGATGAGCAACAGTTACGATATATTTTCCATCATGAATTAGCTCACATCAAGCGAAGAGATGTTGGGGTGAACTGGCTTATGCATGGCTTACTAATTTTAAATTGGTTTAATCCAATTCTATGGTATGCCTACTCATGTATGCGGGAAGATCAAGAACTAGCATGCGATGCATTAACTCTTACATGTATAGATTCAGAGGAACAAATTGCGTATGGACATACTATTATTAGTCTATTGGAACACTACTCAAGTTATTATCAAGTACCAAGTATAGCAAATTTTAGTAAAAACAAGAGAGCGTTAAAAAGGAGAATTCTAGTGATTAAAAAATTCCAAAAAAAATCATATCGTTGGTCTGCGATAGGGGCTGTGGCAGTTATTGCAGTTTCATCTGTATCCTTATTAAACGCCCGTGCTGATAAGCCGACTAACCCTGAGAAACAACAAATAGAAGTGAAAAATAATATGAAAGAATTAAAAACACAAACTGATATTCCTATACAGCAAATTGTAGAAAAAATGATTGGTACAAAAGAACGGGCAGATGCAGAATTTTTTGTTTCAGAGGGAGAGTATAATACTTTACTTAAAGAAGTTGGTTTGGCACGAAATCTGTTTACAAAAGAAGAATTTGAACGATTTATTGATTTAGAAACAGAAGCATATACTTTGGGTAAAAAAGTAAAGTTAGTAGGAAGTCCTGAAAAGTTAGATTCAGAAGAACAAAAAAAATATCAGAAAAACAGTGAAGAAATTGGACCATTTAGACAGAAAATCACTTCGGAATTTAGATTAACTAAAAAGGAAGCACAGAAATATGTTGATTTTCCAATTAAGACCCCAAGTTACGTGGTAAAAGGGGTTAAATTAACTGGAGAAGGTGTTACAACACCGAAGACTACTGGAAAAATGAATCCCGATTTTATTTATGAATATCAAAATCAAAGTAAAGATAATGTATATATTGTGCACCAATCTGCAGTTACTGCTGAGGGAATAGAATTCTCGAGCAATGTAGCGGAGAATAATGAAAAGGCAACAAATTATGAATTAGAAGGTACAAAAATAACCTTAGTTGAAAGTCTTGATACAGAGGAAACCTATAAAGTAATGCAAATGATTGTTCCTGCAAAAGGAAAGAATAGCGCTTATCAAGTCATAATTCTTGCAGGTGATTTAAGTAAAGAAGAAATAGAGAAAATTATGCTGTCCTTTCTAAAATAAAAATAGAGTCTCAGAATTCCGTTTAAATAGATTAAACTAAGAAGAGGGTATTATGTTCGATTTATGAGCATATATCCTCTTTTCTTATACATATTAGATTAGTTATACAGATATTGAAAATCATGATAATGATATACGTAGTTATATATAACAGAAGCAACTCCTTTATAAAAAAGCACCCACCTTCTTGTCTAAAAAGTATCCATTTTCATGTCTTTGTACATCTACGAAGAGGGGGGAAAATACATTACACTGCTCTTTTTAATCTTCACGTTAAATTCCTATTTAACGTGAACAAAAATTGTAGGAATTTAAAACTCTTATGTTTATAACTTATCAAGAGAGAGTTTAAATTCTAATTAAAGTATAATATAAACTATGTATTTATTACATAATAAAGTTCAAAATGAAGTGATTTTAATATAGATTTTAAATCACTATCACTATATCAATGAAAATAATAAAAGTTCAGCAATTTTGTATTGCTGAACTTTTATTATTTATTCTTTCCTATTCTTCCTAAGCTATCTTTGATAGTTGTTTCTCCAAGCTGTGTATATAATAAGGCCGTATCCTGGCTGGTATGTCCAAGTTGTTGCATCACTTGTAACGAGTCTTTTTCTTCCATATATAACTTATTTGCCAATGTATGTCTTAATTTATGAGGAGACATTTTTTTGCCAAAGGCTTTAGTATATTTTTCTACTATATCTTGGATAGCCCTAACAGAAAGAGGCTGTGCAATATGTTTATACTTCGATAAGAATACATTTTGTAATTGTTTCCCTGGAGCATATTTGTTATCTCTAATCTCTATATATTTTTCAAGATCATTTAATGCAATTGGGGTAATCCAAACGGAATCTTCTTTGTTTCCTTTTCGGATTACATCAATTAGTCTTTCTTTTAAGTTTATATCTTCCATGCGAAGATCGGCCAATTCACTTACACGAATACCACTACCAAGAAAGAGGGAAAGAATAGCTACATCACGCTCCTTATCTCTTAGGAAATAGAATAACTGATGTTTTGTTAAAGATTTTTCATGTTCGTACTTAACATAATTCAGAAATTCTTGATCATCATCATTATGGAATATTTTAGATCTCATACGTTTTGCGCGAGCATTTAATGTTTCTTTATCTTTATGTATTTCAATTTTAGCCATTACATTTCTATAAAAATAGCATTCTCCATCTTCATTCTCCGATAGGGAGGTGAGGTACTTAAATAAAGACTTTAAGGCCGAAATTTTTCTGTTAACAGAGGAATTCTGCATGTTTTGTTGTAGTTTTAGAAACCTCATAAAGTTTTCAACATCTTTTTTCTTTAAATTCTCCAAATCGGAGAAGGATATGTCTTTAATGGGCTTAACTTCAATAATTTGTTCAGATAATAGCCAATTAAAGAAGACTCTAAAATCATATACATAATTCAGTAGGGTAGAGGGAGAGGCATCATGCAATTCTTTGTACTCCACAAATTCTTCTATGTAAAAGGGCATTTCATTTAAATTCTCGTATAATTTCTTACGATGTACGGATTTTTGACGTTGTTTGCTGTAATCCATAAAAATCACCTCATATATACTATAACAGAAAAGGGGTGCGAACACAAGTTCGCATTAAATTCAATTTTTACACAGATTTATTTATATAATTGAATTACGAGATGCTAAAAATACTCAATAGTGAATGGAATAATGTATTTACTCAAGTAAAAATTATAGATAATTAAGCGAGAAATTTGTATTGAATTATAAAAATTAGTACAAAAACTACATATAAATGTATGTAAAATAAAACAAATTTGAAATATAAATACATACAAAAGATCAATACATGAATATAGTTTAAAAGTCTTTATAAAAATATAAATTGGTTTATATAATCATAATTATGAGATTTAATTAGATCAACGTGAGAAAAAATCTTATAAAGTACAATGTAATTTACTATAAAAATTAGTAATGAGTTACTCAAAATTTAATAATTTCTATATAAAGTATGAATTATATAGGTACATACCAACATACTAAGATTCATGCAACTAAGCTCGAAATCCCTAGATACTGTTATTAGATTTTTATTTAACCCCCTTATTGTTCGTAAAATTGGTATTTCGTGCGAACTTGTTTTTCTTTTTTAATCCTCCCTTCTATTATTGAAGCTTCATCATATTCGCAATTAATGATTATGCCATCAAGAAAACCCCCTGGTTATTAGAAAATATATCTTTTATATTATGTACTTTATAAATTATGTATTAAATGGTGCAATCCATAAGTTCTGGTGCAAAAATTATTTAATGACGAGCAGCCAATGTTTTTTTGAAAAGGTACTTGGCTGCTTAGGTATCTCTGGATTTACTTAAAACGATTAATCGGCTTAACCAAACGTCAATATTTTCATTCTCATATATTCAAATTTATTTCAAAATGATTTTTCTTCCATTTCGATGTAGTTACTGAGTTCAATTAGTATTTCCAATCGATAAGAACTATACTTTTCAGGAACAATTATCGGCTCCCAATAACCAAGTCTAACTAAGCCTATTTCTTCATTAATTTGAACTTTTGCTATTATACGTTTGTGATCATCCAATTCAGCCTGTAAAACAACAACCTCTTCTCCTGTTGTATGGTTTAGCATAAATATATCCCTTCTCATTTCTAGAGTGGTAAAGGCTCAACAAAACATCCTTTAGAATAATTAAGCATTTTTATGAAAACTCCTTTTGAATCTAAAACTGTAGAATCTATTTTAATCTATTTCTTTCAAAATGCAATTTTTGAGTTTTTTATAAAATACAGGTTTGTACGTTATTTTTAATCAAACTTTATTTTAAAGCTACAAAAACTATGATAATCTACTTTCTGAAGAATGATTTTCAATACATATAGAAATTATCGTTGTCGATGTTAAATACATAACTTTAAACTATTTTATCGTTTTCCGACAGAAGACTCCTTCCTCAAAAATGTGAAGGTGTGAAACACCAATTTTAGGTGGAAGATGAATGTCGGTTGGCATAAGCCAACATGTTTGCTATCATTTACTTGTACAGATTGCTCTTCGAAAACTGAAGTTATGAGGTTGGTTGCAGAAAAACGCTGCAACCATAAAATCTTCAACGTTCTATCGCCCCATGCTTGCCGAAGTTGCGAAAACCAAGCTAAAGTAGGGAGTGTGGTGCGTCAACGTACAAGATACTTATGTTCTCACCGTAGGGACTACGGATTGAGCTTGTAAGATAACCGGTGGATACATTGGTGTTCGCAAGAATCTCCCACTTCAAAAAGTCCGTAAGGACGTTAAGTGGTGAGTAGTTCAAGCTCTTGAAATAATTATGTATATTAGGAGTCACCATACATGCCCATCAACTTAAAAATTTTATAGCATCCCAAAACAAAGGAATGTACATTCTTTTGTTTTGGGTATTCACTTTTCTGAGCTTAATAGCGATGGGCGGTACCTCTATTACGTAATGATTGTTAGACGTCCAATTTGATTACACTCTTCAGCGAACCAAATATCGCCATTCGGACAAAACATGATGCCATGTGGCTCTGCATTATTTGTAGGTATCGGATATTCCGTAATAACTACTTCAACTGTAATTCGGCTGATTTGGTTACCTCCCCATTCCGTGAATCAAAGATCTCCGTTCTTCCCGAGGATTATAGCATGAGGGCGAACGTTCAGCGTCGGTATAACAAATTCGTTGACCTCACCTGTGAACGTGATTCTACCAATTTTATTGCCCTTGATTTGCACAAACCATATTGCTCCATCTGGACCTTCCGTTATGCCAAAAGGTGCAGTGTTCGTTGCAGGGAGTACATATTCTTCAAATAGACCATTCATCGACATTTTACCGACCTTGCTTGCGTTATATTCCGTAAACCATAAGTCACCAGTCTGGTCCGAAATAATTGACATAGCTCCTGCATTTGCTGTTGGAATGGGAAAAGAATTTATTTCACCATTAGCATTTATTCTACCAATTCGATTCCCTTTCTGTTCCGTAAACCACAATGACCCGTCTTTTCCAGTGATTATACCATATGGTCCTGAATCTATTTCATTGATCAAATATTCTTGTATCGTGATCCTCATATCATTTACCTCCCAATAAAGCATTATGGTTGCCTTTTCATTTTTCTCAACGTATCCAAATCTCCACTTACGATTGCGATAATATACTGGTTGATGCATTTGATATCGGAATTCCACCATTTGATATCCAATAATTCCCGAATGACCTCTTGTGAGAAAAACTTTCATATTTTCCTGCCAAGATTTCCACCTACTATGGTATAAGGTTCAACCTCTCTTACGACTACGACATCAGCACTTATAGTTCCACCGTCGCTAATGCTATCTTCCTGTGCATCTCTACTATGTTTAAAATGCGACAATTGATTCTAGAAAAGAAACAAAAGGAATTAAGCGAATATAAAGCTATTGGAATGATTTAAGATCATTTATACATTCTGTATCTAGCCATACAACAAAACACCCAAGAAATAACAAAGAATCTTATCCGTTTGTTTCACCTTCTACAGAAAAATGGACGGAAATCTCAACGATATGAGAAAAAAACAATCTTTGATATTTTGGGTGTTATCTACGAATATACTGAATTGAGAAGACAAAAGAAATCTGTATAAATTTTGGATTTTTCCAGATTAAGGTTTATTTAGCATACTCATTATTAAAGGTACAAGGCATTTTAAGAATTTTTTCTTCCATATGAACGAAAGTTCATTTTGATTCTGTTCTTAAGTTGATAGGCGTGTGGCGGTACCCCATGCCCATCAAGCTAAAATTTTATAGTACCCCAGAACGAAATTTTGTACTAACTTGTAACAAAAAAGCTCATTTTTTCGTTTTGGGGTATATGCTTTTCTTTTTTTGATATGGCGATGGGGTCACCATATCAAAAAAGAAAATTGTGCTATAGACATATTTTTCGACCACTTCCTGTTCGTTAAGGGACTCGTTATTTTTTACAGTTTTTTATTATGAAATTCTAAATAACTAATTATAATAGGTGAAAAAAACGATCAATAGCTGGGGTACGGAAAGGATTCGAATTTACATTCTTTCTCAATACATATTATGGATAAATAAAGTAAAATATGGGTTGGGGTTATGTCTCCTGTTGTGTTAATCCTAACAATAACTACGGGTACATAATATGCTTTCATACCTTTGACTAATTTTGTTATAGAAGGGATGGAGATTTAAATGGCTCAAATTGTTGGTATTGATAGATACCTTTGTACTGGGGCTTTAATCTATATGCGTGAGGGCCTTTCCCTAAGTCTTGTCAGGAAGTAAGGAACAGTAAGCAAACACTTATACAATATGAATAGAGGAGAGGAATGCCTTATGAAAATACGTAGTCAAATTACTTGTGCAAGTCTGGCCCTTTTAATAGCTGGAAGTTCCCTGTTATATACAACACCAACCTCAATTGTAAAAGCAGAGCCCACTCAAAATGTATCTAGTTCGTTACAAACAAATACTCAACGAGATCGTACTTCCGTCAAGCAAGCAATGCGGGATACATTGCAACTTGGATACCCGGGAATACTTGCTAAAACTTCTGAGGGTGGAAGAACGTGGGGTTATGCCGCTGGAATAGCGGATCTGAGAACCAAGAAACCAATGAAAACAGATTTTCGCTTTCGCATTGGCAGTGTGACGAAGACGTTCACCGCAACAGTTGTACTTCAATTAGCTGGAGAGAACCGCCTGAATCTAAACGACTCCATCGAAAAATGGTTGCCTGGTGTCATTCAAGGAAATGGATATGATGGTAACCAGATTACTATCCGGCACATATTGAACCATACAAGTGGTATCGCTGAATACTCAAGGTCAAAAGACGCTGATTTTACGGATACAAAAAAATCGTATACGGCTGAAGAGTTAGTGAAGATGGGGATTTCTTTGCCCCCAGACTTTGACCCAGGAAAGGGCTGGTCTTATTCAAACACAGGATACGTATTACTGGGTATTCTTATTGAAAAAGTAACCAGAAACAGCTATGCGGAAGAGATTGAAAATCGGATTATTGAACCACTTGAATTGTCGAATACATTCCTACCTGGCAATTCAAGCGTTATTCCAGGCACCAACCATGCCCGTGGATATGACCAACCAGACGGAGCAAGTGAGCTAAAAGACGTTACTTATTATAACCCAAGTGCAGGTAGCTCTGCTGGAGATATGATTTCTACTGCTGACGACTTAAACAAATTCTTCTCTTACTTGCTCGGTGGCAAATTACTGAAAGAACAGCAACTAAAACAAATGCTTACTACAGTTCCTACAGAAAAAGAAGGAATCGATGGATATGGTCTTGGAATCTATGAAACTAAGCTTCCAAGCGGTGTCTCGATATGGGGACACACAGGTGGCATTCTAGGGTTTACTACTCTTGTTGGAGGTAAACTTGGAGGCAAGCATACGTTGGTCGTCAATTGGAATAGTTTGGGTAGAACTGACAGTCCTAATCCTTTTAAAAATATTTTACTTGCTGAATTTAGCAAGTAGGAAAAAAGGAAAAATTCATCGTAGTTTTCATAGTTAAAAACATACTTTTCTGGTTCAAAAGCCCCAACTTATTTTTAAGAAAAATTTGGGGCTTTTTTTGTTTTGGTGGCGTTTATTCTTCTTAAGTTGATAGCGATGGGGACGGCCCCTCTAACCCTTTAACTGAAAGAAAACTTGTTTAATATTGCCTCAGTACCAAGTATGACCGTGCTAAGCTCATTCCCTCGGCTATCTTGTCCCCTTCTGAAATAGAGACTGCGTAAAAAATTCTTGCTGTTCACGCGAGCAATCACCTGACTGCGACTTCTCGGCAAATTGCAGCATTGCGCTAAGTCGCTAATCCAATTAGCGATTTCTTGATGTGGAAGTAACTCTTTGTCAATCATCGTATCCACGATGTTTACCAACCGCTCATCATCCTCATCGCTAAAAATGTGTCTACCATTATGAAGCATGCCAGAAATAGCGACAAGAACCTCACGCAGCATTGCGACGCTGCTCTCCTCGCACTGCACCAGCTCAACAAAAACATCCGCACCATGAGACGCGCTGTGAGCCCAGCCTCCTACTGAAAGGTAACCTCGCAGATCCTTCTCCTCTTTATAATAACGGAGCATCACATGCATTAATTGCTCAATTTCCGCTTGATTAAAAAATGGATTCTGTCTGTGGCGTTGCACAATCAAAGCGATAGGTAAGGCAGAGAACGTCCTTGTAAAAACTGACTGATCATCCTCGCTACCAATACCATAGAACAAATGGTTCTCATCAGTCAGAACAGTTAAGAGGCTTCGTAACTCCTCTTCACTGAATCTATTTTCTTCCTTAATCCACATATAAAACATCGAATAAATCAGGTTATCCCGTAATTCTGGCTGAGGATCTCCAATATATTGAAGTAACAAAGGTAAGAAATCTTGATGCTGCTCACCTTCGTGTAACTGATACTCATCCTTCTCAATTCTTTGTAAATCCAGCATCAATTTAATCCTTGTATCGCTCATTTCCCCATCTCCTTCAACATTAACATAATCTCCTCTATAACAACTTCGGGCTCATCATGATGAATATAATGTCCACTTCGACTAGCAATCCGGTACTTGCTTGACGTTGATAGCCATTGGAATTCTGCTTGGAGTTTTTGCTCAATTTTCAATATTTCTTGAGATGGCCATCCCTCTTCAACATTGTCAGGTAAACCTCTTGTAATAATTGCAAGAGGGAGGTTACTTTGATTTGAATGATCAACGATTTGCTTATAACTTTGTATTTTATCAATCTTCTCACTATTCAACATAGGATTCTCGTAATATTCCCTATTTCTTGCAAGCAGATTTTCGGGTAGAACCTTTTCATAGGCGAGTTCTTTATATTCCGGTGCAGCGTCAACCAAAACCATACCACAGATGTTCAGTGGATAAAGGCTGGCATATAATCTAGCGACCAAACCACCAAAAGAATGCCCCACCAATATATAGGGCTTCTCCACTTCAAGCGCTAGCAACAATTCGTTGAGCTCCTCGACTAGATCATAGCAAGTCGTCGGGACGGATGCGACTTGACTCCTGCCAATACCCGACCTGTTATAGGAAAAGGTTGATGTTTTTTGCGATATTTGGTCTTGGACTTTTTTCCATGTCTCATAGCTATCGCCTAACCCTGCTATGAAGATTACGCTTGGAATACTGTTACGTGAATATTTATTTAATAGTCTGCGGTTATCACAGATATCAATTATCTTTTCATTTTGTATAGTCACTTTTAATCACCCAGTTCAATTATAAGCTTCACACTATCATTATTTCTATAATAATTTGATTATTTTATTTTTTGCGAACTTTCCTGTTTTTTATTTTGTAACTTCAGCTGAAACTGAAGAAGAACAAGTAAATGCCTTAAGAAAAATTTTAATTGCATTTCATGATCGATTAACTAGAGAAGAAGTTTCGATTTTTGCCCAAAACGATCATTTATTTTCTAAATTTAAACTTCCTTTAAATATGCTATAAAGCCCAGAAAAGCCTAATTTAGATGAGTTTAAACTATATATCACTAAGATTTTTTATCAAGAATTTGAATTGAAATACTTATTATTAAGTTTAAAAAACAATGTATTTTTGTGAATGTCCGTGATTATCTTTTAGAGCAATTAAAAATGAGTAATAACGTTTGATTATATAGATATATAAAGGTGGCATAAATAATTATTAAACGGCTATTTGGTACCGCTACATCGCTATAAAACTAAGGTTTTGCACTATCCATAAAGCAAAAAAGGCGTTATCCTTTCTGTAGAATTATAGGAAAGGATGGCGTTTTTTATGTCTGTTTCTGTGTCTGATGAATTACAACTATTTGCTCATGAGATTCAAAGCTTTTTATCTCCAAATACCTTACGGGATCTTGCTAGAGATGTTGGTTTTGTACAACGAACTAGTAAATATTAAGCAAAAGATTTAGTCGCTTTATGTAAATGGATGAGTCAAAATATCGCTACAACCTCTTTAGCTCAGTTATCTAGCTGTTTAGAAGCATCCACAGAAGTACTCATCAGTCCAGAAGGACTGAATCAACGGTTTAATACATCAGCCGTTCAGTTTTTACAACATATATTGACTAACCTTCTAAATAAAAAATTAACTTCATCTATGCCACTTTCTTCTCCATACACCTCTGTTTTCAAGCGTATTCGCATTTTAGATTCCACTGCATTTCAGCTTCCAGATATATTTTCAACCATTTATCCTGGGGCTGGAGGATGTAGCCATACTGCTGGGATGAAAATTCAACTTGAATATGACCTATTAAGTGGACAATTCCTACATATCCATACAGGTCCAGGGAAACAACATGATCGAACCTATGGTTCTCTGTGTGTTCCAACTGTAACACCAAATGATTTATGTATCCGTGATTTAGGGTATTTTCATTTAAAAGATCTTCAACATATACAAGATAAAAAGGCTTACTATATCTCTCGTATTAAATCCAATACACGTATTTATCAAAAAAATCTCACACCTGATTATTTTCAGGATGGAAAAATCAAGAAAGGTACAGAGTATATACAGATAGATATGGAGGCATTAATGAACTCTCTCCAACCAGGGCAAACCTATGAAATATCCGATGCTTATGTAGGAATGACTGATAAAGTACCAACTCGTGTGATTGTTCATCGACTTACAGATGAACAACAACAAAAACGATTGCAAGATCAAGCTGTAAGAGAGAAAAAGAAAGGAATAAAGTATTCCCCTCGTAGTAAACGTCTCAGTAGTATCAATGTATATATGACAAATACCTCTACAGATACTGTCCCGATGGGACAAGTACATGATTGGTACTCTTTACGTTGGCAAATCGAGATTTTATTTAAAACATGGAAATCATTCTTTCATATTCACCATTGTAAAAAGATAAAACGAGAAAGATTAGAATGCCATTTGTATGGGAAACTGATCGCTATTCTCCTCTGTACTTCTACTATGTTTCAAATGCGTCAATTACTTCTTATGAAAAAGAAACGAGAGCTGAGTGAATATAAGGCCATATATATGATTAGAGATTATTTTTTTCTTATTTATCAAGCCATACAGAAAGACACCCAAGAATTATCAAAGATTCTCATTCGCCTGTTCAACCTCCTACAGCAAAATGGGCGAAAATCTCACAGATATGAGAAGAAAACAGTCTTTGATATATTAGGTGTCGTTTACAATTATACCATTTCTGAAGATCAAGCGGCCTAATTCAAAAAATGAAACCCGATAGGGTTTATTTCGCATGCAAACCTTTAAATTCTCTAAGCCTGGCTTTTAGAAAAAAGAAATAATCTCTACTATACTTGACATTGTATAATCTTAGCTTGATAGCGATGGGGTCCCGCCAACATTTCGCGAATTTCGTATGCTAAGGAATTTTTTTTAAAACTTGGTTTTACCGTACGTTGGGGTTAGTAATAACATTGTCAATTGGTTTAAGTAATACAGGTGATACACAACATGCTCTGAAAAAAGAAGACATTATCCAGTATTCGCATGCGGACCATTTTTAATTGATGTAACCAAAAGAGACCTCCTAAATGAGGTCTCTTTTGGTATAGGGGATTCGACTTATTATTTTCATTTTGCTTCATTATTCTTTCTTTTTGTTCACGACTTATTTATTCTCTACTAAGTTAATAGAAAATGAACCTCCTGGATACTCAATAATTGATTCTCCCTTGGCTAAAGCAAAATCTCCAGCATACAATCCAGTTTTTGAAAATTCGCAATATTTTCCGTTATCGCACGAATTGGATATTGTTCCGTCAGTCATTTTTACTATTCCTTCTTTGGAATCAAATCGATATGTTCCATAATGAAGATTATTGGTGATTTTTGTGGCATTACCAGAAAACGTTTCCGTTTTAAATTTTCCACCATACATTTTTAAAATCATCGGTGTTGGTCCATAAAAAATATCACCAGAAATTTTAGTATCAATTCCAGCTACAGTTTTTTGATTTGTGTACATAGGTGTGGCAGTTTCGAAAGGAATTTCATTTAAAAATAGCTTGTTCCCATATGTTTGAATAAAATGTTGATCTTCTTCAGATATTGCTTCATTTATATCATATTTACTATTAATCTTGCTAATTTTTAATGAAATTTGGTCTTTAGTTAATGCCTGTCCTTTGTCTAATGTACTTGCTTCAGTAGATTGTGTAGAAAATGCTCCTAAGCCTAAAGTTAGTGTAAGTCCTAATAGAAATTTATTAAATTTCATTAATGTCATCCCTCTCCTATTTGTAATATAAAAACTTTTTCTATACTTGAAAATAAATGAAAAAACATAATACCAATGCTATGTAGCTATTGATTTTAAATTGTAGAAATAATACGATGATTGACATAGAAAGTGTAATTTTCAAACAAAATAGAATAACAGGTTTGTCCAGATTAAATAGCATATTTTATATCAATTGATAATATGTTGTTGGAATATTCTTTGTAATTTATTACATTTCGAAAGTTAATATGGTTATTTATTTTAAAAAAGGAAGGTTATTGTATATTTTAGTGGAATTTTATTATAAAGTCATGCTTTAGCAGCTAGTGACCAACTTGTATTAGTGTTTCAATCGAATTTACTATTTAGATTGACTAGAATTGAACGAGTGGATGTAATTTAAAGTTATTAGTTTTCCTACAAGATAAAAAATTTTAAAGGGGATGATTATATGTTTAAAAAATTTGTTGTAAGTGTATTATCATTAGGATTTCTTGTTACAGGAGGAAGCTTTGCACAAGCGGATGAATTGAATATTCCTAACAATAATGGGACATGTAAAGACATTATAAAAAATGTAGAAGTAAACGAATATGTAAAAAGCTGTTTCAAAATATTTCCTAATCCCCTCTTTGGTTCAATAGTAAGAATCCCTAATACTTTTACATATGATGACGATATTTATCAAGGAACACTCTATCTTGTTTCTCAAGAACGTACTACGTTTTCAATTGTAGCTCATTATGAAGGAACAGTAAAAAAATATAAATGAAATATAAAATTAAAGAGATTTATATCCATATAATAAAAAAATTAATACTCCAATTAATATAAAGGAATTTGAAGAGGTTTTAGTAATAAATTACCTTTATTCTTCTGCGTATTTCTATAATTTGTGAAAAGAGACCCTGTTAAAAGGTCTCTTTTTTATTATTTAGACCCATCTAAGATCTTAGATTTTATATCTTCAATCGAGAAATCTTTTTCGGATTGCTGGGGTAGGTAGTGAACAGCTCGTTTGTTTTCCAAATAATTTATATCTATTTTTTGCGAATTTTTCATAAGAAAAATCACGGAGGGACTTTGGTATTATTAGAAAAAGAATTGTTACTTTCCAAAATCCATTTAATTTTCGACAGATATTTATTATAGCATCGGATTTTATGTAAGCAGTATCATTCTCAATTAATACAATACTATCAGTATTTTCATCTATATGATATTTTTTTAGTAATTGTCTTCCGATGCGTCCTTGTAATGATGCATATTGAAAGTAAGCGTTATAATCCCTTTTTATAATAAATTGAATACTTTGATTACAAAAATTACACTCACCATCAAATAATACAATATTAGTCATGATTAATCCCTCTTTACAGGATATTTATTTTTTAGCCGACCCTTAGAGACCCCTTGTTTATTATTCCCATTAATCATTTCATCTGCTTTAATATTTCTCTAAATCTAAAAGCTTCAAATTAACATTCAGTTCTCTAGTCATTAGAATTATATAAATGATCTCGTAGAGAAATATGAACAATTCTTTTGATAAGGATAAATGATTTTCCTCTTTTGTTTGTGATTGTATTAATTAGCAAAACAATCTTGAATTAAACTAAATGGATACTTTTTCATAGCATTAAACTCCACCCTCTCTTTTACAAGATTTTACATATAATAACCTAAATATAGAACATAATATCCTATAAATCAATATTTTTAGAATAATTATACTTTTAAATTGGATAGATGTTAATATTAGATAACTAGCTGGGAAGAGGTAGATGGAAAGTAATCTAAAACAATAAGTATTGAAAAATCAATTAAAGTCCGAAGAAAGGTTTCAAAGGAAAAAGTATGAACCATTCTTAAAGAACTTATAATTCTTTAAGAATGTATGAAACGTAAAATAATAAGTTAAAAAAACGAAAAGAAGTACAGTCTGTAAGTTCCCTCAAAGTCTTATTAATTTCAATACATAAAGAGCGATTCTAGGCGAAATAATGACGCTTAGAATCGCTCTTTAAAATTTCATAAATATAGTTTATATTACTTTTTTCGGTCTATAAGGAAAAAATTTGTAAAAATAGCTTGAAATAAAATTGTAAATATAAGTATAATAATAAACAGAATACTTGAATATGATTTTTCCATCAAAAATAAAATCCATATAAAACACCAAATTCCCATGAAAATAATCATCATACCATTAAATCTCGCAAACTTTTCCACATTAATAATTTTAGACTTCACTTCAGGTGTATATCCAGCCAATAAAAAAAACATCTTTCTTTTCCAGATTAGTATACCTAGTAGACCAAATAGAATTAAACAAGCTGATGCAATAATAATTTTTAACATTGTATGTACCTCCTATTTTAAAAAGGGTGTGAATCTTATGATTAGAAAAGACAGAAAAATATTTATTTTCTTTGTTTTTACTTTTGTTATCTATTTTACCATATTTGGGTTAACAATTTTAGTAGCTATACCTGAAAATCCACTTTCTTTATCGAAAAATTCTTCTAGATTAATAAAAACGATCATACCACAAGGATGGGGTTTTTATAGTAAAGATCCTAGGGATGAGATGATATTAATTTATGATATGGAAAAGAAAGAAATCTTGTCTGATTGGCCCAATAATAAAGTTAAAAATTTGTTTGGTTTATCTAGGGAAGGGCGAGGAAAGGGTGTTGAAGCTGGACTTTTATTTTCTAAAATTGGTACTTCTAAGTGGACAACTTGTAATAAAAAACCAGTGGAATGTTTGGAAAACTTAGATTCAGAGGTTATAAATAATACAACTCCTTATCCAAGTTTATGCGGTGATATAGGTATTGGAAAACAAAAACCAGTACCATGGATATGGGGAAGAAATAAAAATATTGAAATGCCGTCTAAGGTAGTTAGGGTGAAATCTGCATGCTCCAAAAAATAGAAAATAAATTGTTGGAATATATAATTAATGAAAAAGTGTGGACTAATGTATATGGGGTAGCAAGAAGTATTATAGCATTATCTTTTTTGTTAACCCTGTTAATCAATGATACAAAAGTATTTTTTAGACCGACTTCAGATTTAAGTGAATTTCCTGTTTGTAGTAATGTATCTTTCGGTTTATTTTGTATAATTCCTACTACGGGGAATTATATAATTTTAGAAGTTATAAGATTTGTATCTATTATTATTTTATTATTAGTTGTTATAGGTTGGAGACCTAAATTCACAGGTATCCTCCATTGGTATATTATGTATAGTTGGAATACTGCTGCTATTACCTTGGATGGAGGAGAACAGGTAAGCTCTGTTATAACATTTTTATTAATACCTATTACTCTTACAGATCATAGAAAGTGGCATTGGACTACATTAAAAGAAGATGAACATAAACAATGTAATATATATAAAAAAGCTTTATGTATTATTTCATATTGGTTTATCAGAGTTCAAATAGCTATTTTGTATTTGCATTCAACTGTAGCAAAGGTGTTTGAAGAAGAATGGATTAATGGAACAGCGGTATATTATTTTTTAGAAGATCCTATTTTTGGATTAAATCCATATTTACATAAAATATTTGATTATTTTTTAACTTCACCCTTAATAATTCTTCCTACATGGGGGACACTTATTATTCAAATATCATTATTTGGTGCATTATTTGTTAACAAAAAATATTGGAAATACTTTTTGTTAGTAGCTATTTTTATGCATGAGATATTTGCTGTTATTCTTGGATTAATTAGTTTTTCATTAGTAATGCTGGGTGTATTGATTCTTTATTTAAGACCTTTAGATAAAGAATTTTCTTCAATACATATTAAAAACAAAATTTATAAAAGGAAAGAGGAGGAAGTGGCATGAAAAAAGTTTTTTCTATTACATCTTTGATTACTGCTGTAGCTTTAATGTTTTTGGTAATATCAAATCCTTTTAGTGCTAGTGCGAAGGATACTAAGCATTACACAGGAAAAGAAATTTTTGCAGGTATTTTCTTTGTTCAAGGTGAATTTGCTAAAGAATTAAATAAAGATGTAGATGTAAATGGGATAGAGGGTGTAAATAAAGCTGAAAATAAGATTATATATGCTGAGCTAATTAAACAAATGGATAAATTAGACCCTTCATATTTCGAAGATTTAGAAAAGGCTGTTTATAATAAGGATTATATAAAAACAGATGAACTTTTCACAAAAGGTGGAAAGTTATTGAACGAATCTGTAGAAAAACTTAATGCATCGAAAATTGATAATAATGCTATTGACAATGTTCAAGGAGTAGCTGTGTTCCCAGCGATTTCGGTAGCTTTTACAACAGCAGCAGCTGTAGCACAGTTAGCTGTAGCGGTATCATATGTTGTTGAAACTGGAGTTGCAGTACATCATGCAGTAAAATTCTGGGCACCACAAGAAAATGATGGTACAAAACTTTCAAAAGAGAAGTTTTTAACAAATGTTGTAAAGGTAGCTACTGAATAGTAAGAAATTAATTTTTATAAAAAAAGATGAGGTTCCTATAAGGACCTCATCTTTTTTATTACATTAAAATAATTTGATACTTGAGCAATAAAAAGAATAGAAACTTCATATGACAATATATGAAAATTGATTTTTCATATACAGAATAAAAGAAAAAGCTTTTTTAGATCGCTTGTATATAAAAATTTTTGTTATTAATTGTCGAAAAAGAGCTTCTTTTTTTCATATAGCGCGCTACACTAAATTTGCATTTCCGTAATATACATAAAGAGGAAGAAGGTAAATTACTATTTTGATACGGTTCATTTTCGTGATAAATCGTTTAGTGAATTATGAGAACGAGCGCTACAAGATCAGCTTCAAAGAAGTAGTACACTAAACCTTTTAATTAATGCGATTAGTGTATGGAATACAGTTTATTTAAGTGAAGCAATAAAAGTTTAAAAGAAAAAAGAAACATTTGATGGAGAGACGAATCACACTCATTGGCCAGTTGACAATACCACAAGAAGTATTTGGATAGGCAGGTAATTCAAATGTTTTAAGAACGTTAGCCTTTGCCATTGGAAAGTTATGACGTCCGGATTGATAATGATCATGGCTTAAGATAGAACCTCCTACAATAGGTAAATCCGCATTTGAACCAATAAAGTAATGTGGCATTGTTTCTACAAAACTGAACAAACGAGTAAATGTCTCACAAGAAATTTTCATTGGACAATGCTTTTTAGATAATACGATGGAGTGTTCATTAAAGTATGCATATGGTGAATATTGAAACCCCCACTCCTCTCCCTCTAGCCCAATATCAATGATTCGGTGATTACTTCTACCTGGATGGTTCAAACGACCGAAATACCCTTCATTTTCAATACAAAGTAAACATTTTGGATAATCACCCTTCGATATATTTCTAGCTGCTATGATTTCTTTAGGATCCTTCTCTGGCTTGGATAAATTAATGGTAATCTCCAGTTCCCCATATTTTGATTCTATTACTTAAAATTTATATATACTTATAATCAATAATAAGTTATACTATTAAAGTTCCTAACAGTCATTATTATGGAATCGACAATAGCAATAACTTTACTTCCAACAAAATAATATTTCTCAATTTTCAACCCCTTGGAGCGCATCTTGGGGTTGATTTAATTTAAATATAAATTTTATATAAAACTATACATATATTGAAAACATACATAGAATAATTATAATCAAATCAGAGTAGTCAATAAGCACCTTTTATGGTGCTTATTATTTATAACTAATAAGGACTTTGTTAAAGAACTAAATAAAATCCAATATTCTCCTAACAAAAACCAGAATACAATCTGCTTCTTATTCAGGTTGTATTAAATAGAGCAGTTACTACAACTAACTGCTCTATGATA
This sequence comes from Bacillus paramycoides, assembly GCF_038971285.1. Lineage (NCBI taxonomy): Bacteria > Bacillati > Bacillota > Bacilli > Caryophanales > Bacillaceae > Bacillus > Bacillus paramycoides. Next base: position 49,700 of record NZ_CP152429.1, read on the forward strand.
ATTTTTACATAAATCTTCATTTCACGCATTGAGATATAACTCCCTTCAAACCTCCAACCTTTAGTTTTAAGAGGTCACTAATACGTAAATTTGTATTGTATAACTGTTTTATTACATTGTTCGGGATGAATTTTAAATTAAACCATTTATTATCTATTTTATTAAACTTTTTTTGTTTTTGGGAAAGAGATACCAAAAACTGTTTTATTCCATGGACTACTTTCAACCCATATCTTGCCCTGGTTTTTTTCTACTAAGGATTTAGCAATAGCAAGCCCTAATCCGCTACCTCCATTAATAGAATTTCTTGATTGGTCACTACGATACATTCGTTCAAATATATGATTCAAATCATGTTCCGCGATTCCCTGTCCTTTATCCCAAATAAGCAATTGGAATTCTTGATTTGATTCAATGAGTTCTATCCCAAGTACTTTTCCTTCTTTCCCATATATAATAGCATTTTTTATTAAGTTATCTATAATTCTTATAATACTTAGATAATCTGCCGTGATAAAACATTTTGTTTTTGGTAAACTAAGCTTTAATTCCAAATTATTTTTCTTGATTTCAGGTAAATACTCAATTAGTACCTCTCTCGTAATCTCAGTTAACTCTAGAAATTCAGGATTTATTAAAACTTCATCTGCATCTAGTTTTGCCATATTAAATATTTCATTGATTAATTGCTTTAAGTTGCTAGATTTTCTTGAAATAATTTCAAGATACTCTTTTTTTTCTTCTCGAGAAACAGCTATATCATCTTTTAAAGCATCAATATATCCTATAATAGATGTAAGAGGAGTTCTGATATCATGAGAAATACTTGATAAGAGTCTTTTTCTCGCATTTTGAGATTTAATGGATTCGATTTGAACTCTCTCTAGCTGTTCAATTAATTCATTCACAGAAAATATCATTTTATTAAATACATTATCTTCATTTACAATTAACCTTGTTGTTAAATTTCCGTTAATTACACGTTTTAACTCCTCAATCATTATTTTCAAACGATTAACAAAGTGAAACCTTGTAACTAAGAGAAAGGTCGTAAAGAAAAGTAGTACTATGTACAAAGCAAGCTTATTTATTCCTAATAGTTGGTTATTTAAATCTACAAAAAAAAGTCCTATAATACATATTAGTTGAAGAATATTAAGCAAGATAATTTTGTCGCTATACATTTTGGTCACCTACAAACTTATATCCTATTCCCCAAACTGTTTGTATTAATTGAGGATTAGAAGGATCTACTTCTATTTTTTTTCTAAGTTTTCGAATATGGACCATGACAGTATTATCATCTTCTAAATAGTTGTCCCCCCAAACATTACGGAACAACTGAGATTTTGTAAACACTTGCTCCGGATTTGAAGCGAAAAACCTTAGTAATTCCATCTCTTTTGCAGTTAAAGGAATCTCTTCTCCCTCTTTGAAAACAGTATATTTTTTCATATCAATTGAGATTTCTTTAAACTCTATACGTGTTTGTTCTCTATCCCCTGCTTCACTTCCTAAAACTAAAAACCTCCTCATAAGAGCTTTAACTCTAGCTACTACCTCATTTATACTAAAAGGTTTTGTAATATAGTCATCTGCGCCCATACTTAAACCTAATATCTTATCAGTTTCATGATTTTTAGCAGTTAGCATTAGAATAGGAACATTCGTTTTTTCTCTTAATTTTCTGCAGACCTCAATCCCATCAATTTTTGGCATCATAAGATCTAATATAAACAAATCATATTTGTTTTTATTAAATAAAGAAAGAGCGTGCTCGCCATCTATAGCTACATCAACCTTATATAATTCTCGCTCCATATATTTTTTTAATAAATCTCTAATTTCTTTTTCATCATCCGCTATAAGAATTCTAATTTCTCGCAAAATAACACCTGCTTTCATAATTTTTATTATACATATCCAAAATTATTGTGCTTATTCGTTTTAATTTTCATGTTATCAAAATAAGAAAATTGGCATTTCTTTGAAGAAATGCCAATTCTCAAAAATTAAACTGTTTCAAACGCCAATATGTCGTTTATTATATTAGCATTCTTTTTAAGAATATCCAGGTTTGAATTTGATAACATTTCCATATGGGTTCCGTACCCTTGAATTATCCTGAAATTCTTCGTAGTAGCATTTTCCCACATTAAATTATTTTCATCTTCTTTTTCTTTTACTGATTTTATATAACTTATATTTCCATCAATACTGCCATTTGTTGTTGTACTCTGTACATACATATACGACTTCATAATTAATTCTATCAAATAATCACTAGCTAATTTTTCTAAATCTTTATATTTTTTCAGATTGAATTTTTCATGAAGTTCTCTCTTACACTCTTCCTCTGTATAAAGATTCTGTTCTACAGTCGTACGGTATTTTGAATCAATAAGAATAAGATTTTCTACTTCAAAACCTTGTCTATTTAATTCTTTTGCCACATCGAATGCAAGAATACCGCCGGCTGAATATCCCACTAATGTGTACGGTCCTTCTGATTGAATATCTTTTATTATTTTAACATATTGCGCAATCCTATTTTCAGACTTAATAAAATTAAAACTGTAAACTGAATATGACTCAATATGCTTTGCTAGCCCCATATATGCTATTCCTATTGAAGCAGCTGGTGGGAAACAAAATAGCTTTTTATTGGTGCTTGTTGAGCTACTAAGTTGAATACAATCCTCTGTGTAATCCTTTAACATTTCTTTTGCACCTTCTAAGAACGCTGAAAAACTTCGGACTGTAGGTTTATCAAATACATCTTTAAACGGTACTCTAAAGTTTAACTCTGTAACTATTCTTGAAACAAATGTCATAACGTTTAAAGAGTTCGCTCCGATATCAAATAAATTAGTATTTATACCTATTTTTTTGATATTTAAAATTTCTTCCCATATGCTAACAATTTTTTCTTCTAAATCATTTCTTGGCGGTTCGTATTCTAATCCATATTTGACATTTCCATCTGGTGCTGGTAATGACTTTACATCTATTTTACCATTTGTTGTCAACGGCAGTTCCTTAAGCTGTGTAAAAAACGCTGGTATCATATAATTTGGGAGTTCTTTTGATAAATATCTTTTCATCTCTGTAACAGTAATTGGTTTTTCTTTATTCTCTAAAACAACATATGCACAAAGATACTGACTATTCTCGCCATCTATTCTTGCAACAACTTTTGTTTCTTTTATATTATCTAATTTTAGAATTTGATTCTCTATTTCTCCTAATTCAATTCTATAACCGCGAATTTTCACTTGATGGTCAGTTCTCCCTATGAATTCGATATTTCCATTAGGCAACCATCTTGCAAGATCCCCTGTTCTATACATCTTTGACCCAGGTATATATGGATTTGATATAAATTTTTCTGCTGTCAATTCAGGTCTATTTAAATAACCTGTAGCAACACCATCTCCACTTATATAAAGTTCTCCTTCTATTCCTACTGGTAATATCTTTTGATTATCATCCAATATATAAATTTGAACATTATCAATTGGCTTTCCAATAGGTACCGATATGTGTTTATCATCATTGAGATTATATTTATAAATCATACAGCCAATTGTTGCTTCTGTTGGACCATACTCATTATAGATCTCAACATTATGATTGAAACTTTTTGAAATCTCTCTTGCTAAATCTGTCTTTAAATCTTCTCCACCTACTATTAATCGTTTTATACTTGAGTTGCTGTTATCAATATCTCTTATCAAACTTAAATGAGATGGTGTTAATTTTACTATACCTACTCTATTATCCTTAAAGATTTGTCTTATAATTGGTTCATCCCCATCATTATCGTAAATAACTATTTTATTTCCAGAAATTAATGGTGTAAATATTGATGTAATTGTAAGGTCAAATGAGAATGATGAATACAAGGCAAAATCTAAGGCCTCTCCTTTGACATATTCCTTATTTGCCCATGTTATATAATTAACTAGGCCTTTTTGCTTAAGCATAGTTCCCTTTGGCATACCTGTAGAACCCGAAGTATAAATCATATAAGCTAGGTTGTTAGTATTACTTGTTACTTTTATATTTTCAGTAGAATAATGATTATACTCTTCATCTAAAAATACTATTTCTTTGTTTATTCTCACTGCATCTTTGCCTTTTGTAAGTATAATATTTGTTCCACTATCCTCTACTATATACTTAATTCGCTCTTCAGGATATTCAGGATCTATTGGTAAATATGCTGCTCCAGATTTTAAAATCCCCATAATCCCTATAATCATCTCTAGAGAACGTTCAATCATGATACCTACAATTGTGTCTGGTTGAACTCCTTTATTCTGGAGTATCCTAGCTATTTGGTTAGATTTTTCATTCAGCTCTTTATAAGTAAGTTGCTGCTTATCAAGTACCACAGCTACCTTGTTTGGAGTTCGTTCTACCTGTTCTTCAAATAAACGATGAATTGTTTTTTCTTTTGGATACTCTGCTTTTGTTTCATTAAACTCATTCAAGAAATAATGCTTTTCTTCTTTTGAAAGGATTTCTAATTGATTCACATTTTTATGTTCATCCTGCACAACTTGGTCCATAACACTTTTCAGATGATTTGCTATGTTCCGGATGATTTTTTCTGAATAGAGATTTCCATCATATGCTATTTTGAGTACAAGCTGTTCGCCTGGAACTACAACTATTGTAAATCCATAGTTGGTTTGTTCAATCCCTTTAATATCCTTAAACACGAAACCAATCTTACTTTCTTCTTCCTGAAGTAAACGTTCATCAAGTGCATAATTCTCAAAAATCATTACATGATCAATTAAATCCCTTTTTAAATCACTAAGAGACTGTATATCTGAAAGATTCATATAGTTGTATGCTTGGTTTTCTATCCCTTGCTGCTGTACCTCTTTTAATATATTTTTAAAGCTCTTATGTTCTTTTATATTAATTCTCGTTGGAATTGCATTAATGAATAATCCAACCATTTTTTCAATACCAGCTACTTTGGCATCTCTACCAGAAACGACAGAACCAAATACAACATCGTCTGTATGATTATACTTGGCTAAAATAATCCCCCATAAGGTTTGTAGCACAGTGTTTAACGTAACATTATTTTGATTAGCCAATTCAGTCATTTTTTTCGTAAATTCGCTTGAAAATTCAATGAGCGTCTCTTGCCCATGGTACCCTCTTGTACTGTCACTTTTGAACGATGGAATTTTCGCAGGTTTTTGATACCCTGCTAAATATTGTTTCCAATATTGAATTCCCTCTTCTTTTTCCTGTTCCCCTAACCATCTAATATAATCACTATATGGTCTTGGCTCTTCTAAATTAGGATACTGTCCTACTTGTTTGTTTCCATAGATATGGAACAATTCTCCCAAAATAATACCTCTGCCCCATCCATCAAACAAGATGTGATGATTGCTCCATATAATTGTATAAGCCTTATCATCAGTTTGAATAAGTTCCAGTCTAATTAAAACATCTTTACTAAAATCAAAACCTTTTTCTCGATCTTGTTCAATGTATGTTGCTATACTTTCCTTTTGCTGATTTATTCCTTGCTGTCTAATATCTCGGTATTTAAAGCCAATCTTTCGATTTTTTAGAATTACATTTTTAGGTTTTTCTGTAATTTCATATTCAATTGCTGTCCGAAGGATTTCATGTCTTTTCATAATATCGTTCAAGCTTTCCTCGAATAAGTTGACATCAATAAACCCTTTGACATCAATGACAAGTTGTTCAAAGTATGCACCTGATTGTTGATCTTCTAATGCATGGAATAGCATACCCTGCTGCATATTAGCTAATGGATAAATCTTTTCTATTTCAGCCCACCTATTTTTCGCCTTGATTTCCTCTAGTTGTTCGAAGCTTAACTCTTTGTCTCCATAGTCAAATGGCGTTTTTTCAGCCTGTTCCTTAGAAATGCAATGATGGATTACATCACAAAGAGCATCCTTGAAAGCTTCTGTAAACTCCACTACGACATCCTCTGCATATACTTTTGTATTATAAGTCGTATCAATAGTGAGCTTTCCATCTAAGACAACAGCATTCATTTCTATAGGTGTTTCTCTTGTATGTTTACCTCCAATCGACTCTCCTGCCGATATCCAAGAAGAAGAAAAGATTGTATTATTGATATCTGCATCCATTTGACCTAAGTAATTAAACAAAAGAGGTGGCTGTTCAATATTCCATAAATCTGAATCTCTACTCAAATGTTTTAAAACTCCATAGCCTATTCCCTTATTCGGAATTCTTCTAAGAGACTCTTTCACTGTTTTAATAGTCATTGAAAGGTCCTTTTCATCTCCTAAATTGATGTATACAGGATATTTGGTTGTAAACCATCCAACTGTTCGGCTAATATCTACATTTTTTATAATCTGTTCTCTACCATGCCCCTCTAGACTAATTCTAATTTTATTTTCACCAGTTACTTTCCTTGTAGCTATTAAAAGAGCACTAATCAGTAAGTCATTGATTTCAGTATGATATGCTTGATTTGTTTCTCTTATCAATCGGCTTGTTTCCTCTATTCCAAGAGTGGTACTGAAAGTATCACTATCCTCATATCGGAATAATCTAACTTCCTCTTTTTTCTCTAAAAAGTTAACATTATCCTTTAATGTGTTCACCCAATATTGCTTTTCTCTAAGGATTTTTGCACTCTTAGCATAATCGTTGAGCTGAGTGGCATACTCTTTATAAGAAGTCGTTTTTGGATAAAATGCTATTTGTTCTCCTTTCATTAGCTGACTATATCCAAGTGCAAAATCTTCAAATAGGATTCTCCAAGAGATTCCATCCACCACAAGGTGATGAATAATAAGTAACAGATGGTCTCCAACATTCGTCTTAAACTGTGCTACATTTACAAGAGGTCCTTCTTGTATATCAATTTTCTTTTGTAATATTGTCGCAAGTTCCTGAATCTTCTCATCTGGATTACCTTCTCTCGAAACGTCATAAACATAAAAACCAAATTGATTCTTTTCCACTTCTCGATTGAATTGAAGTACTTCATTATTCTTTTCTTTATAAATCATTCGTAAAGCGTCATGATGTACAAAAATTGCTTCCATAACTTCTTTTATCATTTCCTCACGGAATCCATCTTTCCTATACAACATAACTGCATGATTAAAATGATTTACATCTTCTTTTCCGCTCATAAAATAAGCTTGTTGAATTGGAGTGAGCAACACATCTCCTATTTCGATTTCATATGAGCCTTCTTGTATCGCCTCAATATTGACGTATTTACTTAAAAGCTTGATTTCGGGATAAGTAAATAAATCTTTCATCTCTAATATGATACCTTCTCGTGATAAACGTGAGATAATTTGTAAAGCCTTAATAGAATCTCCACCCGAAGCAAAAAAGTTATGATTAATCCCGATTGGCTTGACTCCTAATATATCTTCCCATACCTTCACAAGTTGCTCTTCTACCTGATTTCTTGGTTTTTCATAGTCTACTCCCTTACTCACATCTGGCTCTGGCAAGGCTTTTTCGTTTACTTTTCCATTTGCCGTAAGTGGAATACGCTCCATCTGAACGAAGTAAGACGGAATCATGTATTCAGGTATTTCTACTTTTAAGTACGCTCTTAACTCTTCAAATGATAATTCCCTCTGAGATGTAATATATGCACATAAATGTCTTCTTCCGTCCTGATCCTCTCTGTCCATTACGTATGCTTCTTTAATTTGTTCATGTTTAACTAAATGACGCTTAATCTCTTCTGTTTCAATTCGATATCCTCTTATTTTTACTTGGCCATCAATTCTACCTGCAAGCTCAATTCTACCATCTAATAATCTTCGAGCGAGATCTCCCGTCCGATACATTTTTTTATTCGATTCAAATGGATTTTGAACAAATTTTTCTTCTGTTAAATCTATTCTATTTAAATACCCACTTGCTACGCCTTCTCCTGATAAGCATAATTCACCATAAACACCTTCTGGGACAAGTTTCATTTGTTGATCCACTACGTAAGCCTTCATGTTCTGAATTGGTCTTCCAATTACAGGGCATTCTTTGAAAGCTGCCATTGTATCATATTCAATAACATGATATACCGAACCAATTGTCGCTTCTGTAGGTCCATAGTGATTCATTACCACATGATTTGGATAATGCGTATAGAATGTTTCAACATCTATTGGATTGATTTTCTCTCCACCTAGCACGACTAATCTCAATGTTTTACAGCTCTGATTATCTGAGAAACTCGGATCATTCACCAAGACGTTAAAGAGAGACGGTGTCAATTTCAAATAAGAAATACCTTGTTCTTCTATATACTGTAATGCTTTCTGAGCATTAGTATATACTTCTTTTGTAACGAGATGCAGTTCACATCCATTTAAAAGTGATGAATATAGACTTGTATAGCCCAAGTCAAATGCATAGGAAGATACTAACATTGCCTTATCGGTTACTTTTAGATTCGCTTCCTTTGTAAACCAAGTCATGTAGTTTACAACGTTGTAGTGCTGAACACATACACCTTTAGGTGTACCAGTCGAACCTGATGTATAGATGATATACGCATTATGATTCGATTTATAATTGACTAATAAATTTGATGTGTCTCTCTCTTTTATTGAATCATCCTCCATGGAGATTACTTCTCCATTAAATTGGAGAGTTGCTTTCCTTTCTCCTTTCACTATCAATAGGCTAACATTACTGTCTTTTAAAATGACATTCGTTCTTTTATCCAATTGTTCAGGATCGATTGGCAAGTAGGTCGCCCCTGCTTTTAATACGGCCATAATTCCAATAATCATTTCAAGAGATTCTTCCACTAACATACCTACTGTTGTCCCTGGCTTTGCTCCTTTTTCTTGAAGCAACCTTGCCATTTGATTCGTTCTTTCATTTAGTTCCAGATACGTAAGTTTCTGATTTTCAAATACCACAGCTACATGATGAGGTGTTCGATTCACCTGTTCCTCAAATAATTGTGAAATTGTTTTATCCTTCGGATAATCAGCTTTTGTATCTTTATCATTCTGCAATAGCATCTGCACTTCTTCTTCTGAAAGTAACCTAATATCCTGAATGCTTTGTTCTGGCTTCTCAATAACTTCTTTAAAAACTTGGATGAAATGTTTAGCTAATCTTTCGACAGTTTCCTTCTTAAATAATTTAGTTCTGTAATTTAATACACATTTGATACTCCGCTCTTCTTCAACAGCGGTAAGTGTTAAATCAAATTTAGAAACATGCGCCTTCATTTGATATGGTGAGAAAGTTAAACCTTGTACTTCAAAATCATCATGGTCAAAGTTTTGTAAAACGAGCATTGTATCAAACAAAGCATTTCTACTCATATCTCTTTTTAAATCTAATTTTTCAACCAATTCATCAAATGGATAATCCTGATTTTCATAAGCTTGTAAAGCATTCTCTTTAACTTCTTTTAAATAATCTTGGAATGAAATTCCTTGTTTTGGATAGTTTCTCATCGCAAGAGTATTCACAAAAACACCCATTACCTGTTTCAAATCATCATGAGGTCTTCCGGCGATTGGAGAGCCCACTACGATTTCCTCTTGTCCTGTATATTTTGAGAGCAGTGTTGTATATCCTGCTAACAGAAGCATGTATAACGTTACACCATGTATCTTTGCCATCTTCTTAAGATTGACATAAATGTCACTATCGATTTCAAAATGTACAAGGTCACCTTCTGTACTTTGAATTGCTGGTCTTTTATAATCTGTCGGCATATTTAGTACTGGTACTTCGTCTCTAAATACATTCATCCAGTATTCTTCTTGTCTCTTCATTTCTTTTTGTGTAAATAATTTTCTTTGCCACGCAGAATAATCTTTATATTGAATGCTTAATGGCGATAATTTTTGACCATTATATAATTCAGCTAATTCCTGTGTGAAAATTCCCATTGATACACCATCTGAAATGATATGGTGCATATCTAGGACCATCACGTGCTCATTATCTTTGACATGTATGATTTCAACCCGTAAAAGAGGAGCTTTCTCCAAATCAAACGGCTTAACAAATCCATTAATCATATCATCTAGCTTATTAGTACCCATTTCTCTATACGTCACTTGGAAATCTATCTCTTTTTCAATCTTTTGGACTGGTTCACCATCTACCATTACAAAAGAAGTTCTTAAAGCCTCATGTCTTTCAATTAACCTATGGAGAGCTTTCTCAAATTGCCTTATATCGAAATCACCTTTTATCTTCATAGCGAACGGTATATTATAAGATACTCCGTTACCTTCTATTTTATTTAAAATATAAAGTCTTTTTTGTGCAGATGATAGCGGATAATAGTCTTGTTCTTCTACTTTATTAATAGATGCATATACACTTTCTTTTGTAGAATCAATAAATTCCCCAATTCCTTTTATAGTAGGCGTTTGAAAAATTTGACGTAAAGGTATTTCTACCATAAATTCTTTTTGAATTTTAGAAGCCAGCGTAGTTGCTTTAAGAGAATGACCTCCGATTTCAAAAAAGTGCTGGTTGATTCCAACCTTATCTACTTCCAAAACATCCTGCCAAATAGATACAAGTTTTTCTTCGACTGCATTCCTTGGCGCCTCATACTCTACTTCCACAAATGCACTTTCATTTGGTTCCGGTAAGGCCTTCCTGTCTACTTTTCCGTTTTCGGTAAGCGGTATGCTATCCAAATGAACAAAAAATGCAGGAACCATATAATCCGGAAGCTCGTTTGCCAAAATTTTGCGAATTTCTCGTACCTTGGATTTTTTCTTATGTGTTTCAGACGTAAAATAAGCACATAAATATGGTTGGCAATCATTATCCTCTCTTGCAATGACAACAGCTTCTTTAATCCCTTTTTGTTTCAGAAGTTGATTCTCTACCTCACCAAGTTCAATTCGGAAACCACGAATTTTCACCTGATGATCTATCCGCCCAAGATAATCCAGATTTCCATCTGGCAAGTATCTCGCTAAGTCTCCTGTCCGATATAGTCGCGCTTCTGAATCACTACTGAATAGATGAGGAATAAAACGTTCTGCAGTCAGTTCAGGTCGGTTTAAATACCCACGCGCGAGTCCTGATCCCCCGATATATAGCTCGCCAGCTACTCCCACAGGCACAGGCTTTTGACTAGAGTCTAGTACATACACTTCTAAATCTGGTATCCGCTTTCCAATATTACTTCTTGAAGCATGCTGCACATCATCTTGAGTAATTGGATGATAAGTAACATGAACAGTAGTTTCTGTAATCCCATACATATTAATTAACTGTGGCTTCTGCTCCCCATAAATTTGGAACCATGGTAGCAAGCTGGTAGGATCAAGTGCTTCCCCGCCAAATATGACATAACGTAGATGCAAGTTTTTATTCGCATCTTCTTGTTTACATACCTGTATCAACTGTCGAAATGCAGATGGTGTCTGATTAAGAATCGTAACCTTTTCCCTTACTAACAGTTGATAGAAATCATTTGGTGATCGACTAATCCAATAAGGAACAACAACTAATTTCCCACCATAGAGCAATGCTCCCCAAATCTCCCATACCGAGAAATCAAATGCATAAGAGTGGAAAAGTGTCCAAGTATCTTTTTCATCAAACTGATACCAACAGTCCGTTGACTTAAATAAACGAATTACATTATGATGCTCCACCATAACCCCCTTCGGATTTCCTGTCGATCCCGAAGTATAAATTACGTAAGCGAGATGTTGAGGGCTTACATCAGAAATTGGTAATGTCGTACTTTCATTCTCAATCTCAACCTGATCTCGATCAAAGCAAATTGATTTAATATTCTCTGGTAACCATTTCGATTCTTTGAACTTTTCTTGCGTTACGACTAACTGAATATTAGCATCCTCTAAGATATACTGAAGTCGTTGCTCTGGATATGTTGGATCAAGTGGTACATAAGCTCCACCAGCTTTTAAAATCCCTAAAATACCTACAATCATTTCAAGAGAACGTTCAACACATAAACCAACCAACGAATCAGGTCCTATTCCTTTTTTCTGTAGATTGTGAGCTAATCGATTCGCGCGTTCATTAAGATCCCTGTAGGTAATTTTCTTCTCTTCATACGTAACAGCAATATTTTCAGGTGTCCTTTCAACCTGTTCTTGGAACAATTGATGTATTGTCTTTTCTTTTAGACACTCTACTTTTGTATTATTAAATTCATACAATAAAGTTGACCTTTCTTTCTCTGCAATTATGTCTATTTCATTTATTTTTTTGTTCTCATCTGCAACCACTTGTTCAGTTACTGTTTTAATGTGCATTTCAATATTATCAATTATTTTGTCATCATAAACATTGCCATCATAAGTTAAAACTAAATTCAACTTCTCACCTGGAGTTGCTGCAATACTAAAATTATAATTGCTCTGTTCTTCTGCATGTATATCTTCAACCTCAAAACCTATACCCATTTTTTCATTTCTGGCAATACGTTTATCAATAGCATAGTTCTCAAACACAATGATATGATCAATAAGCTCATTCTTTAATTTACTCATCGCTTGGACTTCAGCTAAATTCATATAGTTATAATTATTGCTGGCTATAGCTTCACTCTGTACAACTGCCAATACCTCTTTAAACTTTTTATTCTCTTCAAGGTTTATTCTAGTTGGAATAGCATTAATAAATAATCCTATCATATTTTCAATTCCATCTACGGGTGCCTCTCTTCCGGATACAATTGTTCCAAATATTACTTTGTCTGTATTGTTATACTTCGCCAAAATAATACCCCAAATGGTCTGGAAAACTGTATTAAAGGTTACGCTATTCCTATTGGCAAGCTGTGTAATTTGATTTGTCAATTCGCTTGAAAACTCAATTACTTTCTCTCTTCTTAAATACTCAACATTATTCTCATTAATGTTTAATTTTGGTATTTGTACTTTCTCTTCATAACCATCTAAATATTGCTTCCAATAGCTCTTACCTTCTTCTTTATCTTGTTCTTCCAACCATTTTATATAATCACTATAAGGTTTCGTTTCTTCTAACTCATATGCTTCACCATTTATGATTTTTCCATATACAGTGAATAACTCACCCAATATGATTCCAAGACACCAACCATCTAATAAAATATGATGATGACTCCAAATCAATTTATATTCCTTTTCATCTGTTCTAATCAAACATACTCTGATTAAAGTATCTTTACTTAAGTTAAATCTCTTTTCTGTATCTTCTTCTCTATATTTGTTTATAAATAACTCTTTCTCTATAGCGTCTCCTTCACGTATATCCCTATATTGAAAACCTATTTCTCTATCTTTTATTATTATTTGTCTAGGCTCCTCAACTATTTCATACTCAAATGAGGCCCTTAGTATTTCATATTTTTTCATAATTTTATTAAAACTAGTTTTTAAAGTTTCTACATCAACGTATCCGGTTATATCCATAACAGTTTGTTCAAAATATGCTTTTGAATTTTTGTTTTCCAAGGCATGGAACAGCATTCCCTTTTGCATATTTGCTAACGGGTAAATCTTTTCAATTTCGAAATCTTTATACTTTTCTTTAATATCCTTAAGTTCACTTAGAGTTAATTTAGTATCCCCATAGTCATAAGGCGTTTTGTCCACCTCTATTTGACTAACACAATGATCAATTATAGTTTCAAGGCTTTCTTTAAACTTATCATTTAATTTCCTAATTGTTAGTTCATCAAACTCTAGCTCATTAAAGGTAGTATTTATAACCAATTCATTATTAATAATTATTGAATTTATTTCTATTGAATTATTTCGTGAAATCTTTCCTCCAATTGTTTCTCCATAAGAAAATTTTGATTCAGAAAATGCATTTCTGTTAACATCATTATCCATTTCACCTAAATAGTTAAATGAAATTGGTGCTTTTTGTTCATTTAATAGATACTTCTCTTTTGATAAATATTTTAGTATACCAAATCCAATTCCCTTGTTAGGAATTTTCCTTAAAATTTCTTTTACCATTTTTATATTAGTAGCAAGATCGGTCTCATTGCCTAAATCTATAAGTACTGGATACATAGTTGTAAACCAGCCTACAGTCCTACTAATATCTACATTTTCTAAGATATCTTCTCTTCCATGTCCCTCCATATTTATTTTTATACAATTTTCACTTGTTATCTCTCTAGCACCTAATAATAAGGAAGTTAACAATATATCATTTATTTCTGTATTGTATGCTCTATTGGATTTTCTTAATAAACTTATAGTCTTTTCCTTATTTAAAGAAATACTAACTGTTTTACTATTTTCGAATGTGTCACTTTTGAGCTCTTTTTTTCTAGGTATAAATGCAACCTCAGTATTTGCTATCTCTTGCCAATACTCTTTTTCCTTTAATAATTTATTGCTACTAGCATACTCCATCAGCTTAGAGGAAAATTCTTTAAAGGATTCAGTTTTGAATCCAACGTCTAACTTCTCACCTCTTAAATCCTGAGAATATAGAGTTTCAAAATCTTCTAATATTATTCTCCATGATACTCCATCTACTACAAGATGATGAATGGTAATAAGCAGATGATCACCTTGATTCGTTTTAAATAAACAAAGATTAACGAGTTTACCATTTTTGATGGAAGATTTCTTTTGGATATTTGTCGCTAATTCATATATTTTCTCTTCCTTATTCTCTACTTCCTCAACATCATGAACGTATAAATCAAAGAGGTTATCCTTATAGCCTCTATTATACTGAATGATCTCTCCATCATTTTCTCTATAAATCATTCTAAGGGCATCATGCTGCTCTAATATCTTATTAAAGACTCTCTCTATTCTCTTTTGATCAAATCCATCTTCCCTAAACAGCATAAATGATTGATTAAAATGATCTAGTTCTTCTTTATTTTTCTCAAAATACCATTTTTGAATTGGAGATAATATTACTTCTCCTGTAACTATTTCATAAGGTTTTAACCGTTTGTTTTGCTTTTTTACATACTTACTAAGATCTTTAATTTTAGGGTTTGCAAATAGATCTTTCACTTCTAACTTAAGATTTATTCTAGACAACCTGGACACAATTTGCAGAGCCTTAATAGAATCTCCACCTGATACAAAGAAATGATGATTTATCCCTATATCCTCTATGCCTAGGATATCCCTCCAAATCTCAACAAGATGTGTTTCAACTTCATTTCTTGGTGCCTCATATTCTACCCCTGATTGACTACTTCTATCTGGTTCTGGAAGTGCTTTTCGATCCACTTTATCGTTTGATGTAAGTGGTAACTGGTCAAGTTGAACAAAATAAGAGGGAATCATGTAATCAGGGAGTTCCTTTTCTAAAAATTCTCTTATCTTGGCTGAAGATATTGCTTTTTCAGACACAATATAAGCACTTAGATACGTATGATTTTCCTTATCCTCTTTTGCTACTACTACGACCTCTTTTATATCTTGATGTTTTAACAACTGGCTCTCTATTTCACCAAGTTCTATTCTATACCCACGTATTTTTACTTGATGGTCAATTCTTCCTATGAATTCAACATTTCCATCAGGCATCCATCTTACAAGATCACCTGTACGATACATTTTTTCCCCACTGACGAAAGGATTTTCCACAAATTTTTCGTCAGTTAAGGCCAGATTATTTAAATAACCTCTTGCCAATCCAACTCCAGATATACATAACTCTCCTGTTACTCCAATTGGACAAAGCTGATTATACTTATTTACTATATAAACTTTAGTATTATACACCGGTTTTCCAATTGGAATATTATCATCATTTTTATTCATTAAGAAACTTGTAGTTACTACTGTATTTTCGGTTGGACCATAGGCATTTACAAGCTGATAGCGAGTATTCTTATTTAAAATTAACTTTTCGCCACCGGATACTAACATTCTTAAAGAATGATTATCTTGTAATATAAATTGTTCACTTACCTTAGATGGGAATGTTGCAACTGTTATGTCTTTACTATTCATATATTCATTTAATTTATCTAGATCAAGCCTAATATCTTTGCCTAAAACGTGTAAAGTAGCTCCGGTGATTAAACAAGGGAAAATTTCTCCAATAGATGCATCAAATGAGACTTTCAAATAGTTTGTAATTCGATCTCTTTCTGTTATTTTATGAAAATCTACATACCAATTACATAAATTGACTAAGGAATGATGTTCCACTAATACCCCTTTTGGTAAACCCGTGGAACCAGACGTATAAATGACATAGGCTAAATCATTTCTATTATTACGCCTTTCCATATTAATTTGCTCTTGATTTTTTATTGTTTCATCATTAATTGAGATTTTAGTTATACATTCATTATTGGTAAAATGAAGTTTATCGTATAAATGAGTCTGCGTTAATACGAACTTTGTGTTACTATCTTCTACCATATATTTAATTCGCTCTTCAGGATATTCAGGGTCTATTGGTAAATATGCTGCCCCTGATTTTAATATCCCCATGATACCGACAATCATATCTAAAGAACGCTCCACCATAATTCCTACAATCATTTCTGGATGAACACCCTTATCATGAAGTAATCTAGCTACTTGATTGGATTTTTCATTGAGCTCCTTATAAGTAACCTGTTGTCCCTCAAATTCTACGGCAACCTTGTTTGGAGTTCTCTCTACCTGCTCTTCAAATAATTGATAAATGGTTTTATTCTTTGGATAATCCATATAAGTTTCATTAAATTCATTCAAAAGAATGTGCTTTTCTTCTCCCGAAAGCATATCTATTTGACCTAAACAAACTTCCTGATTATTAGTAATTTCTCTTAAAATACTAACAAAGTGCTCTGATATTTTAGCTATTGTCTCTTTCTTAAACAATTTTGTACAATATTCTAAATCAAATTTTATGATGTTATTAGTTTCTACTGCTGATAATGTCAAATCAAAATTTGCTATATTAAGTTCACTATCATATGTTTCAAAACTTAACCCTTTAATCTCTTCATTAGAAGTATCTAAGTTTTGTAGCACAAACATCGTATCAAATAATGCACTTCTACTCATATCTCTTTGTAAGTCCAGCTTTTCAACCAATTCATCCAAAGGATAATCTTGATTTTCATAAGCCTTTAATGCATTTTCTTTTACTTCTCTTAAATAATTACGGAATGTTTTATCTTCATTTGGATAATTTCTCATCGCAAGGGTATTCACAAACATTCCGACAATATTTTCAAAATCATGATGGCTTCGTCCTGCAATTGGAGATCCTACCACAATATCATCTTGACCCGTATATCTTGAAAGTAAAGTTGTATATCCAGCTAACAGAAGCATATACATGGTAACCCCATTTTCTTTTGCAATTCTATTAAGCTTCTTTGTCAACTCACTATCTATTTCAAAACTTCTTCGGGCCCCTTCAACACTTTGTGTCGGCGGCCTTTTATAATCTGTTGGCATATTTAAAATAGGTACTTCTTCTTTAAAAACATTTATCCAATATTCTTCTTGTTTCTTCATTTCCTCTTGAGTAAACAAGTCTTTTTGCCATACTGAATAATCTTTATACTGTAGGTCCAATGGGGATAACTCTTTCCCTTCATACAGTTTACAGAGCTCTCTATTTAAAATGTTCATTGAAACACCATCTGAAATGATATGGTGCATATCTAGGACCATAACGTGCTCATCATCTGTGACATGTATAATTTCAACCCGTAAAAGAGGAGCTTTCTCCAAATCAAACGGTTTAACAAACTCATTAATCATATCATCTAGCTTATTGGTACCCATTTCTCTATACGTCACTTGGAAATCTATCTCTTTTTCAATCTTTTGAACTGGTTCACCATCTACCATTAAGAAAGAAGTTCTTAAGGCCTCATGTCTTTCGATTAGTTTATAGAATGATTTCTCAAGTTGATGAACATCCAAATCACCTTTTATTTTCATAGCGAAAGGCATATTATAAGATACTCCACTACCCTCTATTTTGTTTAAAATGTAGAGTCTTCTTTGGGCAGATGAAAGTGGATAATAATCTTGTTCTTCTACTTTTTTGATGGATGCATACACACTTTCTTTTGTAGATTCAATAAATTCTCCAATTCCTTTTATAGTAGGTGTTTGGAAGATTTGTCGTAAAGGTATCTCCACCATAAGTTCCTTATGGATTCTAGAAACCATCGTAGTTGCTTTCAGTGAATGGCCTCCAATTTCAAAGAAATTATGATGAATTCCGATGTTTTCTATATCTAAAATATCTTGCCAAATAGATACGAGCTTTTCTTCCACTGCATTTCTTGGCGCCTCATACTCTACTACTCCTGCAACTGAACTCCCATCAGGACTTGGTAAAGCCTTTCGGTCTACTTTCCCATTTGTAGTAAGTGGTAGCTTGTCTAGCTGAACAAGAAAAGCAGGAATCATATACTCTGGTAGCCCTTTTGCCAAAAACTTTCGAATTTCTTGAACTCTAGTCTCGTCCTTCGGTGTTTCAGAAGTAAAGTACGCACATAAATATTGATGATTATTATTATCTTCTCTCGCGATAACAACAGCTTCTTTTACTTGCTTATGTTTTAGAAGTTGACTCTCTATCTCACCCAATTCAATCCTGAAACCACGAATTTTCACTTGATGGTCAATTCGTCCTAAAAACTCAATATTTCCATCAGGTAACATTCTCACAAGGTCTCCTGTTCGATACATTCTCTCTCCTGGAATGAACGGATTTGGAACGAATTTCTGAACTGTTAATCTCTCGTTATTTAAATACCCTTTACTTAATCCATCTCCAGAAATACATAGTTCTCCAGGTACACCAAGTGGAAGCAGGTTAGAATTTTTATCTACTACAAAAATCGAAGTATTTGCTAACGGTTTTCCTATTGGAATAACCTCAGTTACTTCATTAACAAAATAATACGTAGCATATACTGTACTTTCAGTTGGACCATAAACATGAATAATTTTATCTTTGCCCAATTTCTCAAGGGCTTTTTTCACATGTGGAACTGAAACTCTTTCACCACCGAATAATATTTTTCTTATTTTATCTAAACAATCTATTTCTAAATCTACAAGCGCATTAAATAAAGCTGTGGTAATAAACATAATACTTATCTGTTCTTCCTTAATTAACTTAGCTAGTTTAACAAGACTTAATACAGTGTCCTTCTCAACCATTATTAACTTTGCCCCATTTAGAAGTGCACCATAAATATCAAATATAGACCCATCAAAAGCATAATTCGAAAGCTGTAGTATCGTATCATTCTCATTGAT
The DNA here is from genome assembly GCF_038971285.1 of Bacillus paramycoides. Lineage (NCBI taxonomy): Bacteria > Bacillati > Bacillota > Bacilli > Caryophanales > Bacillaceae > Bacillus > Bacillus paramycoides. The sequence continues at coordinate 68,947 of NZ_CP152429.1, forward strand.
TTCAATATAATTTGTATTCTTAACTACTCTAATTGCACTATAATGCGGAATAACTACTCCTTTTGGTGTTCCTGTTGATCCTGAAGTATAAATGATATAAGCTGTATCACTCGAATGATTTATCAAATTCAAATTATCTGTACTTAGCCTTAAAAAATTCTCTTGATCTAAATTAATTAACTCCACATTCAAATTAAGTTGACTTATACATCTATCTTGAGTCAATACAAATTTCACATTACTATCTTGTAACATGTAGCCAATTCTCTCTTTAGGAGTCTCAGGATCAATTGGTAAATATGCCGCTCCGGATTTTAGAATCCCCATAATTCCTATAATCATTTCTAAAGAACGGTCGACCATGATTCCTACAATTGTGTTTGATTGAACACCTTTTTCTCGCAGTAGTCTAGCTATTTGATTTGATTTTTCGTTTAACTCCCTATAAGTTAGGTTATTACTTTTAAAGCTAACTGCCACGCGGTCAGGTGTCTTCTCAACCTGTTCCTCAAACAATTGATGTATCAACTTATCTTTAGGATATTCAGCTGTTGTTTCATTAAATTTATAGAGAAGGATGTTTCTTTCCTCTTCTGAAATTAAATCTATATCGCTCAATTTCATATCATCATTTTCGATAACTTGCTTCGTTACATTTTGAATATGACACTCTAGATTATTGATTAGTCTTTCTTCATATACATTTTCATCATATACAAGTGTTAGTTTCAATTTCTCCCCTAATCCGACAGTAAGACTTAGGCTATAATTACTTCTCTCTTCGTCGGTTACAGATACAACTTCGAACCCTAATCCACTTTCCTTTTCTTCCAATCCTTTTTTATCAATAGCATAATTTTCAAATACTAATATATGATCAATAAGATTGCTTTTTAAATTACTAAGAGCTTGAACTTCGGCTAAATTAATATAATTATAATTATTACCCTCTATTGCATCATGTTGAGTTGTTTTTAAAACTTCTTTAAATAACTTTTCACTTTGCAGATTTATTCTAGTTGGTATTGTATTTATAAATAAACCTAACATGTTCTCTATACCTTCTACAGCTGCATCTCTTCCTGAGACAACTGTTCCAAAAACAACATCATCACTATTGTTATACTTCGCTAGAATAAGTCCCCAAATACTCTGCATCACTGTATTTAAGGTGACATTATTTTTATTTGCCAGTTGTGTAACCTTATCTGTTAACTCTTTTGAAAACTCTATCACTTTTTCTCTTCTCTGATACTTTCTAGTACTAGAGTTATTAAATTTAGGGAGGGTAGCATTTAACTCATACCCCTCCAAATACTCACTCCAATACTTCAATCCTTCTTCATTATCCTGATTATTTAGCCAATTTATATAATCACTATACGGTCTAGGATCTTCTAATTGATGCTCTTCACCTTTCATTTTATGTGAATAGATAGTAAATAACTCATCTAATATAATTCCAATACACCAACCATCAAGTAATATATGATGAAAGCTCCAAATTACTTTATATGAGTTATCATTTGTTTTCATCAAACAAATTCTCATAAGGGTTTCTTTCGTTAAGTCAAAGCCCTTCAGCTTATCATCTACTATATATTTTTCCATATATAAATCTTTAGTGCTTAAATCTAAATTACTTACATCATTATAGCTAAACTTAATTTTTCTATCTCTTAATATTACATGTAATGGCTCGTCCAATTTATAATTAAATGATGCTCTTAACACTTCGTGCCGTTTCAAAATCTCGTTGAAACTTTCCTCAAAAATAGTTTCATCTACATAACCTTTTATATCTAATATAATCTGTTCAAAATATGCACCTGAATTTTTATCTTCAATAGCATGAAACAGTATCCCCTTTTGCATATTTGACAATGGATAGATTTTCTCAACTTTATTGACTTTCATAAATTTATCCCCCTAAATAGTTTCCGTCGGAAAAGGCACAAAAATTATAATTATGATTTATACAATTAAGTAGTCGCTATGATTGTGTTTTGACTCCAGGCTTTAATTATCGATGTATTCATATTCACCTAGTAACTCATCAAGCTCTTGTAGTGACATTTTATTGTAACCATAATCGGAAGCTGTTTTTTCTGATTCCGTTTGATTAATACAATGCTTGATTATCATTTCAAGGTTCTCTTTATACTTTTGGTTAAAATCAGCAATTAAAGATTCGGAATATTCCCTCTCATTGAAGGTAGTGTTCATTATTAATGTATCCTCTACAATTACTGAATTAATTTCTATAGAAGCATCTCTTGCATTTTCGCCACCTATACTCTCGCCAGGTGATAGCCATGATGCAGAAAATTCTTCATTGGTCCCTTTTTTACTCATTTCTCCCAAGTAATTAAATAGTATAGGTGCCGTTTCATCATTTAACAAATCTTGATCCTTTTTCAGGTATTTTAAAACCCCATATCCTATTCCGTTATTAGGAATTTTTCTTAAAGTCTCTTTTACCAATTTTATACTCATAGAAATTTCTTTTTCTTTACCTAAATCAAAATATACAGGATATATTGTAGTAAACCACCCAATAGTTCTACTAACATCTATGTTTCCAATGACTTCTTCTCTTCCATGACCTTCCATAAGAATTTTTAACCTGTTTTCTCCTGTTAAATCTCTTACTGTTACTAACAAAGCGGCTAAAAGGATATCATTTATTTGAGTATTATATGTTTTATTTGTTTCTCCCAATAACTTTTGAGTGTTCTCCTTATTTAGTGAAATGGTTAAGGTCTTGCTATTTTTATAATCGGTCACATCTATTTCTTCATTTTTCGCTAAAAAATCTACTTTCATATTAGATATGTCTGCCCAATATTTTTTTTCTTTTAGAAGTTTATTACCTTTCGCATAATCCATTAACTTTTCTGAAAACTCCTTAAATGAATCCGTTTTAAAACCTATATCAAGTTTTTCATTGAGATAGGCTTGTTTATATAATGTTTCGAAATCTTCGAACAATATCCGCCATGACACTCCATCTATTACAAGATGATGGATAGTAATAAGCAAATGATCGCCCTCATTTGTTTTAAAAATGCAAAGCTTTAACATTTTACCGTCAGTAATCGAAATTTCTTTTTGTATATTTGTTGCTAGTTGACCAACTATCTCCTGTTGATTATCTTGATTTTTAATATCATAGACATATAAATCAAAGAATTCCCCATTCAAATCACGATTATATTGAAGAATTTCACCATTTTCCTCTTTATAAATCATTCGTAAAGCATCGTGTTTTTCACAAATTTTATGAAACACCTTTTCTACAATCTGTTCTTCAAATCCATTTTTTCTATACAGCATAAATGATTGATTATAGTGATTTAGCTCTTTATTATTTAATGCTTTGTTTAATACAAAATGTCTTTGCTGTATCGGGATTAAAGGAACGCTTCCCTGAATTATTCCATAGTTTTTCTTTACTCTCGATTCATTTTTTACATACTTACTAAGATTTTTAATTTTCGGGTTTTCAAATAAATCTTTAATTTTGAGTTTAAGATTCACTTTCGATAGTTTAGAAACTATTTGTAACGCTTTTATAGAATCTCCACCAACCTCAAAAAAACTATCGTTAATTCCAATTTCTTTAATACCCAAGACATCCTGCCAAGTTGATACAAGATGTTGTTCCGCTTCATTTCGAGGAGCTTCATAATCTGTTCCCTTAGAAAGGTCCCCCTCTTGTACAAGAGGCAATGCTTTTCTATCTATTTTTCCATTCGGTGTAAGAGGCATTTTATCTAGTTGAATAAAAAATGAAGGAATCATATAATCTGGTAAATAATTTGACAAGTAGTCTCTTAATTCACTTGTAGTTAGCTCCTCTTTAGCTACTATGTATGCACATAAATAGGTAAAACCAGCATTATCTTTATGATCAATTACTACCGCCTGATTTATATTTTGATTACCTAATAGTTTAGCTTCAATTTCTCCTATTTCTACCCTAAACCCTCGAACCTTTACTTGATTGTCTATTCTTCCCAAGAACTCAATATTTCCATCTGAAAGCCATCTTGCCAAATCTCCTGTTTTATACATTTTTTCACCAGGTATAAAGCCATTTGAAACAAACCTTTCATGAGTAAGGTCTGGTTTGTTTAAGTATCCTTTTGCAAGACCTTTTCCACCAATGTACAATTCACCATACACCCCTATAGGTTGTGGTTCTAATAAAGAGTTTAAAACATAATATTTTGTGTTATTTAACGGCTTTCCTATAGGAGTATTTACCATTTGTGGTATATAATCGTACTCTTCTTCATAATAGCTAGAATCAATAGTTGCTTCTGTGACTCCATAGCTATTAATCACTCTCATATTCTCCCCATATCTTTTAACCAAATTTTTGTACTCATGTATAGGACAGGTATCAGAACCTAATATTAATAATCGTAATGTGGTGAGTTCAAAATTATTTTCATATACATAATTCATAAAAGGTATAATAAGACTTGGGGTCGATTCAAAAATATTAATTTTATACTTTTTAATTGTCTTATATAATAAATCCAGTTCTAGCTTAATATGACTTGGTACTATATACATTGTCCCACCATTTAATAAACTTCTACATAAGTCCCCTGCAAATACATCAAACGACATACTAGCCATTTGTAGTAAATTAACTTTATACTTTGACAATTCATAGTGATCCCTCCAAGTGTAATGAGCATTAACCAAATTTTTATGCTCTACTAGCACACCTTTAGGGTTTCCAGTTGTTCCTGATGTATATATGATATACACTAAATCATCCGGTGAATTGATATGATTCAAATTATCTTCATCGATATCATATATATCTATATGATTTACATTTACTACTTCACCGTAGGAACCATTTTTATCCGTTAGATGTTCTTGAGTAATAATAATATCCGCATTACTATCCTCAAGCATAAATTCTATTCTCTCTGTAGGATACTCTGGATCTATCGGCAAATATGCTCCTCCAGCTTTTAGAATCCCCAATATTCCTACAATCATTTCTACTGATCTATCCATCATTATTCCAACTATACTATTTTGTGCAACACCTTTTCCTCTCAAAATTCTAGCTAGTTTATTTGCTTTTTTATTCAATTCTTCATATGTCAAATGCTTTTCTTCGAACACTACAGCTACATGATTTGGTGTGTTTTTAACCTGTGCTTCAAAGAGTTCGTGTATAGTACCTACTGGATATTCGGCTGCAGTATCATTAAACTTGTTTAATATCATTTCCCTTTCTTCTTGTGAAAGCAAATTTATTTCACTTAGTTTTTGTTCAGGATTATTAACAATTTCTTTTAAGATATTAACTACATGATTTCCAATTCTTTGTATTGTTTCTTTTTTAAATAATTTTGTGCAATACTCTAAAATAAATTCTATGTGATCTGTATTTTCAATTGCCGATAGACTTAAATCAAACTTTGCCGCTTTAAAATCAATGTCATAAGGTTCGATTTTTAAGCCTTTTATATTCAACTCTAGATTATCTAAATTTTGAATAGAAAACATCGTATCAAACAATGCATTTCTACTAATATCCCTTTTTAAGGCTAGCTTTTCAACTAACTCATCAAATTGGTAATCTTGATTTTCATAAGCATTTAAGGTATTTTCTTTTACTTTCTTCAAATAATCAATGAATCTACTGTCTGCTTTAGGATGATTTCTCATCACAAGAGTATTAACAAACATACCAATAGTATTTTTTAAATCATCGTGTTGTCTTCCTGCAGTTGGCGAGCCAACTATGATGTCTTCTTGTCCCGTATATTTTGAAAGTAGCGTTGTATATGCTGCTAAAAGTAGTATATACATAGTAACTCCATTTTCCCTTGCAAACATTTTAAGCTTGTTCGTTAGTTCAGAATCTATTTCAAAACCTAATCGATCTCCCTCGCTACTTTGTATTTGTGGTCTTGGAAAATCAGTTGGCATATTCAGAACTGGTATCTCACCTTCAAATACTTTAAGCCAATATTCCTCCTGTTTCTTTATATTATCACCTTTATAAAACCCTTCTTTCCATTCTGAATAGTCTTTATATTGAATTTCTAATGGCGCTAATTTTCTTTCTCCAAATATATCAGTTAACTCTTTCATCAAAATGCTCATTGATACTCCGTCTGAAATAATATGATGCATATCAAGCATCATGATATGCTCATCCTGACTAACTTGTATAATTTCTACCCTTAGAAGAGGAGCTACCTCTAAATTAAAGGGTCTTATGAATCGTGCCACTCGTTCTGATACGCTATCTTCTCCTAATTCACTATATTCAATTTTAAAATTTAGTTCTTTTTCTATCTTTTGAACTGGTTCTCCATCAATCATTACAAAAGATGTTCTTAATGCTTCATGTCTATCAATTAATGCTTTAAAGGCTTTTTCAAAACTATCCAATTGAAAGTGACCTTTCATTTGTATAACAACTGGAAGGTTGTAAGTAATTCCACTATCCTCTATTTGATTTAAAATATATAACCTTTTTTGAGCCGATGAAAGATTATAAAATTGCTTCTCCTCAGCTTTCCTTATTTTTGAGTAGGTACTCGTTTCTTTCCCTTTTATATATTCCCCAATGCCTTTAATAGTAGGAAAATTAAATATTTGTTTTAATGGTATTTCAACATTTAATTCTTTGTGTATTTTTGATACCAATGAAAAAGCTTTTAGTGAATGTCCTCCAGCTTCAAAGAAGTTATGATTTATTCCAATTTTCTCTATACCCAAAACATCCTTCCACACTAATGCCAACTTCTCTTCTACTAGATTTCGAGGTGCTTCATAATGACTTTCTATAAATTTACTTAAATCTGGTTCCGGTAATGCTTTCACATCCACTTTTCCATTAAGTGTAATCGGCAATTTTTCCATCTCTATAAAATGCAAAGGAATCATGTAACCAGGAAGCTTTTTGGCAAGCAACTCTCTCACTTTATCTATGTTCAGTTCTTCATTCAAATCATTAACTGTAATAAATGCGCAAAGATATCTATTTCCATCTATCCCCTCTTTATCAATTACTTTGGCTTCTTTTATGTTCGGTTGTCTTAATAAGTGATATTCAATTTCTTCCAGTTCAATTCTAAAACCGTGAATTTTTACTTGATTATCTATTCTACCTAAAAATTCAATATTTCCATCAGGTAGCCATCTTACTAAATCTCCAGTCCGATACAATCGTTCTCCTAAACTAAAAGCATTTGACTTGAATTTTTCTTCAGTTAATTCTTTATTATTTTTGTATCCTCGCGCTACACCTTCTCCACCTATATATAATTCACCAGGTATTCCTATCGGCAGTAATTGAGCGTTATTATCCAAAACATACAATTTATAATTGCTTAGTGGTTTACCTATAGGTACACTCGTTCCCATACAATCATTGGAACTGACCTTATAATATGTTGCGCAAACCGTTGTTTCTGTAGGACCATATGAATTATAAACATCGGCAATCTCGATAATATTTTTTATATATTCATACTTTAAAACATCTCCACCACTAATAAATTTCATATTTTTATTAAGTATTAAATGCTTATTTTTATCAATTTCATTGAGTAACAATGGTGAACAGCTTACTAAAGTCACATTATATTTTTCTATATTTTTAACTAGCTCATCTATGTTCAAATCACCAATTTTTTTACTAATAATTAATTTTCCTGAATTGGCTAAAATAGGAAATATCTCTTCCGTAAAGGCATCAAATGAAAATGAAACTATTTGCAATATAGAATCTTCTTCATTTAAAGTAATTTGTTTTGAAAATGCATAAATATAGTTAATAACGTTACGATGTGTAGTCATAACCCCTTTAGGTTTTCCACTAGAACCTGACGTATATATTAAATAAGCTAAATCTGATGAATGATTTAAATTCTCTAGGTTATCCTTACTTAAAGAACTAATTTCTTCATCATTAAATAAAATAATTGGAGCTGTTCTTACCTTGAATTGTAAGTGCTCTTGAGTAACGACTAATTTTGCTTCACTATCTTTTAGCATATATTCAATTCTTTCTTCCGGATACTCATTGTCAATTGGTAAATATGCTGCACCGGCTTTTAAAATCGCCAATATACCAATTATCATTTCTGGGGATTTATCCGCCATAATTCCTATCACAGTATCCGGCTTTGCACCATTTTTTCTAAGCAACCGTGCCAGTCGATTTGCTTTTTCATTTAGTTGTGTATATGTTAATTGTTCCTCTTCAAATATAATTGCAATATGATTTGGTGTTTTTAGAACCTGCTCTTCAAATACATGATTTAATGTCTTATTTTTAGGAAATTCAGTCATAGTGTCATTAAATTTGTGTAATATGATTTTTGTTTCTTCTTCTGAAAGTAAATTTATTTCTCCTAGTTTAAGCCTCGGATTATTGGTAATTTCCTTTATTACATTTACTAAATGACCTGCAATTCTTTTGATTGTTTCTTTTTTAAATAATTTTGTGCAATATTGCAAATCAAATTTCAAATGATCTGTATATTCTATCGCCGTAAGACTTAAATCAAATTTCGCCACATTAAAATCAATATCGCAAACCTCAGTAGTTACTCCATTTATATTAAACTCAAAATTACTTTGATTTTGTATATCAAACATCGTATCAAACAATGCGCTTCTACTTGTTTCTTTTCTTAAATTTAGTTTTTCTACTAATGTATCAAATTGATATTCTTGATTCTCATAAGCATTTAATGTGTTTTCTTTTACTTGTTTTAAATAATCAATGAATTTAGTATCTGCTTTCGGATGACTTCTCATTGCAAGAGTATTGACAAACATGCCAATCGTATTTTTTAAATCATCATGTGATCTTCCAGCAATTGGTGAACCAACTATTATGTCTTCTTGCCCTGTATATTTAGAAAGAAGCGTTTTATATACTGCTAAAAGAAGCATATACATAGTAACTCCATTTTCCATTGCAAGAAGTTTAAGCTTATTTGTTAGTTCAGAATCTATTTCAAAACCAATCCTATCTCCCTCACTACTTTGTATTTGTGGTCTTGGAAAATCAGTTGGCATATTTAGAACTGGAATGTCTCCCTCAAATACCTTGAGCCAGTATTCCTCCTGCTGCTTTATGTTATCTCCTTTATAGTACTCTTTTTGCCATTCTGAATAATCTTTATATTGGACTTTTAATGGTGCTAAGTCTTTTTCTCTAACTAAATCAGCTAACTCCTTCATCAAAATGCCCATTGATACTCCATCTGAAATAATATGATGCATATCAAGCATCATGATATGCTCATCTTGATTAACACGTAAAATCTCTACTCTTAGAAGAGGCGCTACCTCTAAATCAAAAGGTCTTATAAATCTTGCTATTCGTTCTGATACACTATCTCTCCCTAATTCATCATATTTAATTTTAAAATTTAGTTCTTTTTCTATCTTTTGAACTGGTTCCCCATCAATCATTACAAAAGATGTTCTTAATACTTCATGTCTATCAATTAGCGCCTTAAAGGCATTCTCAAAAACATGCAATTGAAAATCGCCCACTATTTTCATAACTAAAGGAATATTATATGTCGTACCTTCAGATTCCAGATTGTTTAAAATAAACATCCTTTTTTGTGCCATTGATAAGGTATAGCAATCATTTTCTGATTGTTTCGCTTTTGGAATTTCATTCTTTTTTTCTATATCTTCATTTTTTAAAGCTATAATAATTTTTTCTTTATATAACTTTATTTTCTCCTTTAATTCAGCTGTTATTAGCTCACGAGGTCCAATAATTTTTATCTTCCCTTGATTCTGATATAAGAAAATGTTTGATTTTTTTAAATCATTTATAAACCCTTTAATATCCATAACTAGAATCATTCCCTTCGCGTTGCCCATTCACTTTCTCACACTATTAGTAAATAACTAAAACAACTATCAAATTTCATATACATCTTTGAAATTTAAATCATTGGGCCTAGTTTAACTGCACAATCTATTGCTTTTTCTCTGTTGAGAAGAAGTATAGATTGTACAGTTTTCCTAGGGTAAATCCCCTTTTCTTATAATTAAATCTTTAATCTCAAAACAATCAACATTATAGAAAATCTGCCTTTTACACCCATTATTAATATCTTTTACTTCCGAAAGAAATGAATTTCATTTTAAACAGTTACACCTCATCCTCAACATAATCATAAGAACTATTTTGACGATCATGTTCAGTTGATAGTATATAATTTGCTAAACCTATTACACTTGGATTCTCAAAGAAATTGTGAATGCTTATATTTGTATTTAAAACTTTATTAATAGCAGCAACAGCACTCATTAATTTCAGTGAATTTCCTCCTATTTCAAAGAAGTTATGAGAAATTCCAATAGATTTGATGCCTAGGATTTCTTCCCAAATTGAAATAATAGTCTCTTCTACAAAATTACTTGGTGCTACATACTCTATCTCAGTTGTTACATTCCCATCCGGCTCTGGTAATGACTTTCGGTCTACTTTCCCGTTTATAGTTAGCGGTAGCTTATCAAGTTGAACAAAAAATGCAGGAATCATATACTCTGGAAGCTCTTTAGTTAGATACTTTCTAATTTCCTGAATCATTGATTCATTTTTCCATGTTTCAGAAGTAAAGTAAGCGCATATATATTTTTCCCCATGAATATCATCTCTTACGATAACAATAGCTTCTTTCACTTCTTTATATTTAAGAAGTTGACTCTCTATCTCACCAAGTTCAATCCTGAAACCACGAATTTTCACTTGATGATCCATTCTACCTAAAAACTCAATATTTCCATCAGGTAACATCCTAACAAGGTCCCCTGTTAGATACATTTTTTCTTCTGGTATAAATGGATTTGAAACAAACTTTTCTGCTGTCAAATCTGGTCGATTTAAATATCCATGAGCTAATCCTGCTCCACTTAAACAAAGTTCTCCAGCTACACCGATTGGAAGTAGTCTCTGATTTCCATCTACTATAAATGCTGAAGTATTTGCTAATGGCTTCCCAATTGGTATTGTGTCGAATTCTTCATTGATTTCATTTATACAATAATACGTAGCAAAAACAGTACTTTCTGTCGGACCGTATACATGAATCAACTTATCTTTCCCTAAATACTCCAATGCTCGTTTTGTATGTGATACTGAAATTCTTTCACCACCAAAAAGGATTTTTCTTATATTAGATAAACACTCTATTTCTAAATCAACCAACGTATTAAATAAGGCTGTAGTTATAAACATAACACTAATCTTTTCTTCTTTTATTAATTTTGTTAGCTTACTTAAATTCAATACTGTATCTATTGGTACCATCACTAATTTCGCACCATTTAACAATGCACCGTAGATATCGAATATGGATCCATCAAAGGAATAATTTGAAAGCTGTAAAATACTATCATCTGCATCAATCTTAATATAGTTTGTGTCGCGAACCACTCTTACTGCATTAGAGTGTGATGTAACCACACCTTTTGGTACTCCTGTAGAGCCCGATGTATATATGATATAAGCTCTGTTCCCAGAATCATTGACAGGGACTAAATTCTCTTTACTCAATTGAAAATTCTCACTCTTATCTAAACTAACCATATCTACATCGAATGAAAGATCATTAATGAACTTCTCCTGCGTTAATAGAATTTGAATATCACTATCTTGTATCATAAATTTGATTCTATCCTGAGGAGATTTAGGATCTATCGGCAAATAAGCTGAACCTGATTTTAAGATGCCCATTATTCCAATTATCATCTCAGGTGATCTCTCAACCATAATTCCCACAATTGTATCCGCAGTAATCCCTTTATCTCGTAACCATCTAGCAACTTGATTTGACCTTTCATTTAATTCTTTATACGTCATTTTAGTGCCTTCAAATTCAACGGCAATATGATTAGGCGTTTTCTCCACCTGTTCCTCAAACAGCTGATGTATAGTCTTATCCTTCGGATAATTCGTCTTTGTATCATTAAATCTATATAATAATGCGTCTCGCTCTTTCTCTGGGATTATGTCTATCTTATTTAATTTCTTATTCTCATTTATAACAACTTGTTCCGTTACTTTTTTAAGATGCATTTCTATATTGTCTATTATTTTCTGTGGATAAATCTTTTCGTTATAAGTTAATTTTAATACTAACTGTTCTCCAGGAATTGCTACAATGTTGAATCCATAATTTGTTTGCTCTTCTCCCCTTATATTTTGACATATAAAACCTGTATCATTTTCTGCATGATTAAAACTACTATCATCTAATAAATAATTTTGAAATACCATTACATGATCAATTAGATTTCTTTTTAGACCATGTAAAGATTGAATTTCAGCTAGATTTATATAGTTATATTTATTATTCTCTATTGATTCATCCTGGACATTTCTTAAAACTTCTTTAAAACTACTATCTTTTTCCAATCTAACTCGAGTCGGAATTGTATTAATGAATAGTCCTACCATCCCTTCAATTCCTTCCACTTGTGCCTCTCTTCCTGATACGACTGTTCCAAATACAACATCTTCTACATTATTGTACCTCGCTAAAAGAATACCCCAAATTGCCTGCACCACAGTATTAAAAGTAAACTGATTTCTATTCGCAAGTTGAATAATGTTACGAGTCATTTCTTTTGAAAATTCTATCGTTTTTTCTTTTCTTTTATACTCATTAACTTTATTCATGATTTTAGGAACCTGTGCTTGTTCTTCATATCCATCCAAATAGCTCTTCCAATGTGCTAATCCTTCTTCTTTATCCTGTTCTTCCAACCATCTTACATAATCACTATAGGGTGTTGGCTCTGCTAAATGGCTCTCTTCACCTTTCATTTTTCTTCCATAAACATCAAATAACTCACCTAATATAATCCCAAGACACCATCCATCTAACAATATGTGATGATGACTCCATACCAATTTATATGAATCCTGATTCATTTGAATTAAACTAATTCTCATTAATGTGTCTTTACTTAAAATAAAGCCTTTTTGTTTATCTTTTTGTAAATAATTCTTTATAAATTTTGTTTTCTGCTCAATGCTTTCGTCTTGAATATCATAATAGTTGAAACCTACTTTTCTATCTTGAAGTATGACGTGTCTCGGTTCCTCCACTAGTTCATACTCAAATGCTGCTCTTAATATTTCGTGTCTCCTCAATATTGTATTAAATGATTTTTCTAAAATATCTACATCTACAGTCCCTGTTATATCCATTACAATTTGTTCAAAATACGTACTTGAATTTTTATCTTCTAATGCGTGGAATAACATCCCTTTTTGCATATTTGCTAACGGATATATTTTCTCAATAGTAAAACCATTGTATTTTTCTTTTATTTCTTCAAGTTCTTCTAATGTTATATTTATATCTCCATAATCAAAAGGTGTTTGATCTGGTTCTACTTTATTCGCACAGTGATTAATTATCATTTCAAGACTTTCTTTATATTTCTGATTTAAATCCTTTATCATTTTTTCACTGTATTCTAATTCATTAAATGTTGTATGAATAACCAATTCACCATTTAAAACCATTGAATTCATTTCTATAGATGTATTCCTAGTAATTTTCTTGCCGACTGTTTCACCTATAGGCCATTTCGATGCAGAGAATTCTCTCCTGTTAATATCTTGATCCAATTCACCTAAATAGTTAAATGAAATTGGTGCCTTTTCTTCATTCACAAATCCCTTATCTTTTGCTAAATGTTTTAATACCCCATAACCTATTCCTTTATTTGGTATTTTCCTTAAAGTTTCTTTAACTGTCTTTATGTTGGTCGAAAGTTTATTTTCGTACCCTATATCTAAAAGCACTGGATACATTGTCGTGAACCAGCCAACAGTCCTATTGATTTCGAAATTCTCTATTACGTCTTCTCTTCCATGTCCTTCCATATTTACTTTTAGCTTGTATTTCCCCGTCAATTCTCTGATTCCAACTGCTAAAGCTGTTAATAAAATATCATTTATTTCTGTATTATATGCCCTATTTGTTTTTCTAAGTAAAGATGTAGTGAGTTCTTTATTTAATGTAATACTTACTGTACTACTATTTTCAAAGTTGTTTTTTGTGATTTCTTTCTTTTTAGGGATAAACTGTACATTCTCTTTTGATATACTTGTCCAATATTCCCTTTCTTTCATTAATTCCCTACTCATGCTATAAGCTTTTAACTTTGATGCAAATTCTTTATAAGAATTTGTTTTGAATCCTATTTCTAGCTTTTCACCCTTTTCTAGTTGTGAATATAAAGTCTCCAAATCTTCAAGTAGGATTCTCCATGATACTCCATCCACTACAAGGTGATGAATCGCAATCAGAAGATGATCTCCTTCATCTGATTTAAATATACAAAGCTTTACAAGTTTACCTTCTTTAATATCCATCTCTTTCTGAATACTTGTAGCAATTTCATATACCTTCTCTTCCTTATTCTCAACGCCCTTAACATCATGAATATATAAATCAAATAGGTTCTTTTCATAACCTCTATTATATTGAATTATTTCTCCCTCTTTTTCTTTATATATCATGCGTAAAGCATCATGATGTTCCATAATTTTATTGAATACTTCTTCTATCTGTTTTTCATCAAACCCATTTTCTCTAAATAGCATGAACGATTGATTAAAATGATTTATCTCTTCTTGGTTTTTCTCAAAATACCAACTTTGTATCGGGGTTAATTCTACTTCCCCCTTTACTATTTCATGAACTTTTTGTTCTTTCTTTTCTCGTTTTATATATTTTCCAAGATTTTTAATTTTTGGATGTGCAAATAAATCTTTCATTTCTAATTTAAGGCCTATTCTTGATAATCTAGATATAATTTGGATTGCCTTAATGGAATCTCCTCCAGATACAAAGAAATTATGATTAATTCCTATATCCTCTATCCCAATAATACTTCTCCAAATTTCAACGAGCTTTTCTTCCACTTCATTTCTCGGTTCCTCATACTCTACTCCAGTATCAATGCTTCCATCTGGTTCAGGAAGTGCTTTTCTGTCTACTTTACCGTTCGTTGTTAAGGGAAGTTTATCTAATTTCACAAAATATCCAGGAATCATATAATCCGGAAGTTTCTGTTCTAAATATTCCCGAATTTCCCTTGCATGTAATTCTTTTTCTGAAACGATATACGCACATAAATATTGATTATTTTCCTTATCTTCCCTAGCTATAACAATTACTTCTTCAATATCTTGATGAGTTGACAGTTGACTTTCTATTTCTCCAAGTTCAATTCGATAACCACGTATTTTCACCTGATGATCTATCCGCCCTAAAAACTCTATATTCCCATCAGGTAACCATCTTGCAAGATCTCCAGTACGATACATAGTTTTATCGATATTAAATGGATTTTTAACAAACCTCTCAGCTGTTAATTCCAAATTATTCAAATATCCTCTTGCTATGCCCTCACCTGATACACATATTTCCCCAGCTATTCCAATTGGCTGAAGGTTATTCCCCTTGTCTAATATATATATATTAGTGTTTAAAATTGGTTTTCCAATCGGAATTACCTTATCACCGCTTATTTGATCAAACTCAATTCTATAGCTTGTGGAATCTACACAACACTCTGTAGGCCCATAAACATTTGTGATATTAGGTTTAAGATTGGCGAATTTTTCAAATAAACCTTTGATTAAATAAGGCGTTAATGCCTCTCCTCCTACAATAAATTCTTTAATTTCTAGTTCTTGTTCTATTGTATTTACATAGCTAAGCATTGTTAAATGTGCCGGAGTAGCATCGGATACATGTATTTTATTTGTTGCATAATACTCAATTAAACTCATTGCATTCCAACTTACTTCCTTTGGCACAACAAATAAAGTATGTCCTAAAAGTAATGTTGCAAATATTTGTTTCACCGATGCATCAAATATAAATGGTGCTAGCAACGCGACATTAACATTAGTATTGAACTTTTTATAAATCACATCATTTAACCCATTGACTAAGTTATTTACACTATTTTGTTCTATCATTACCCCTTTAGGATTCCCTGTAGAACCTGATGTATATATTACATAAGCTAAATTTCGGGGATTATTTATTTTACTGATGTTCGTTCTATTTTCTTTATATTTTAATTTATCTAATTGTATAATTTGTCCATGAAAAGATATATCGCTATGAACATCATTCGTTACGCATAGTATCTCTATATGGCTATTACGTAACATATATTCTTTCCTTGTCCTAGGATAAGTTGGATCAATTGGTAAATAAGCTCCTCCAGCTTTTAAAATCCCCATTATACCTACTATCATTTCAATAGAGCGTTCCACCATTATTCCCGTTACTACGTCAGGACCAACTCCTTTTTCGCGAAGTATATGCGCAAGGCTATTTGCCCTTTCATTTAGCTCTTTATATGTTATTCTTTGATTTTCAAAAACAAGTGCAACATTATTAGGTGTCTTCTCTACCTGTTCTTCAAAAAGCTCTGGAAGTGTTTTTTCTTTAGCATATTTTCCTTTTGTATTATTAAATTCGTTTAATAACTTACTTTTTTCTTTCTCTGTTAATATATCTATTTCACTTAATTTCTGCTCTGGATTTTCTACTACTTCCCTTAAGATATTTATAAAATGCTCTAAAAACCTCTCTATGGTCTCCTTTTTATAGAGAGCCGTACAGTATTCAATTTCTAATCCTAATCCGTCCTCTAACTCACTTACGTGTATAGTAATATCAAACTTAACTATTTTCCGCTGATCCTCTAACACGCTAACCTTTAATCCATCCAAATTTAATAGCATATTATCAGTGTGTTGAAATGCAAGCATCGTATCAAATAGTGGATTGCGTGAAATGTCTCTTCTCACATTTACCTTTTCTACCAATTCTTCAAATTGATAATCCTGATTTTCATATGCTTTCAATGTATTTTCTTTTACTTCTTTTAAATACTCACTAAAAGATGTATTGCCCTTTGGATAATTTCTCATCGCAAGGGTATTCACAAACATTCCCATTACATTATTTAAATCTACATGTTTTCTTCCTGCAATTGGTGATCCTACTACTATATCCTCTTGCCCTGTATATTTAGAAAGCAAAGTCGTGTATCCTGCTAACATAAGCATATACAAAGTTACTTCATTTTCTGTAGCCAACTTGTTTAACTGATTATAAGTTTCACTATTAATTTTTAAATTGATTCTATCTCCAGCAAAACTTCTTCTTTTTGGCCTTTTATAGTCTATTGGCATATTTAGTACTGGTACTTCTTCATTGAACACATTCATCCAATACTTTTCTTGTTTTTTCATGTCTTCTTGAGTAAACAAGCTTCTTTGCCACGCAGAATAATCTTTATATTGAATGCTTAATGGCGATAATTTTTGACCATTATATAATTCAGCTAATTCCTGCATGAAAATCCCCATTGATACACCATCTGAAATGATATGGTGCATATCTAGGACCATCACGTGCTCATTTTCTGTGACATGTATGATTTCAACCCGTAAAAGAGGAGCTTTCTCCAAATCAAACGGTTTAACAAATCCATTAATCATATCATCTAGCTTATTGGTACCCATTTCTCTATACGTCACTTGGAAATCTATCTCTTTTTCAATCTTTTGGACTGGTTCACCATCTACCATTACAAAAGAAGTTCTTAAAGCTTCATGTCTTTCGATTAATTTATGGAATGCCTTCTCAAGCTGATGAACATCCAAATCACCCTCTATTTTCATAGCGAAAGGCATATTATAAGTTACTCCACTACCCTCTATTTTGTTTAAAATGTAGAGTCTTCTTTGGGCAGATGAAAGTGGATAATAATCTTGTTCTTCTACTTTTTTGATGGATGCATACACACTTTCTTTTGTAGAGTCAATAAATTCTCCAATTCCTTTTATAGTAGGTGTTTGGAAGATTTGTCGTAAAGGTATCTCCACCATAAGTTCCTTATGGATTCTAGAAACCATCGTAGTTGCTTTCAGTGAATGACCTCCAATTTCAAAGAAATTATGATGAATTCCTATGTTTTCTATATCTAAAATATCCTGCCAAATGGATACAAGCTTTTCTTCGACTGCATTTCTTGGCGCCTCATACTCTACTACTCCTGCAACTGAACTTCCATCAGGACTTGGTAAAGCCTTTCGGTCTACTTTTCCATTTGTAGTAAGTGGTAGCTTGTCTAGCTGAACAAGAAAAGCAGGAATCATATACTCTGGTAGCTCTTTTGCCAAAAACTTTCGAATTTCTTGAACTCTAGTCTCGTCCTTCGGTGTTTCAGAAGTAAAGTACGCACATAAATATTGATGATTATTATTATCTTCTCTCGCGATAACAACAGCTTCTTTTACTTGCTTATGTTTTAGAAGTTGACTCTCTATCTCACCCAATTCAATCCTGAAACCACGAATTTTCACTTGATGGTCAATTCGTCCTAAAAACTCAATATTTCCATCAGGCAACATTCTCACAAGATCTCCTGTTCGATACATTCTCTCTCCTGGAATGAACGGATTTGAAATGAATTTTTCCGCTGTGAGCTCTGGTCTATTTAAATAACCACGGGCCAAACCTTCTCCACTGATACAAAGCTCGCCTGGCACTCCCAATGGACAAAGCCCATTAGATTCGTTTAAAATAAAGACTTTTGTATTACATATTGGTTTTCCTATCGGTATATTGTCGTAAGAATTTTCTATAATAAAACTTGTTGTTACTACTGAATTCTCTGTAGGACCATAGTTATTAACAATCTGGTAACTTTTATTTTCAAAATAATTTAGCTTATCTCCACCTGTTAATAATCTCCTTAAAGATGTATTCTCAAGCATTAAAAATTGTTCACATACCTGTGTAGGTAAAAAGCTTATTGAAATCTCTTTTTCAATAAAATATTTGTTTAATTTTGTAATGTTTAATTTTAAATCATCATTTATAATATGAATCTCTGAACCCGCTATAATATAAGGAAATACTTCCCAAGCAAATGCATCAAAACTTATACTTGCATAACTGGCACTTTTATCAGTTTCACTTATTTCATTGAAGGAATTATGCCAGTTACATAAGTTCACCAATGAATGATGCTCCACCATAACTCCTTTTGGCTTTCCAGTAGAACCAGATGTATAAATGACATAGACTAAATCTTTACTGCTGCTATCAATACATAAGTTCTCGGTTCCGTATTTAAACAAATGCTCATTATGAATATTAATAACGCTAATATCATCAACTTCTGTACAATCAACTAAATTAATTAATTTATCCTGGGTTAATAATATTTCAGTTTGACTATCTTGAAGTATATATTTAATCCTATCTATAGGATATGTAGGATCAATTGGTAAATAAGCTCCTCCAGCTTTTAAAATCCCCATAATTCCAACAATCACATCAACTGAACGTTCTAATAATATTCCTACTATTTTATCAGAACCAACACCATTTTCTCTTAACGCTCTTGCCAGTTGATTAGATTTTTCATTTAACTCCCTATATGTCAATTTCTTATCTTCAAAAACAACTGCAATGCTATCCGGCGTCCGTTCTACTTGTTCTTCAAATAATTTGTGTATTAACTGGTTTTTAGAGAAATCTACATTTGTATTGTTATGTTCATATAGTAAAAAGCGCTTTTCTTCTTGTGGAATCATATCTATTTTATTTACACTTACCGAAAGATTCCTTGATATTTCCCTCAGAATATTAATATAATTTTCTGTCATTCTTAATATTGTGTCTTTTTTGAATAATCCTGTACTATATTCGACATTTAGCACAATCTCATCATCATAATCTAAAATACTAAAAGTGATATCGAATTTTGCATTATCTAATTCAAATATTATTGGACTAAGATTTAAGTCACCTTGCTTCTTAGTAAATAATTTAGCGTCTTCCAATACAAACATGGTATCAAATAAAGGGTTTCTATTAGATTCTCTTTCATAGTCTATACTGCGAATTAATTCGTCAAATTGATACTCTGAGTTTTCAAATGCTGTAATTGTATTTTCTTTTACCTGTTCCAAAATTTCTTTAAAACTTTTTGTAGCATCTATATTGTTTCTTAAAGCAATAGTGTTGACGAACACACCAAAAATATTTTGTAAATCTTGATGTAACCTACCTGATGCTGCTGTTCCGACAACAATATCAGTTTTTCCAGTATATTTGTGAAGTAATATATGATAAGCACTAAGCATAAGCATATATAAAGTCGATCCTGTATCCTTAGCTACCCTTCTTATCTGTTCAGATAACTCTTTTCCTATATGAAAGTATGCATTTTCTCCTGCAAAGGTATCAACATTTTCTTTTCTATAATCATAAGGTAATTCTAATTTAGATGGCAAATGACTGTATAAATTCAGCCAATATTGCTCTTGTTTTTTTATAGCATTAGATTGATTATACGTATTATTCCATTCTACATAATCCTTGTATTGTATATTTATCTTAGGTAGATCAAGATTGTTATATAAATCGAGTATTTCATTCATAAATATTCCTTGTGATACCCCATCTGCTATTATGTGATGGAAGTTAACAACCAATATATGCTTCTCTACTCCGATTTTAATTAGTTTAGCTCTCATTAATGATGGTTTACTTAAATCAAAAGGCTTTGTTGATTCCTTACACATTTTGCTAGTTAAATCTTTTAAACCTTCATCATCTGTTACGACTATATCTAAACATTGGTATTCCAAATCAAAATCAACTTTATCATAAACCCTTTGAACTAATTCATTATCTAATACTTCAAATCCTGTTCTCAGGATTTCATGTCTATCTATAAATTTTCTAAATGCATTTTCAAGTCTATTACATTCGATTTCACCTTCGACAAGTAACGCCATAGGAATATGATATGCTCCTCTATTATTTTCCATCATAGAAAGCATGTACATTCGTTTTTGAGAAGGCGATGTGGCATAATAATCCTTTTTCGATACCCTTTCAATCATATTTCCCCTATGATTGTCTTGGCTATTTTTCAAATATTGATCTAATACCTTTATAGTGTCATTTTTAAATATTTCTCCTATCGGCACCTCTATATTCATTCTCTTTTTAATTTCAGTAACAATCGATATCGCTTTTAATGAATCCCCGCCTATTTCATAGTAATTAGTATCTATTCCTATGTTTTCTATTCCGAATACATCTTTCCATATATCTAATATTTGGGCTTGAGTTTCATTTTCTGCTTCTTCACATTTTGTTGCTGCAACTTCATCTAGTTCATGATTTTTTATTAATTCCCCCAAAATACTCTTATTTACTTTCCCATTTACAGTCAATGGTATTTCATCTATTTTGAAAAATCTTGATGGAATCATATAATTCGGGAGCTGGTTTTGCAAATATTGTTTTAGTTCATTTGGGTTTATGTCTTCATCTGAAACTACAAAAGCATATAGGCTTTTCATTTTATTATCATTTGTATAGTCAATTACTACTGTTTTATTTACACCTTTATATTTGATTATACAATTTTCAATTTCTCCTAATTCTACCCTATATCCCCTTATCTTAACTTGACTGTCTTTTCTTCCTAAAAATTCGACATATCCGTCCTCTTTTAACACGCCATAATCACCAGTTTTGTAAATATATCCTAATTCTTCGTGCAAAATAAATGACATCTCAGTTTTTTCAATATCATTTATATACCCACTTGCTACTCCCACTCCACCAATGTACAATTCTCCCTCTACATCTACGGGACACAATTGCTTGGTTTGATTTAATACATAAATTTTCTGGTTAGCCAACGGTATTCCGTATGGTATACTTTTCCAATCATCCTTAATTTCCTTAATAGGATAATATATGGACCATATTGACCCCTCAGTTGCTCCACCTAAGCTAATAACTTCCGCATTTTTGAAAGTTTTCTTTATCTTCTGAGGAAGTTCCAGTGGTATCCAGTCCCCACTAAGCAATACAAGCCTTAGACTATCATCCTGTTCACTATCATTATATAAGTCCACTGTCAGTTCCATAATTGCTGGAACTGAGTTCCAAATTGTGATTCCTTCTTTCTTTACAACTTTTTTTAGGTTATATACATCCCTTTGATCATCTATAATTACAAGGGCCGCTCCACAGCTCAATGCACCAAAAACATCATAAACTGACAAATCAAAGCACAGTGAAGAAATCCCCATAATTTTATCATTTTCTGTCACACAGAATTTTTCGTTAATATCTATAATTGTATTTGTTGCTGCACCATGAGTTATTTGAACTCCTTTAGGTTTTCCTGTACTACCAGAAGTAAAAATAACATATGCCATATCTGTTTCATCTACTTTTATATTGACTTCATCACCAGAATATCCCCTAATATTTTCATCTTTATAGGTAGAAGGTGTTATAAAGAACTTACAATTACTTTTCTTTTTTATATATTCTTTTCTTTCTTCAGGATAATCAGGATCAAGCGGTATATATGCTGCTCCAGCCTTTAAAACAGCAAACAAATTTATAATGGTATCTATACATCGCTTACCTATCACACCAATGTAATCACCTTTTCTAACTCCCTTATCCATTAAGTATCTTGCAATTTGATTCGATTTTTCATTTAGTTCTTTATAAGTTATCGAATCATCATGATGAATTACAGCTACCTTATCTGGTACTAGTTTTGCTCGATTCACAAACATTTCATGTAAAGTACACTTATCAAACTTTTTGTTTGTATCATTATAGGTTTCAATAACTTTTATGCTATTCTCACTAAGGTTAATACCTGGCACTTGATCATTAAATATAACCTGATTTAATACATTTATATATTGTTCAAACATTGATTTAATAACATTGATCTCAAATAATTGTTCAACGTAATCCCATGTAATATATAAACCTCCATTTAATTCATAAACTTGGTTATCTATATAAACTTGGGATGTTCTTGTACTAAAAAATTTAATTTTTTCAAAATCTATCAAATGATTAAATGAATCATCTGAGTCCTCACTCAATACACTTGTAAATACAATAGGCATTATAGCTTGATTAACCATTCTATGTTTTTTCCCAATAGCTCTTATAAAATCCACACCATCATAATGTCTATGTTCAAGGGCTTCTAACAATGTATCCTGTACCTTCGCAGCAAATTTCCAAAATGACTCAATACTATCTTTCGCATTAATATCTAATAACATTAGAGTTGTGAAATCTCCAATGATTTTTTTTACGTCTTGATGAAACGGTATCCGATTAAAAACAGTTAAATTTACCGCAAATTGACTCTGATTACTCCAATATGCTAAGACATAAGCATATGCAGCACATAAAACCGATGTAGGGGTAAGATTTTTTTCTCTTGCTTTTTGTTTTAATTTATTCCACGTTTCATGATCTAAAAATTCCGAACATTTATTGAATGTAGGTTTCTCAATTTCTAATGGGTTGCATTTTAAAGGCAATGCTGGTGCACTTGGGAAGTTATCCAATTTATTTAACCAGTACTTCTCATCTTTTTTATATCGATTAGATTGCCTAAATTCATTGGTTGCTAAAACATAGTCTCTAAAATTATACTCCAGCTCAGGCAGCTGCAGACTTGGCTGATTGTAAAACATTTTAAATTCCTTGATTAATATTTTCATGCTACTGTCATCACAAATTAGCGGATCTATATTTAAACAAAAATATTTTTGGTTATTGGGTAATATAAATGCTTTTATCTCAAATAATGGCCAAGTACTTGGATCTATGATTTTAGCTATCATTTTTTGTCTTTGTTCCAATATACGTATCATTATATCTTCTTGATTTAAATTCCTTACATCTACTGTGTCTACAGAATAAAGAAGTTCTCCTTCTAAGATTCTTTGTGTTCCATTTTCCAAAACTATTGTTCTTAGTATTGGATGTCTATTAATTAATTTTTGTAATGCACTATTAAACCTATCTATATTAATATCTATTTCAAATTCAACCGTTAAATTTGTAGCTGCGCCACCAATTTCAAAAGCCGGATCTCTACCTATTAAATAGGCTAATTGTATACCTGTCAGTGGGAAAGGTTCATGTAAATTCTTTAAATCTGTAGTTTTTGTAAATTGTCGGTTCTCTATAATTTCTCCCTTGTTTGTTTCGATGTAAGCACTTATTTTCTTTATTGTAGATAATCTAAACAGTTCCTTTAATGGTAAATCAACACTTAACCTATCATTCATTTTAGATAAAAGCTCCATTGCGTTTATCGAATGCCCACCAAGAGCTGCAAAACTGTCATTAATACCAACTTTATTTATATTCAAAGTTTCCTGCCACATTAAAACGAGCTGTTTTTCAATCTCATTTCTTGGTTCCTCATATTCAACCTCGGTATTAAAACTTCTATCTGGTTCAGGTAAAGACTTTTTATCTATTTTTCCATTTGCTGTTAACGGCATTTTATCTAACTTAAGAAAATAAGTAGGAATCATATAATCAGGTAACTTTTCACCTAAAAATCTTCTTAATTCTTCAATAGTAACTTCTCCTACTAATGTTAGATATGCACAAATATAATTGCTCTTGTCCTTTTCTTCTCTTGCTACAACTACAGTTTCTTTTACATTTTGATGCTTTAATAACTGACTCTCTATCTCTCCAAGTTCAATCCTAAATCCCCGAACCTTTACTTGATGGTCAATTCTTCCTATAAATTCAATATTCCCATCAGGTAACCACCTAGCCAAATCTCCTGTGTGGTATAAACGCTCTCCTTCTGCAAATGGATTTTTAACGAATTTCTCTAATGTTAACTGCTCATTATTTAAGTACCCTTTAGTTAATCCATCACCAGAAATACAAAGTTCTCCAGGTTCACCAATAGGAAGTAAATTTTTCTTTTCATCTACTATGTAAACTGAAGTATTTGCTAACGGTTTACCTATAGGTAGAGTGTCAACATCCTCATCTATTTCATTTATAAAGTAATATGTGGCAAAAACAGTACTTTCCGTTGGTCCGTATACATGAATGAGTTTATCTTTCCCCAGAAATTCTAATGCTTTTCTTGCATGGGAGACTGAAATTCTTTCTCCACCAAATAATATTTTTCTTATATTGATTAGACAATCTATTTTCATATCTACAAGCGCATTAAATAAAGCAGTTGTAATAAACATCACATTTATGTTTTCTTGCTTAATTATATTTCCAAGCTTATTTATATCCGTGACTGTATCTTTTTCTATCGCTACTAATTTCGCCCCATTTAACAGAGCACCATATATATCAAAAATTGATCCATCAAAAGAATAATTCGAAAGCTGCAGAATGGTATCATTATTTTTTATTTCTATGTAATTTGTATTTCGAACGACTCTGATAGCACTATAATGCGAAATGATAACTCCCTTTGGTATTCCCGTAGAACCCGATGTATAAATAATATAAGCTGTATCATCAGAACGATTTACATGTTTCAGATTACCTATACTTAAGTCACTTGAATCTAGCTCGTCCAAATTGATTATTTCTAAATCATATTCAATTTTCTTAATGAATTTCTCTTGAGTCAATAAAATCATGGTATGACTATCCCGTAACATATAATCAATTCTTGCTTTTGGAGTATCAGGATCAATTGGGAGGTAAGCTGCTCCAGATTTTAAAATACCCATTATTCCAATTATCATTTCAAGTGATCTATCAACCATTAATCCTATAATAGCATCTGTATTAACGCCCTTATTCCTTAACATCCTTGCTAATTGATTGGATTTCTCGTTAAGTTCCCTGTATGTGAGTTGTTTATCTTTAAACACAACTGCAATATTTTCAGGTGTTCTCTCCACTTGTTCTTCAAATAGCTGGTTTATGGTCTTAATTCTTGGATATTCGGTTTTTGTGGAATTGAATTTATTTAATATCATATCTTGCTCTGCTACTGTAATCTCATCGTAAGTTCTTATACTATCCTTGTTTATTTCACCAGAATTCTTAATAGACATATTGGATTTCCCCTTTTTTAGTAATTGTCCATTACCAAAATTATTTATTATTTTATCGTTGTCCGACAGAAGACTCCTTCCTCAAAAATGTGAAGGTGTAAAACACCAATTTTAGGTGGGAGATGAATGTCGGTTGGCATAAGCCAACATGTTTGCTACCATATACTTGTACAGATTGCTCTTTGAAAACTGAAGATATGAGGTTGGTTGCAGAAAAACGTTGCAACCGTAAAATCTTCAACGTTCTTTCGCCCCACGTTTACTGAAGTTGCGAAAACCAAGCTAAAGTAGGAAGCGTGGTGAGTCAACGTACAAGATACTTATGTTTTCACCGTAGGGACTACGGGCAGAGCCTGCTAAGATAACTGTTGGATACATCGGTGTTCGCAGGAATCTCCCACTTCAAACAATCCGTAAGGACATTAAGTGGTGAGTAGTTCAATACTGTTAAAAATATAGAGGATGAATTAAATAAAAAATTCATCGTTCATAACAAGGTATACAATCCCTCCTATTTAGAAGTTAATAAAAGGAATTCTATAAAAAATTTAACTTACTCCGAGAAAAATTTCCTTATTTTCACAAAAAAAAACACATGATAAAAATTTAATTGAATAATTAAAATAATCAGATTTTTTTGCTGTAATTTAATTAAAGACACATATTAAAACTCATATCAAGTTACAGATAACTTTACTACAGCACATAATTAAGAAAATGAATGAATAAATAAGAATAACTATTGGTATACATATCAGAGGAATCTAATTTAAAACCTCAGTTAACGTATCATTTATTATTGTTGTAATTTTTTCCACATTGTTATTTATAAAGAAGTGATTTCCTTCCAAATTATAAATCTTAAAATTTCCACAAGTATGCTTCTTCCAACCTATTATGCCTTTTAGACTAATTAAATCTTCTGTTCCGTTTAATACAGTAATATCGCATGTGATTTTGTCCGCTTTTTCTTTATATTCATATGTTTCAACTATTTTAAAATCATGTTTTAGTAAAGGAATGAAAAATTCGAACAATTCTTCGTTACGAATTAATTCTTCTGGTGTTCCCCCTAATTCTATAACTCTATTTTTAAACTCGTTCTTTGGTAAATTATAAGTTATCTCCTTCTTTTCCCTTTCACTCGGTGCTTTGTATCCAGAAAAAAAGATATGCTTAGGTTTCTTCAAGCCCATTCCTATTATTTTATAGTATAATTCATACGCTAATAGGCTCCCCATACTATGTCCATAAATTGCATAATCTTCTTCACCTATTTTACCCTGAATATTATTAAAGATGTCATCTACCGCTTCTTCTAAGCTATTATAAAATGGTTCATTGAATCTTTTCCCTCTTCCCTTTAACAGTACTGGACATAGCTTTATAGATGGGCTTAAATAATCACTCCATTTATAATACAATGCCTCTGATCCTCCTGCATAAGGCAAACAAAATAACAACATTAGAATGCACCTCTATCTGATAAAATTTTGTAAAAATCATTAATAATACTATCTTGGTCAATCACTGTTATATTACTAGAAATTTCTTCATTTAATGAACATACAGCCATTTTGTATTCTAACTCTATATCAAAAATTGCCATTGAATAAGAATTACTTTTTTCTCCATTATCGGAAAGTATACGAACAGCTTTGTAACTATCTATTTTAATAGAAAATGATTTTAGTGACATTGATAATCCGCTTCCATAGCATTTAATATAACTTTCTTTCAATGTCCATACCTCATAAAACTTCCTCAATTGCTGATTAATATCACCTTTTTGTATATAAGCATATTCACTATCACAAAAAAAACTTTTTGCTATTTCTTCGTATTCAATGTGTTTTATTCGTTCAATATCAATTCCAACAGGGTTATTGCTAATTGCACATACTACAAATTCCCCCGAATGTGAAATGTTAAAGTAATAATTCGGATACCCCTTTAAGTAAGGTTTTCCATAATGATTTTTCTCCCATACTATTCTTTCATTACCGATTTTAAGCTTTCTATTTGTCTGAGTCCTTACTAGTAATTCACCAATCAAGGTTCTAATTTTATCTTTTTTATTAATAAATTTTTTTATTCTATATCTTTTCTCTTCATCTATCCACGAACAAATATTTTCTAATTTCCGATCATTTATATCTTTAATTTTGACAACATAAATCTCCATAAAACCCCTCACAAATCCTAGTTAAGTTAATTGATCAACTACAATTATTCGAGCGTTATGCTAACTGATTTTTCTACTTCCATAAATCGTGGAATACTAATCATATAAAAAACTCCTACAAATATTAAACATCCGCCTACTATCCAAAAAAGAGTTTCAACTGCAAGAATACCTGGATAAAATCCTGCAATAAAAAGTAAGGTTAGTGACTGTGAAAGCATCATCAAAGGATTAATACACCCTTGTACTCTTCCCATCATTTTTGGATTCACTATTTTCGGAATCCAACCTCCAATAGCTACATTAATCATCGGAAGCGCTAGGGCAACTATGCCCGTACAGATAATATACAGCCAAACTGTATTGACCAATGAACTCAAAATAGTCGCTCCTCCTCCAATAAACAAAGCTAAAATAAGTAAATGATAAAGCTTTATTTTTTGGGAAAGTATAGATGCTATAACACTACCAAGTAAAATTCCTATACCAAAGACTATACTTAATATAATTGAAACTTCTTCATAGTTTCTTGGGGCTAGTTTGTATTTTAAAATAAATACCTGCATCACTGAGAGCCCTCCATTTAAAATTCCGAAAACTATAAATCCGGAGATAAGCGTAAGTAACAAGTTGTGATTCAAAATATAACGTATTCCCTTCACAAAATCCTTCATTACAATTGAAATGTTCAAATCTTTGATATTATGTTTTCCGTTTGGCATACGAATTTCTTCTGACATTCTACAAGATTTTATAAGAAGACCACTAATAAAAAAACTAATTGCATCAATTAAGATTGCACCATAAATACCGATTACCCAATAACAATAAATCCCGATACCACTACCAAAAAGCATAAACAAACTTGTAACCATCTGATTCAAACCAACTGCAGTAGTATAATCATCTCTTGTTAAAACACCTTGTACAAGGGATGATTGTGCAGGTGTAAAAAAGCTCTTTACCATACTTCTTAAAAATAACAGTGCAAATGCTACTGGCATCCAGTTTATAAAGAGAGACCACAATAATAAGAGCGATAATATAGAACAAATCCAATCACAGTTTTGAGCTATTTTTTGTCGATCAATCCTATCAGTAACTACACCAACAAGAAAAAATACTACTAATGTAGGCAAAGACAACATCAACTCCGTAATAGTAGCATATGCAGGTTGGTGCGAAAAACGATTTAAAAAATAAAACATAAGTGCAGTTAAACCAATTGTGCTACCCATTTGTGAAGTAAAAGATGCCAAAAATAGCCTCAAGTAATTCCCATTTTGAAATAGAACTAAAAGTTTTTTCATAAGGACTCCCCATTTAATTTGACTTAATTTAAATTATTCAGCATTTAATGCCTTTGCTATGTTTGAAACTTAGAATATCTAAATCGCTAATAATTTTTGTCGTTCATTGCAGTTCCTGTGGGTTGAAGCCTTAGCACACTGGTTTAAGATATAGTTTATCATTAAGATTTCTATCGCGAATTGCACGACCAAATGTACACTACCACTCATTAAAGTTTATAGTTTTTTATTCTGATATTCATAATCCAAACATAGCTATCCAAAAGCATCCT
Source organism: Bacillus paramycoides (assembly GCF_038971285.1). Lineage (NCBI taxonomy): Bacteria > Bacillati > Bacillota > Bacilli > Caryophanales > Bacillaceae > Bacillus > Bacillus paramycoides. The sequence continues at coordinate 98,713 of NZ_CP152429.1, forward strand.
CCTTTTGATATACAGTTTATTTTTCCTACCTTTCCACGCTACATTCTAATACTACCTTATATTGTAATCAAAATAACAAACCAATTATTTTCTCAAGTTTTCAAATCACCAATACATCATATTTTTTGTAATTTTGATAACTTGTTTTCTTCTCTAAAAAACGTAATATTACTGTAAATTGTTTTCCAAAAAATAATTATGTATATCCACAATTATTACAAAAAGGAATAAACACCAATGTTATCCTATCCCTGTAACTGTTTTAACTTAAGTATGAAATTCATTTTTGAAGTGAAAATGATGTGGGGTATGTCTATGAGGTTTAGTCTTCCAAAAAACAATTGTAATGAGTAGCTTCTTACCAAGAAAACGTTGTTCGTATTTATAATACATATATAAACCATATTTTTACTCAGTTATTCTAGGACAATTGAAGTGGCAAGTTTAAGCCACTCCTTATCCTAAAAATGCTGCATCTTTACCTAACATCAAACTAACATTATAGGCAAAAAGCTACTTATAATTCAAATGCTTTTTCCTTAAAAATTTTTTGATTTATCTTTTGTAGGTAAAATGTAGTTTTCCCCTTTTTCATATATAGAAAGTATTCTTTTCAAGAAAGTAACTTTTGGTACTAACCAATAAGCAAATATCGCTGAAACAATCCCTAATATAGCACCTGTCATAACATCGAAAGGATAATGAACTCCCACCCAGATACGAGAAATAGCTACACAGAATGCAAGTGTGATCCATAGCCAACCAATCTTTTTATGAACAAGCCAAAATGAAAAACAAATTGCAAAAAATAAAATTGTATGGTCACTTGGAAATGAATTATCAACAGCATGCTCTACCAATTTATTAACATTGGGTAACTCTGCAAATGGTTGATAATTTGAATAAAACTTTCCTGCTATTTTTCCGATAACCTCAGCAATCACAAAAGCAATCATCGCTTGAACAACCATCATTCGATTTTGGTTAGATCGAGTAAACCAATACACTACAACAATTAAAGCTAAGAAATATACCATATATTCTGCCACGAACGTCATAGTAGAATTGAGAAATGGGAACTGTTTACCTAAATCATTGACGGCTCGAAAAGCATCAATATTGAATTGAGAAAAAGACATTTTTAAACTCCTCCTTACGATATATATAAATCAAACGCTAATTATAATTTTTTAATCTACTTTTTGTTACTACCTAATAGTTTTAGATGGTCCCATGTTATTTTTCTTAATGGATATCTACCTTTTTAAAATGTGAAATTAATAATACTAATCCAATAATAGATGTTCCGAATATACCTATATAGGAGTACTCAGGAGGATAAGTGGGCTGAAGCGTATTTCTTGAAATATCACCTGCTGCTGCCCATGGAAACAATGCTCTATGTTCTGAATTTGCTGTCATTAGATTAATCATGGTTATTACAACTGTAAATACAATGGTCGGTACGTAATTCTTAAGCACAATTGTTAAAAGTATGATTGGTGTTGATAAAATAAAAAGCAATAATCCACCTATCAAAAATTGTACGAAAGATTCCCTCATTAAGGATGAACTTAGTCCATCAAATTGAAATATTATCCCTAATAATAATGTTAATACCCATGCTACAAAAGTTAACATCATAATCCAGGAAAATAGAAGTATGATTTTACTTATAAGAAAATTCATACGTGATACAGGTATAGTTAATAAATTCTTTAATGTATCTTCTGTATATTCCCGAATAAATAGATAGGCGGTTACAACCCCATATAGTGGTACTCCAATTATTAGAACAGTATATAAATTTACTTCACCAAACAATTGACTAAATACAATAGTAGGAGTAGGATGTTTAGTTTTTAAGCTTACAAATGATGCTACTACTACCATAAAAGGTGCTACCGATGCACCGAGAATACTTATTAAGAACATATGGGATCGTTTTAGCTTTAATAATTCTGTATATAACAGATTAACCAATTGTTCCACCTCCAACTAATTTTGTGAAGTAATCTTCTAACCTGTCTTCACTCATCAAAATTTTCAAAACCTGAATATCATTTTGTACAAATATTTTATTAATATCTCCTTGTTGCCCAAGTTTAGAATATACACGAATAATCCCCTCATCATGAACTTCATAATCGAAAATATCAAAGTTCTTCTCTAAGATTGTTGTAGCTTTATTGTCATTCGATACTTGAAACTCAATATATTTACGATTCTTTTTTCTAAGGCTGTTAAAATCGATTTCCTCTAAGAGCTTGCCTTCATGAATAATCCCCATATGATCTACTAACTGTTCTATTTCTGATAAAATGTGGCTGGATATTAATAAAGTAATTTTTCTTTCTTTGGCCAAATTTTTTATTAATCTTCTAATTTCCTTAATTCCTATTGGATCCAAACCATTAGTAGGTTCATCTAATATTAATAATTCTGGGTAATGAAGAAGAGATCTAGCAATCCCTAATCTTTGCTTCATCCCTAAAGAATATTTACCCACAAGCTTTTTAGTTTCATGTTGCAATCCTACGATTTCTAACGCTTCATCAATTGCATTTTTTTTGTGTATCCCAATAATTTTTGCATTAATTAGTAGATTTTCCCGTGCTGTAAGGTTCTCATAAAATCCAGGAACTTCAACAATAGACCCAATTCTTTTAAGGATTTCCTTGTGATTTTTAAATAAATCTTCTCCAAATATTTCAATCTTTCCATGGGTGGGCTTTATCAATCCTAATAACATTCTAATTGTAGTCGTCTTCCCTGCACCATTTCGACCTAAAAAGCCGTAAATTTCTCCTTGATTTACAGTTATATTAAGATTATCAACTGATTTCTGATTGCCATAAATCTTTGTTAAATTTGTAGTCTTTATTATTGCACTCATGTCAGAACACCAACTTTCTTGTATGCTTATGATTTTAGTATAGAAAGTAAATTTTAAACCAGACTTAACTATTTCTTAACTATTTCTTAATTATGAAATTAACTAGTCATCATTGACTCCTTCTTGCTCCATTCTGCAATAAAGATAACACCACTTTCCTTTGACTTTGATATAAGTCTCATCTAGATGCCCAGTATGGTGTACAGATTTGTTTTTCTTTTTCCAAACCTGATTAATGTCAGCGTAAGTTACAATTACTTGGCCTTCATGTAATAAGTCTTCAAACACTACTACTTCTCTCCCTTACTGTTCATAATGGCTAACGTTACAAAACCATTCTTTTCTTTTGCAGTAAACTTAGTCTCAACAGTTACTTCCTTACCTACGATTAATAATTGAGGGTAATTAGTATACAATTGATAAAAAGAAGACGTGAAATTCAAAATTTAATGAATAAACTATTGAATAGTAATATTAATTCTTTAAACGAAAAGAGCCATCAAATAGGACGGCTCTTCATTATTTCACATATACATTGGCTTTGTTTACAGTAATCTTTTTGTATAGGATTTTTTCTTATCACATATACTATTTTTGAACCTGTTTACCAATACGTGTGTCCTTTTGGTGTCTTGAATTCCTCCTAAAAGGGTGGCAGTTACGACTGCATGCCCTTTTTATTTACGCGGCTGTTTTATATTCAATAAAAACTAAAAATGTAATATTACATATTATTCCAGTTCAGATTATGTTAAGATTTATTTTAGAGTCGAATTATGGTTTCGTATCTAATTCAGCATTATGTGAACTGTTTATCTAAAGAATGTTTTTCCTTTTTCAGTAAGATCTAAGTATCCCTCTAATCTAAACCTCATATTTAAAGGCAATTTGATCACGTTACTCAAAAGTTTTCATCTATTTCAGTTTGACTATAGTTTAATTCGAAATCAAATTTCCAGCACTATATTTACTTTCTGTAAAATTTTCTGTTTTGCCTAAAAATTTTACGATTTTACATTAAATACAATTTTAATTGATAATTACTTTTTCTTTTTAGATATCCCTAAAATTTTGTCAATTAAGGTAATAATATTATGTAGTAATTTTACAAATAAAGCGCAAATAAAAACAATAGTAAACATTTGTAAAATTTTATTCTCAGTAAGCAACTTAGTAAAGCTTAGTGGAATTATAAATGCGTTTACTAAAATAAATAGCATCATAGTAGTTATAGCAGTAAAAAAACTTTCTTTTGTATTTGATACTTGGGTTACATTTTTATAATTTAATGCCGCGGCTCCTATTAAAATTGCAGCAAGTCCAAAAATGAAAGATAAGTTAGTTTGCGCAAATGTTTTTATGTATTCTTGCATGATTTTAGTACTTTCACTACTTGAGTATAAACCTTCATTAGACCAAATACTATACACTAAGATATGTATGCTGATATAGGAACATGCAATAAACCAAAATAAGTACTTATCTATTTTATTTGTATTCAATTTCAATAACTCCTAAAAGGTTATTTTATTAGAAAACTGAACTTCATTAAAAGTAAATTCACACACTATAATTTTATTGTATTTTTCTTTATATATAAATTATACAATAAATGATGTTCCTCATAAATTATAGGTTAAACACGGATTTAATGTAAAATTAGTTATTCAAAGTATCCTCCCCTTACAATATGTTACAATAATGATTATATAAGGTATTCTTTATTGATAATTATAGAAAGGGCGAAAAAATTGATTGAAACACAATTAATTCATTTCTACAAAAAAAGATTAAGTAATTTCAGTTTAGTGTTTGAGCGATTAATCATTAACCTCGTCATTTGTTTCATATTCTTTATTATAACAAGTTCTTATCTTCTTTCTTTAGCTAATGAAAACGATCCGTTCTCAGTCTTTTCATTCATACTATTAGCCGTAATAATAAACATTATAATATTACATATACTTTTTATGAGACCTTCTAATATTTTTGCTAGAAATGAATATAAAACTAAATTTCGTAGCACTCAGTGGGAATTATTCCGGATATTATTGCTAAAAGAATTTATATTTTCAAGTAAGCTTTTACAAGAAAAGAACGGGGAAGAAAACATAAAAAAACTAGAATCTTTAATTGAATTACTTCAAACTAGGTTAGATAACAACAAAAAACAGAGTATTTTAGAAATTTTAGGTTCAAATATTAGCACAACCCTTATTTTCTTTATTCCTGCTTGGGCAGCATTTAACAGTCAAATTTTTATAAATAATAAACTAACATTAACTGAGGGATTGATGCGTCTTGGAGGATTAATGTTAATTCTTTTTATATCTCTATACTTTCTTACCCTATTTAAAAGTGCATTTAAAGATTTTAATTTCTTTTCAACAAATAAATACATAGGTGATCTTATTGACCTTTTAAATCAATTAAAGGTTATTCTTGATAATCCTCATTATTTCGAAAAGCATCATCCCGAAAGATTAGAAAACTTGGCTAAAAATTTAATAAAAAACTATGAATTTATCCCAAAAAAAGAGGTGCGTTTTTCCTTAAAAAATATAAAGTGGAAAAAGCTATATTACTCCCCACTAAAACGCATAGAAGAAAAAAATAACTGATAATATTTTTTGTTATCAGCTAGGGAACTCCTATAAAAAAGAGTGTCGCTAATAGTTGGCGCTCATTTTGTAGAACCCCTATTTCCATCAAGCTAGTGTTTTAAAGTGTCCCCAAAAATAAAAAAACGAACCGTCATAGACTATAGTAGCAACATAGTTTTTTTGCTTTTAAAATAAGGAAGTGACTTAACGCTCTAAAAGTATAGGGGAATTATGGATATGTAAGAGATTCGAATCTACTCACTAGACATACTTTAAACCCTTAAGAGATAAATGAGCCAAGTTATAAAATAATATTATAAGCTCCTTAAAATTATTAAAAGAAAAATAAAGGCCTTGTACTACTTCAAGATCAACTTATTCATACTTTTCTAGTAGATACTAGTATCTATACAAGGTATTAATAATGAGAAAAACGGAAAGCTATTGAACTTATAGAACGGCGACAATTTGAATGAAAAACACAAATAATTGCACAAAAATCAACATTTTGTGCAATTATTTAGAGGAAGCTACATTGTTATAGCTTCCTCCTCTTCATCAAAGTACCTAATAAAATCTCTTCACTTTTTATCTCATTCAAACAAATTGTCTGAAAATTTCTCAACCTCACTAGATAAGATATTCTTCCTAAGATATAAATAAAGTCCCTGAAACGACCGTTTTCGGTTCTTGTAAAAAATAATAAGATACAAACTAGATCCAATTTAAGTATCAAATATAGTTAACTTTCTCTATTTTGAGGATTTTTTCAGGAGAAATACAGATGTCTTCTTTCAGGAAAACCATATAGTTTTCATCTGGTCCCCAGTAACCCGTTCGCTTGAATAGAATGTACTCAATTGCCTTTAGAACATGGCTTGTTGGTTCAAAATAGTTAATATCCCCATAGTTTACAAGTAGTGATAGTTTTAATGGTTTAGCCTTTTCTTTCCATTTATAAACTATCTCTGGCATTTTAATTAGCTTACCTATATCCCATATAAACTCAGGACATTCTCGAATATACCTTACATTATTATTATTCTCAGCATCTTCATTTATCAAAAAACCATTTATGCATTTATCATTTTTAAAGCGGTGAAACAGTAGTTCTTCCTTATATTCTTTTCCCTTAAATTCAAGTAAAGGAGGAGAATCATCCTGATAGCATACTTTTATTCCGCATTCTTCTAAAAAAACAGAAAAAATGTCATCTTTAATAACTGATTCTAAATTTAATATCCCTTTTTCTCGAAAACTGTTATCATCTAGAGCAGAGGTTAAATGAAACATCACTAATTTATCAGGAATAATTTCATTTTCATTTAAATCAAAATAATTTAGTATATCTTCAATAATAAGATCATTGTAATTCCATAGGCCATCATTATTAGTTATTCGATATTTGTTACTATCTATAAATGAATTTAAAATCTCTTCCTTAGTTTTAAGTAATGTAGAAAGTGACTTTGTTGTTGTTTCAACACTTGAACAATTTAGTATTCTCATTTTTTTCTCCTCTAATATTTATCTCTTTTTTTATTTTCTCCTTTAACCGCATTATATAGTGCACTTTGTCCGATATGCACTTTTAGATTTCTTTAAAGTTAAGCCTTGATAACGTAAGAAATTCGCGTTTTGTTGGTGCTACCTTATAACAAAGTACCTCCTTCTTTAATAAAGCTCATCACAGCTGTTGCATACACCTCAACAACTAATTATAAGAATTCCTATCATTTTTTTCTTCCAATGAAATGGGTTTGTTATACCATTTATTTATTTTTCCTTTGTAATACTTTTCGACTTCGTAATCCGGAATCCAAATTTCACAATCATAGATTTTACTCATAACACTTTCTAAAACATCCTCATGTTCTCTCAGTTTCAATCTACGGTTATGAACCTTAATCTTCTCTATATAAGCCTCTCTCAGCCAATTTGATATGATTTCACGCTGGTTTTGCTTTAGGTGAGACCATTTCTTATTGATTTGCAACAATTGCCCTTTAGGTCCTTTTGTATGGTTTTTCACTGTCTTCCCCTCGTCGCTATGGTAGATTTATACTCATCAATTATTTTAGCCTAATATGAAGAGGAATCCAAATTGTCTACAAAACAATACATAATTTTCAGATAATTATTTAGAAATATTCTTTTAAACTACTATCAGCTGTAATAATATGGATTTAACTGCTATGATAAAAACATATAGATATAAATATACAAAGGGGGAAGCTATGTGATTGTAGCAAAAGGAAACGAAAAGATTACTAAATTAATGAACGATTGGTACAAAGCTATACGCTCTCAAAAGTTATTGAAAGCAAAAAATCTAAGATCAGATGTTGAAAAACTTATCGACGAAATGGAACAAGATCAAACGCTTCTTATTTACTATTCGTTACTAGAGTTTAGGTATAATCTTTTGATAAATAATACATCAGGTTTAGTAAAACCTGGAGAACATATTGAAGGGTCTACCACAGACATGCTCAATTACTACTACTATCTGTTCAATGCTATACATGCAATGAAGATAGGACAATATAGTGACGCCAAACACTTCTATCACAAAGCTGAAACACTTCTATCTCTTATTCCGGATGAATTAGAACAAGCGGAATTTAATTATCAGTATGCCCTTTTCAACTATTATCAGTTCCAACCACTAAATACAATAACATACAGTAATAAAGCGAAAGAAATCTATTCTAAGGAAGTTGGGTATGAAATAAATGTAGCTTCATGTAATAATATTTTGGGACTTGCAAGTACTTCCCTAAAGCAATTCGAGTTAGCTGAAGAGTATTTTCTTTCCGCTTTAGATATTGCAACCAAACAAGATCATACACAACTTACTCATATGATTCGTCATAATATAGGACTGCTATATTCAGATCAAAATATGCCTCAACTAGCAATCAATTATCTCTCCAAGGCACTAGAAGGTAGCTGCAAAACAATGTATTTGTTAGCTAAAGAACATGAGAAACTAGGCAATGTAAATGAAGCTGCTAATTATATAGATAAAGGATTGCAAATTAGTAATGCACAAAATAATAAAGAATATTGTCATCATTTAACAATTCTAAATGCAAGATTACAGCATACAACTATAGATGAATACGAAAAGATTATTGTTGAAGGAATCCATTATCTCCAAGAAGAAAATTTATGGCACTTTGTCGAAATATATGCTGATGAATTAGCAAACAAGTATTATGATGAAGGTAACCACTCAAAAGTAAGCGAATACTTCCGTGTGGGGTACAAGGCTAAAATTGAAATGGAGAAAAGGAGTGCTTTAAAATGATGAAAAAAATACTAATTAGTACGGCAGGACTTTTGTTCTCTGGTTTAATGCTAGTAGCACCAATCACTTTAAGTAACACTCACGGCGAGGCAATGTTTGCAGTACAAAAGCAGGAAATTATACAATATACAAATACCCATGGTGAAGGAATGTAATAACTGCAGAAATCCTCCCTACAATTAATAAACTATTATTTGTAGGGAGGTTTTCTTTGTATAATCGCATACTTAGTATGCGAATTCAATGGAGGTGTTTTTTCATATACTATTATTCGGTTTCACTTCAAACAGGATTGGTTTTTGGTGTGGTTTATCCCATATATCCTTTAACGTATCCTTCAATTCTTAGGATACCCTTCTCCATATAAACATCTGTGATATTATCAATCAAATGTTCATATCCTTCACCGATAAATTCCCCCCACTCTATTACTATCCTTCCGTTTTCATATGATTCTTTCGGAATTGATACAACGAATTTCTTTCCTTTTTTATCTCCTATTTCTACGGGCTTTATTATTAAAGTTGATCCAGCTTTATTCGGATATGTTTTAGTATCCGTAATCATTAAAAACACCTCCTAAACACTCTTTTATTTCGAAAAAAAGAGGAACCTTTGCGTATGTGTAATGACCTCCGATAAACATTATAATGGCTAGAATTTCAGATAATTATTTATCAATATTGAATATATTGATTATTAACATATTTTAAACCAATTTGTTTCTATTTATGTTAATATTTACATGGTAATTAAAATACATTATTTAGGAGGATTTATACTATAAAAAAAGTTTTAGTAAGCATTATGAGTTTATTGTTATGTTTCTCTATTTTTGGTTTCACACCCGCATCCGCAGCAGGTTATACAAATTTTGAGTATGAAGAAGATGGAGTAAGAGCAGGACGTACTGAGGAATTCCCTAAAGAAATGAACTTAAGTGGAACAGTAGAAATAGTAGCTGTGCAATATTCACCTAAAACAAAAGATGTAAATATAAAGTATACACTAGTAAATATTGATACTGATGAAAAAATATCTAAAAGTATAGATGGAACTTATAAAAGTAGTTCTAAGACAATTAAATTTACTAATGTCAAAGAAGGAAGATATTTAATAAAAATTAAAAATAACTCAGAAGAAAAAGTATACGGTAACTTTTTGGTATATAACTAATACAAATCTAAAATAATATAATAAAAGTAAAAATTTAATTATTAAATGACTAGCGTGGTTTTATTTATTAGATAATATAAGAAGAACTTGTAGTGAATTCTACAAGTTCTTCTTATATTTCAAATTAAAAATGATTACAGTAACATATTATTTATGCAACATGTGTCAAATGCAATTTTATCGTTTTCCGACAGAAGACTCCTTCCTCAAAAATGTGAAGGTGTAAAACACCAATTTCAGGTGGGCGATGAATGTCAGTTGGCATAAGCCAACATGTTTGCTACCATATACTTGTACAGATTGCTCTTTGAAAACTGAAGATATGAGGTTGGTTGCAGAAAAACGTTGCAACCATAAAATCTTCAACGTTCTTTCGCCCCACGTTTGCTGAAGTTGCGAAAACCAAGCTAAAGTAGGAAGCGTGGTGAATCAACGTACAAGATACTTATGTTTTCACCGTAGGGACTACGGACAGAGCCTGCTAAGATAACCGGTGGATACATCGGTGTTCGCAGGAATCTCCCACTTCAAACAGGCCGTAAGGACATTAAATGGTGAGTAGTTCAAGAAGTAGTTAAAAATAAAAAAGGAATCCTCAGTAAAAGGATTCACCCCAGGAAATATATATAAATAAAAAGAATTAATTTTATTATAATATAAATGTAAATGAAACATATTGAGAAAAAAATAAGTTTGAAGTTTGATAGGAAAGAATAATGTTTGCTATACTAAATGTGCAAAAATATATGCAAAATCACAAATAAAATAAGGGCAGCCTGATCAGGCTGCCCTTATTTTATTTTTAATCTCATAATCTGCTATTTAGTTTGAGCTAATTATAAATCTAGTACACTAACAATCTGGCATGCTTTGGAATTCGCAACATGATAGTACATCTCTAACCCTTTTCTTTCCGAGTGTAAAATCTTGCCACGCATCTTAGATAAATGCTGAGATACGGTTGATTGCGGTACTTTTAATAGATCTGTTAACTCTGTTACATTACAAACTTTGCGACGTTCTAGTTCTTTCACGATCTGTAATCTAACTGGATGGGCCATAATCTTTAATAATTCTACATCCGCCTCTGGGATTTTGTACATGTCATCACTTACTTGCATTGTTGTCATTTTAAATTCTCCTTTTATAATTATTTTTTATTTTAATTATCTATTTTTAAATATGTTGTGTTTGCTTGAGCACATTGTTCATAACCACTATATTGTGTGTTCTTTTGTCTCCCTATCAGATTTAATATATAGAAGTATTATGATAGCTAAAAACCCAACAAAAGATAGCATAGGTATCGAGATGAAACCGAATAAATTTAAGTAATCTTTTGTGCAAGAAACTCCTACTGAACAAATCTGCATCTCACTATTAGGAAACGCTTGAATTGTAATTTGATATACAGATAACATTAAACCGATACACGCAAATGGAAATGCATACGTGCTTACATTAGAATCTTTTCTATACATTCCTATACCCAATATTAATACTAATGGATACATAGCCATCCTTTGATACCAGCACAAATCACATGGAGGCAGCTTCATCCATTCACTAAAAATTAAACTTATAAGCATTGCACTAGTAGCTATCGTCCAAGCAATTGCAATGTGATACTTTTGAATGATCGACATCTTATTTTCACCTCACCTGTTTTTAAAAATGCAAAACATTTGCTAATATATGACTGGTTTATTTCCGTGTTTCGGTTACCCTGTTTTAGTAGGCAGTATCCAATCTTTGATACCTTCCCAGTCATAACCCTTCTCTTTTAATTCTAAAGGGAAAAGATTTTCAAAATCATCACGCGTTACATACATAGCTTCTAACGCTTTTGCTAGCGGGCCAAATCTATATACAACATGTGTATTCACCCTTTTGTTTTTCATTTTTGCTACCGCTAAATATACATACCGTCTTTCTTTCGTTAAAACAAACTTCAAAAATCCAGGTACTTGACTCATCTTTCACACTCCTTTTTGGTTTTCCATACCCTTATTAAAAAGAAAAGGTATGGAAAACTATTAAATCTCACTTTACTAATTTAATAAATGTCCCGTTTTTTGATTTGAAAATACAAGAAGACGCTCATCATAACAATATTTATTACACCAGCTGCAGCACCAATTTTGAAGATAACATACACATATTCATTACTACTAAAAGGTAATAGACTCGCGAAAATAAATAAAATTGAAATAATAAAGGATAAGAGCATATTTCTTTTGTTTTCATTCATTCAAAAAACCTCCATTTTGTACGAATATTTATATTGCAATGGATTAGGGGGCTAAGCCGCATCATTACGGTTATAATGATGTTTCTCTTCATCCACAAACCCTTTTATGCTCCACAAACCAGTTTTTGACGCCTTTGCATCTTTTTCGCTTTCTAGCATTTGCGGCAGTGAAGTGCTAGGTTTTGAACTGTAAGCTACAATACCATATACTGATTTGACCATTAATTCGTTGATATGTATCCCTTCACAAAATACATATGCCAATTTCCTGCCATACTTGTCCTCTTTTGGTCCCCGATCATAGACCAATGTTACGCTTTTTCCTTTTAATTGTTTCTTTATAAATAATGATGCTTCCTTCCCCATCTTTTGTGGTGGAATCTTCTGTGATACGGACTCTCGGGTATCTAATACGTGCAATCTTACCGTCTGTGTCTGCCCATTTATGCTCACGTCTATCGTATCTCCATCCTTTATGTGCACTACCTTTCCTTTGACCATTTCTAAACCATTTAGTTTCTTCATATAAACTTCTGGAATATCAACAATATATTTCCCTTCTACGTGCTGTTGTACTCCCTTTTGTACCGTTTGGTCAGGTTTCGAACCATTTACAAATTTCGAACTGTTGCATGCAGTCATTTGAAGTATGAATGATGCAATACAAATAACCTTAAACCAAGATTTCATGCTATATTCTCCTCCTAAATCAAGCTTGTATCGCACATCTATACTTAATATAAAATGAACTATTTGCCGGGCTCACTTCTTTATGATCACATCTGAATCCCCCTTGAATATCCGTTAAACATAGCCCTAAATGATTACTTTTTACATTTAGACACGTTGATACTTTACGCCCCTTATTCTTCTTTTGACTCCCCATTTTCCACAAAGATATATTTGTTATTAGTATGTGACTCATAGACAAATTACCTTACTCCTCTTTTCCGGAAATTTACAGGGAACGAAAAAGGACACACCTATGGCATATGTATGCGTAGGCGTGTCCTTTTGCAAGATAGTTTTAGAAGTATTTTGTTATTTTCATCATACCATTATTCTTAATATTTTTATATAATAAATTATAGATTTTTATGATATTATTGCAGCTTTGAAATAAGGTTTGAGCAAAAATACTTCGCAACCCAAAGTTTTACGATAATTGAACTACCCCCACTTTCACTTCGTTTAGAAGTGAGGGATTCCTAAGTAAAGAGTTCTATCGAACTCTAATTGATTAGGCTAACCCCGCAGTCCTTGCGGTTAGAAGCCTTACCGCTTCATTCTTTAAATTGATACTTGCGTTAATATCCCTATCATGGTGTGTACGACAAGAAGGACATTCCCATTCACGTAAGTTTAGATTTTTAACGTCTTTATTTTGATATCCACAACAAGAACATAATTGGCTGGAAGCAAATGTTTTCGATACGACAATGACTTGTTTGCCATACCATTTTGCTTTATATTCCAACATGGTTCGAAACTGTGACCAAGATACCTCACTAATTGCTTTTGCTAACTTATGATTCTTTAACATATTCGATACTTGCAAATCCTCTATACCGATACCATCGTGGTTTTTGATGATTTCGGTTGAGATTTTGTCCAAGTAATCTTTTCTAGCATTTGATATGTATTCATGAATTCTAGCTACCTTGACTCGTTGTTTATTCCACCAAGAAGATCCTTTCATTCTTCTAGAAAGAACATGCTGTGCTTTCGCCAACTTATCTTCTAATGATCGGAAAAACTTCGGATTTTTATAGGGTGTTCCATCTGACAAAATAGCGAAATCTTTTAGTCCTACATCTATTCCAATGTAAGAATGTGTTTTCGGAAGTTCTTGTACTTCTGCTTCAACTAATATTGACACAACATATCTGCCAGAAGGGTTCCGTCTAACAGTCGCATTTACAATACGTCCCTCTACTTCGCGACTTTTGGCAAATCGAACAATGCCTAGTTTCGGCAACTTTATTTTGTTCCCTACAACGGCAATGTTTTCATTTGTTTTGTGGTATAAGATTGTACGTTGTTCTTCTTAGATTTAAAGCGCGGTGCGCTATTTTGTTTTTTGAAAAAGCGCGTATAGGCATCGGCAAGGTTGCGAACAGACGACTGAATCGCAATACTATCCACTTCCTTTAGCCAAACAAACTCTTTCTTCATGGCAGGGAGTTTGGCAGAGCATGTACCATAGGTCAAGCCTTTTCCTGTCTCTTTGTATGCGTAATCCCATAAGGATAGAAAATGATTGAATACAAAGCGAGAACAACCAATCGTTTTGTTGATTAGAATTGCTTGTGCTTGATTTGGATAAATACGAAACTTATAGGCTTTATTAATCATCATTTCATTCACCTCCATTCCGGTATATAACTATTATGCACCAAACACACACTCGATAGATAGTGAAGTTACACTTTCTGTATGTCGAACAATTAAGATGGCTTCCTGCCATCCCTTGTTCGAAGCCAATTCATCTCCCACCTACTCACTGGCCTATGACCCTTCACGCTCCTTGAGGAAGAAATCTTCTTGGCTAAAATGATAAAATTTAAATATTAGCTATACATCTGAAGTATACAATGTGACCATTCCATGTGTTCTATTTTCGCTTGATATAATTAATTTGGTAATATTCTTAGGCGTAAATCGATATATAGAGATAGTCGGACCAGGATTATTAGATTTAAAGTGAATAACTTGTTCATTATCAATAAAACCTTGAATATAGCTTTCACTTCCTTCAAAAAATTGAAAATGAGCTGACACTGATAAAATCTCGCCAGTGTTCTCAAATAAAACTATTGAATTTCTATATGTATCAAAATTAATAAGTTTCATTTTTGGCATAAGTAGGATGCTCCCTTCTATGAAGGCATGACGATTAAAGTATACTACTACTCGCAACATTCTTTTTATTTTCATGTGTAAGTTCTAATGTTTTATTGAGAAAATACAAGCCATCTTGCTGATGTGAAATCATAATTAATATATTACAAAGATTGTATTTTTGAAGTATCTCATACATAAGATTTCTTGTATCAATATGTAAATTAGAAGCTGCTTCATCTAATATTATAATATCCCTTTTTGTGAGGATAGCCCTTAAAAAGGCTATAAATTGTGCTTGGCCTCCTGAAACACTGGAACCATCTTGTACAATTATAGTATCTAATCCATTCTCAAATCTATTAAGATGTGATGTTAAATGATATCTTTTCATTAACTTAACTACATCTTCTTTCGTTTTATTTGTTTGGCCATATAATATGTTTTCTAATATAGTTCCTTTAAACAAAAATATATTTTGTGATACTATACCTATTCTATCTCTAACACTTTTTTTATGTATTAGATTATAGTCCATATTATTAATCAATATCTTTCCACTTTTAGGTTGATATAAACCTGTTAATAATTTTATAAAGGTAGATTTTCCTGATCCATTTATACCATCAATTAATAACTTGTCACCCTTTTCAATTTTTACATTTAAATGATCAAATATCAAATCACTGTTTTCATTATATTTAAAACAAACATCTTTAAATTCTATTGAATTAATTGATTCTTTCATTATATTTGTACCCAGTGTATTATCACCATCTAAATTGAAGAATTCTTTAATTCTTTTAATACTAATACACACAGGTTTTAGAGTTATATCTAAGCTGCCTAAAGCTTGAGTAGTCGCAAGAAGTTTAGCCATATAAATTGAAAACGAAGTATACACCCCTATAGTAAGCTGATTTTGTAAAATTAAAATACCTGATACTAGTAATACTATTACTGTAACAAGGTTATTTGTTAATATTAAATTTTGCATAAAGAAAATAAAATGTAAACTTTGTTTTAGGGCACTTTTAATTACATTATTTAATTTACCTTTAATCTTATTAGTTTGTATATTTTTACCGTTTAATAATTTTATATCCTCTATTCCATTTAAGGTTTCATACATTTCTGCGTTTAATACTGCCGATGACTCGTATACTTTTGTGGTACTTTTCGATATCATTTTAGATGAATGTTTGGATATCAAAAAATATATCGGAATAATAATTACTATGATACCTGTAAGTTTAACACTTAAATTAAACATTATAAATAAAGCAAAGAAAAAATCGAATATACCTGAAAAAACCCTTAATAAATTTGGAGAAAATAATGCACTTACATTACCAGACTCAGCAATTCTGCTAAGAATGTAACCTTTCTCCTTCTGATTAATATAAGAAAGAGGCGCATCTATAATATTACTTATCATAGATAATCGAATTTCATTAACTACATTTTGTTGTACACGAGTAAATAAATACTCATAACCTATTGATATTAAATAATTAATACAATAAATTAATAAGAGTATAAGAGTTGTTTTTAATAATTGATCGTAGCTTTTGTTTAATAGTATAACTTTATCAATAATGTATCCAATAATATATGGTATTGGTGCGATAATCAAAGAAGCTATAACCATCCCAAGTAAACCAAAAGCTAACAAAGTTTTTGTGTTTTTTAAATACGGATATAGAAATAATAACTCTTTATAAGAAATTTGAATTTCATCTTGTTTATTTATCTTCTTATTCACCCTCTTCCTCCTCCTTTGTCTATTTATTATATTAATTTACAAAGCAATAGAATGCGGTTGAAATAATTCCATAGATATCTTGAGACCTTATCCAGACGCATTATCCATGGAATTATATTTGTTTATCCTCAGAAAATTAACAATATTCATCTCATCCAAGCATACTAATTTTACCCTACCATTAATGGCTCCTTAATTATTTCAGGAACATGATTTTTAAACCATTTACATTTATCGCCAATTTCTTGTGCTTTTATAAAGCTTCTTAAGAAGCATGTACTACAAAAACGTTTGTTTTCACACTCTCTACATTCCTCAGAGTCCATTTGAGGTGCTTGTAAGTTAAAAAATGCATTAATGTATTTAAATTTTTCATCATAAATATCTTTAATATTCTGTTCAAAAACATTACCTATACTATTTTTCAAATCATCTAAACTATGCATAGTACACATTTTAATTTCACCATCAGGCGCAATCACAATATGTGATGTTATTGCACCACAATTCCTAATCTCAGCGCGCGCACCTTCATATAATGAGACAAATTTAGGATATTTTTTATTTATTTTCAACAATGCTTCACCATATGTTTTAACATCCTCTTCATTTAAATAAAGATCACTACATCCTAAGGCTCTTCCCATTGGTATTACTGGTGATACACCAATACTATCAATTCCTAAACTATGTACCCATTCAGCTATATCTTCTACCTCGTGTACATTCAAATGTGTAACTATCGTGGCAATCCGCAAACGAACATCATTTTCGGCTAATTTCATTATGTTATTTTTAATTTTATGAAGTGTATTAGGAACTTTAAAGAACCAAGTCAAATAATTATCATCTAAACTATGCATATCAATCTGCACAAATGTTTTCGACTTATTTTTTATTATTATGTCCATGACTTTATCAGAAAGAGCTATACCATTGGTCAACAGTGTTATTTGAGAAAAATCCAAGGTAAGTGCATATAACAATATCTCTTTTAGATTTGGATGTACTGTTATATCACCGCCCGTAAGTTCAATTAATTTCACTCCTATATGATTTAAGTCATCTAATAATGATTTTATTTGATCTAAGCTCATTACTTTTGGCTTTACTGCCCCAAAATCTCCATAGCAATGACGACATCTTACATTACATCTATTTGTGATTTCAATTGAAGCCACTTTTGGATATATAGTTTGTTCTTCAATTAAATTAACTGGTACATTTATAGGTTCTTCTTGCGTACCAATGTTCATATTGTAAACTTTGGATACATTATTCAAAAATGCATTTAATTTCTTTTCAATACTTATTGGATCTTCACTGTATTTTAAAGATAAGAAAGATACAACTTGTCCATATGTTTTAGTACCATCAATTAATTCAATAATTTCAGTGGCGGTTTTATTTATCGTAAATGTGTTTTCGTTTTTGAGTGTGGGAGCGCTTTCGTTAGGATTTTTATGAACAACCAACATAGATTCATAATTTGATGTGAATTTTCTTATTTCCAGCTTCTCTTTCCAAAATAGATAACCATTCACTTTAATCATCTCCTATAAAATTTTAAGTTGTTTTTAGTTTATGTATTACAAAATTCCATACTCATTTTTGATAAATTTATAGGACTTATTCTTAACATCACTGTTTGTTTATAGAATAAGTCCTAATTTAATTTCACCATAAACACTCTCACATTTTAAAGTTTTAACTTGCAGTACTAGCTCCAGTTGCCGCAGTAACTAGATTTAATAACTCCACAGAACATGCCGCACATACTAAGCAACTCCAACAAGTCCAATCCCTTGGTTGTACTACTGGTGTTTCCATTTAGAACATCTCCTTTTTGGTTATTTATTTTTCTTCTAAAAAATTTATTTGACCAAAAATGCTCAATCTCTTAGTGCTTTTAACCAATAAACTTTTGAAAGAATATTAGCTTGCAGTACTAGCCCCAGTTGCCGCAGTAACTAGATTTAATAATTCCACAGAACATGCCGCACATACTAAGCAACTCCAACAAGTCCAATCCCTTGGTTGTACTACTGGTGTTTCCATTTAGAACACCTCCTTTTTGGTTATTTATTTTTCTTCTAGAAAATTTATTTGACCAAAAATGCTCAATCTCTTAGTGCTTTTAACCCAAAATCTTTTGAAAGAATATTAGCTTGCAGTACTAGCTCCAGTTGCCGCAGTAACTAGATTTAATAACTCCACAGAACATGCCGCACATACTAAGCAACTCCAACAAGTCCAGTCCCTTGGTTGTACTACTGGTGTTTCCATTTGACCTACCTCCTTTTCTGTATTGTGTGGTGCGACTAAAGTATAACTCCCCATGTTTTCTAAAAACAATCAAAAAATTTTAAACATTTCGTGTGTGTTTCTTTAACATTTTGTGACATATATTTACAAAACTTTCTTTTTGATTTATTTAAAATAACAAATATCTTTATTAACTGATACCAAAAATTTTATTTATGAATAATTTATTCAAGTTAACTTTTAAACAATTTAATCGCAGTATATCTTGTTAATCTGCTTTTTATAATTTATAATATTAACTGTGTATGGTGTGTATGTTGTGTATGTTGTACCATAACACTTATCGATAAAGAGGTTGTTTAATGAAAATAGTCTTAAGTAATGTATCAAGTATGCCTTTATATCAACAGATAAAGGAGCAAATTAAAGAATCTATATTTAACAATGAATTAAAAGAGGGTGAACAATTACCATCAATCCGCTCACTTGCTAACGACTTACATGTAAGTGTACTTACTACAAAAAGAGTTTATGCAGAATTAGAAACAGAAGGCTTTATTATTACAAAGGTTGGAAAAGGGACCTATGTAGCTCCTACAAATTTAGAGTTGTTAATGGAGTCCAAACGCCGGATGGTAGAAGTTAAACTTACTGAAGTTTGTCAAATGGCACGTAGTATAGGTATTCATGCAGATGATCTCCATTCAATTTTAGATTTAATTTTAGAGGAGGAGAATGAAAAATGAATGTTGTGTTAGAAGTAAATAATTTAAATAAATCTTACGAGAATTTTTCGTTAAAAGATGTTACCTTTTCACTTAATACAGACTGTATAACAGGATTTATCGGTACAAATGGTTCTGGAAAGACCACTACAATTAAAGCGATTTTAGGTCTCATTTTAAAAGATTCTGGGAAAATTAATTTTCTAGGGAAAGATATGGATAAGCATGAAAGAAAGTCTAAAAACAAAATTGGTATCGTGCTAGATGAAGGCTATTTTTATGATGAATTAACAGTAAAGGAAATGAAAAATGTTATTGCTCCATCCTACACTGAATGGGATGAACCAGTTTTCCAAAATTACATTAAAAAGTTTAACTTAAATCTAGAACAAAAAATCTCTACTCTATCCAAAGGAATGCGAATGAAATTTGCAGTTGCATTAGCCCTATCCCATCATGCAGATTTATTAATAATGGATGAACCAACAAGTGGCTTGGATCCATTAGTACGGAGTGAATTAATGGATATTCTCCTTGATTTCATGAAAGAGCCGGGGAAAAGCGTATTTTTTTCCACTCATATTACATCTGATTTAGATAAAATTGCTGATATGATTATTTTAATTGATAATGGAAAAGTTTTAGTTAATGATGAAAAAGATGTTTTAATAGACACACATGCATTGGTAAAGGGCGACAACCGCTTAATTAATGAACAAACAAGACCTCTTTTTTTAAATTTACATCAAACTCACTATGGATTTGAAGGGATTACTAATAAAAAAGATGATGTACGTCGACTCATGCCTGATGTATTAATAGAAAGACCAACTATTGAGGATATTATGCTTTCATATATTGGGGGGAACACCCATGTTAATTAACCTAGTGATGAAAGACTTTTTGTTAGTCAAAAAATATTTTCTAATCTTACTCGTTTTTGCTGCTATAGCTCCTATTTATCTTTCTTCACAATTACAATTAAACGATGGCGGTCTTGTTAGCTTTCTTTTAACCGTTATTTTGATGGAATATATTTTGTTCGGAACAGTATCCAAATTTGAGGACCAGTACAAGGGAGCGGCTTTACTTTGTGCTACCCCGTACACTCGAAGCGCATTTGTAAAAGCGAAGTACCTTTTTCTTTTTGTAATTTTTATTTGTGCAGCTATTATCCGTATAATCATTTCAGTTGTCGCCCCATCGGGTATAGAAAGCCTTAGCGCTATTGCTCTTGGAATAACGTTTTTAACTCTAAGTATTTTATTTGGTGTACTACTTCCTGTTCAGTTTAAATTTGGTTATGACAAAACAAAAATCATATCACTTTTAACTGCTTTTTTAATACCTTTTGTTGCTCCTACTCTTATAAGGGGACTACAATCAAGCAATATTGATTTCAAAAGTATTTTTCCATTCTCACCAACTGTCCTAACATGGATGCCTTGTTTCATCTCAATTATTATTGGTTTTATATCAATGATAATATCTCTAAAAGTATATGCAAAAAAAGATTTATAATTTAAATTTAAAATCATAGGAATGAGTAATTAAACACTTTATATATTTAATTACTCATTCCCTTTTATTTAATGCTCTTCTCTAATGAACCTATTCCTAAAATACATTTTATCAATATCAAAGTGAACAAAATTTTCAAATCAATAATTCTCATAATATCTCTTTTCATTAACGATTTAGTAAGATAAGGACTATACATAATATATCAAGAGGATGATTTTATGAAAAAAATAATTAAATTCCTTCTGTTAATTAACTTGATTTTCGGAACTTTCATACCTATCACTGCAGTTTATGCTGAAGAAAAATCACAATATTACACTATACTGTTGAAAAATTATCAAAATCCCCAAAAACTAGCTAGTAAGTTTCAAAAATATGATATGCAAGTAGTCTATAGTGTCCCAGAGATTGGTGTTATACAAGTGAAAGCTACCGAAAAAGCAATGAATATGGTTCATTCGGATCCTAATATAGATTCATATAATAAGTCATTACAATCGTTTAATTCAAGAGAAGTAGCAACCAATGTCTCTTCTCCCCTACCCTTACATGAAATATGGGAGAATCAATGGGATATGCAACAAGTAACCCATAATGGTGATAGCTATAGACTATATCCAGGAACTAAAAATGTAACTGTTGGTATCATTGATTCAGGCATTGATATAAATCATCCTGATTTAAAAGATAACATTTCACCTGGGTCTAAAAATTTAGTGCCTAAAGGTGGGTTTAGAGGGCAAGAATCTCAAGAAACAGGTGAATTAAATCGCCTAATAGATCTAAGAGGGCATGGAACTTTTACTGCTGGACAGGTTGCAGCTAATGGTTTTATGAAAGGGGCTGCTCCTGGTATTGGAATTAAAATGTATAGAGTGTTTGGTAATGGAGCAGGTGAGGCTATTTGGGTTATTAAAGCCATAGTTGAAGCTGCAAAAGATAATGTTGATGTTATTAATTTAAGTTTAGGAGAATACCTCATCAATGGTATAGTATCTTCTTCATACGGTGAATCTAGTGAGGAATTATCCGAAATTAAAGCTTATAAAAAAGCCATTAAATATGCTAAATCAAAGGGAAGTGTTATAGTTGCTGCGGCTGGTAATGACGCTCTTAATGTTACTAACAAGCAAGAAATGAATGATTTTTTCAGAAAAAAAAATGAAAATACTGGGGTAACATTTAATGGAGAAATATTAGATATTCCTGCTGAGTTGCCTAATGTAGTAACAGTTTCATCTGTTGGCCCACCTAAATTACTCTCCTTATTTTCAAATTATGGTGAAAGTTTTATAGATATTGCTGCACCTGGAGGAGATAATAGATTATTTCAGCAATATGGTTTAGAACAGTGGGTAAAAAATAAGTTAATGTTAAAAGAACTAATATTAACTACCGCTCCTGGTGGTGGTTATGCTCTCTCTGTAGGTGTTTCACTTGCTGCTCCAAAAGTATCAGGTGCTTTAGCATTAATTATTGATAAAAATAAATTTAAAAACAACCCCGATAAGGCCGTGAGATATCTTTATAAAAATGGGGTTAGCAATGATACCCCTATTAATAAAAGTTTTTATGGTAATGGTTTTCTTGATGTCTATAAGGCACTTTCCCAATAAAATATATACACTACAATATGGTATTAAAATAATAATTGATAGTGAATTTTTGATGGAACCTTTATTTAATGAATTCCCCGAAAGAATTCTCCTTCCTCAAGCGTGTGAAGGGCGTAGACCAACGGTAGGTGGGAGATGCATTTCGGTTTGGCATATAAACTAGCTATATGAAGTTCTTTGATAACTTGATATAGGACGTTGAAGGAAGAAAATGAAGTGCGAAAACCATGCCATTTGGTTCCTGCGTAAAATATCAATTGTACCAAAAGAACAATCATACGAAGGACATCTAGGGTGGAACACCCCTAAGTAACGATCAGGGAGCCGAAAGCTTACTTTCGCCATGGAACTGAGAATCCCCCACTTCAAACTTTCCTAAGTGGCGTGTAGTTCACAACAAATCTAATAATGAGAATATGGATACTAAATTTACTCTCAAAAACAGAAACCTAACTGCATACCTTCTGAAAGTAAACATAAGAAAAACGTTCTACTCCATATGAGTAGAACGTCTTCTCACTTTAATTCATATATTTTTTTGGACTTATTTATTTTGTGTCGTATTTAAAAAATTAATAAATTCATCTTCATTTACAGGCTTACTGTAGTAATAACCTTGAATTAGATAACATGCATTTTGTTGTAACACTGTTAATTGCTCCTTCGTTTCTACCCCTTCTGCTATTACTTTCATATTTAAAGTATGGGCTAACGAAATAATTGTTTGTATAATTTCATCTCCATCATTTGAAGTTCCAATCCTATTCACAAATTCTCTTGGAATTTTCAAAGTATCAATTGGATACAAAGGTAGATACGCTAATGAAGAATATCCTGTACCAAAATCATCAATTGATAAATGTACACCATATGATTTTAAGTCTTTTAACTTCGATAAAGTTTCTTTCTCATCTACCATTGCTATTCGCTCTGTTAATTCCAAATCAATCAAGTTAACTGGTACTCCTATTTCTTCTATGGTAGAAATAATCGTTTGAACAAAATCTTTCTGTTCAAACTCTATAGCTGATAAATTTATCCCCATCTTTAAATTTGAGTAGCCCGCAGAATGCCATTCTTTTAGTTGCCGACACGCTTCCTGTAACGTCCATTTCCCAATTGAAATAATCTGCGACGTTTCTTCCGCGATAGATATAAACTCAAAAGGTGAAATTAGCCCAAGCTCTGAATGTTGCCAACGTATTAAAGCCTCTGCACCAACAACCTTTCCTGTCTTACTATCAACTTGTGGTTGATACAATAAAAACAACTCATTATTTTCAATTGCATTCGGTAAATCCTGTTCTAATTGTAATCGTCTTGTTATTTTTTGAGATAATGTCTCGTCGTACATACAAACAGCATTGTTACCTTTTTCCTTTGCGCTATACATGGCGATATCAGCATGTTGTAAAAGTGTAGTAGTGTTTATTCCTCCAAACGGATACACTGCTATTCCTATACTAAGAGATAAGTAAAAACTATGCTGATTGACTACAAATGGTTTTTCAGTTATACGAAACAGATTTTCACATAAATCCAATAGCTGTTGTTCTGTGTGGTTATGGACTAAGACTGCAAACTCATCTCCCCCTATTCTCGCTAGAGGAATAGAAGGTAACAGACATGTCCTAAAACGTTTAGCAACTTCTTTTAAAACGCTATCACCAATTGAATGTCCCATTGTATCATTAATAGTCTTAAAACGATTTAAATCTATATACAAGAGTCCAAATTCACCCTGCGTTTTTTGTGCACGCTCAATGGATTTTTCTAATTCTTGTTGGAAGAATATTCGATTTCCAATCTCCGTCACTGTATCATGGAATGCTAGATAGTTTATCTTATCTTGTTGTTGCTTCATTTTCGTAATGTCTTTTACCATTACATAACTCCCAAAAGTTTGTCCTTCTATCATAATAGGAACAATAGTGACATACCAAAAATATATATCCTTCTCATTATTATTTTTCACACGTAACTGTAACGAAGACGAACTACATCGTTTCCCCACCTTTAGAACTGCTTCCAATTCAGGTTTATCTTCATCTAAAAAAATAGAGAAGCACTCTTTTCCTATTAATGCAGCACTGTCTTTCCCTAATAATATACTTCCAGACTGGTTTATATTTAAAACGGTACCATTTGAATCAATTGTTAATATAGGGTCTGGATGGTACTCATATAAGGACTTAAACCTCTCTTGATTTTTCACCAAATCATTAGATTTTTTTATTAAATCCGCTGTTCTTTGAGATACTTTTTGCTCTAATTGATTATTAAACACTTTTAATGTTTCGGTTAAATCTTTGTTTTGCATTCGTACAATTGTATGACGAATCAGTACAAATACAAAGGCAATACAATTACCCGTAATCAGTGTAGATGAAGAAGTTTGCTCTTTTAAAGTAAAACCAATTAAGATTGCAACTGCAAGATAAGGAAATATGACAAGAAGTTTCTTTCCAAATGTCGGATTAATAATAAAATAATTCCTTCTAGAAGATGCACGCCTTGGGATAGTAGCGGCAATGGCAATAAATAATAGAAAAACTCTATACAAACACCTTAATAATATGAGTGAACGATGTGATAAATCATCTTGTAAATAGAAATATAAATAGTCCGTAATAGACAATCCAGTTAATACTAAGATGAAAATAAACAATTTACTTTTCGCATTAAAAATTGCTGGTCGAAAGATAAGGCTAACTCCTAGTAAAAGAAGCAATAGATCTATAATTGGGAAAATAAATGAAAGAAAAACATCTCCAATTGATAAGAATAAGATATTTGCAGAAGGTTTATTAAATAGGTACCACTCTAAGGTAAAAATGGCAGTAACAACAATACATAAATCACAAATCAAATAAGCTTTTTCCCATTTGTTACATTCCATCATGATTTTATAAAAGAACGCAAAGAGAAAGAAGAATAAGAAAAACAACAAAAATACATCAGAGATATTAAAATTTTGTATTGGTAATTCTACATTAAGTACTTGAAAAGCAGATATAAAATTCCCTATCAAGAAACACCCTATTGCAATAGTAATACAAACCCAAAAGACTCCTAGTTTAATTCTCCTTGATGCTATCGAGTAAAGTAATGAGATAAATACAGTAATTTCAACAACTAAGGATGATAATCGTATATTAAAATCTGATACAAAATACTCATTCGGAAAAACAAATAAAAATATAAAGCAAAAGCTTAAATAAGCTACTAGAGCCGATATCAATACATAAAATTGCACATGTGAATGTTTACGCAATATATTCACCTTCTTAAGTCTTTCATCATTTTTTATTAAATTTGTTTCTAATTATTATTCCTATTATGACCATTTCAAAAGATTTCTTTCAAAATAAAGCAACCTCAAATTACACCTGTTAATATTCAACAATTATAGAACAGGAATTATAAAAATGTTTCTAACCGTATGAAATGAAAGGAATCTTCTGTCGGAAAATGATAAATCACCATATTTCTCTGCATCCTTTTTCTCATAAAAAGTCACAAATATGTCTAGTTCTCTAGCATGCTTTCAAATGGATTGGACAATGCTAACATCATGATTCCAAAATTAATAGATTACAGAAAGGCTTATACTGATTAGATGCATTAAATATTATCAACAAAAAAAGTTTTTATAACTCTATAAAAAAATTTCACGAAATTAAGTGTATGTATAGACTTTCCAGTCAAAAGAATATAAACAGGACAATCATTATATAAACATGTATCTCTGAGAAATTATATAAATGTAACATATACCCAATTGATGGAGCAATTATAGTTACTTATATGAATGAGTGTCCACGACAGAAATATGACATTTTTGCAAGCAGCTAATAAAAATGAAACAGAAGATAATGTTTTAAAGTAACTAATTCAAAAAAGCCTTGTAACATATTACAAGACTTTTTGAATTGGTATATACATTATAGATGGATAATTTTATTTTATTAAAATTAAGACCAAACCCATTGCTCTTCATTTGTATTCTGTTTAATTTTATCGTTAATTTTCTGGATATGGTCATATGTTGTTTTATCCATTCCATGGAAATTAGATCCATCATGAAAATCTACTCGAACCATATCACCTATATTAAATTGTTGACCTTGTGTTAAATCCACATAAACAACATCATTTTCCCCATTTTTAGAAGGGTACTTGACAGCTACATAATCGGTATAATCTTTGTCTATTTTTGTAATTTCTCCAATTACAAAATTAGGTTGACCATCTTCTTTCTCATACATTCCTGGTTTCAATGTTGTACCTTCTTTTTCTAAAGACTCAGTACTAGTACTATAATCATTAATTTGCGTTTTAACTTTTTCTACTTTTGCATTTACAGCTATAGGTGGTATGGATCTCGTCCAAAAATCACTTTCTACTTTCACTAAGTCATTAACCTTAAAGTTATGAGTGTTTTTTAGAGGTACACGAAGATCCTCTGGATTTCCGTTATTATCTATATATGTAACTAATAACTCATTAGAAGAAATTTCACTTACATGCCCTACTGTATATTGCTCATAGTTTCCAGGAGCTAATTCAAAATGCTCAACAGAATTAGCCGTTAAACTTGTAGTAAATGCGTTTTGAAGTAATGGACCATTACTATTTACTTTTACATATTCACCTGGTTTTGCATTTACCTGAAAATCAGTATAAATAGTTACACTTTCATTTAATTCTTTACTTTCAATGATAAAATAGTTTGACTGTACTTCTATTACTTTCCCCTCAACTGTAGTGTTGAACTCTTGCACAGCTGCACTTGCTGTTAGTGAATCTAATCCTGGTATATTGCTTCCTGTAAATGCTGCAATTCCTAATGCACCAGCTAAAATGACTTTTTTCATATGCTAAAACATCTCCAATCATATCTATTCACCAACTGATTTCCATTATCAATTAGCATGTAATCATTATAGTTACACCCTTTAAAGAACGTCAACAAAAAGATTATTACACTTTTGTAAGGTAATAAGGTTAATAATATAGCAAGTAACTTTTACACGAGGTAAATTTTTTTATGTTTATAATAGGCTAAAAATGAAAATAATCCACCTATCTGGTTCATTGGATTGTTTATTAGCGAATCGTATCATTTATTATAATTCCTATATTTTTACTAATTTGATGACTTACAGGAAAGAAAATAGCCAATATTTAGAGATAGATTAAAACAAATATTTCCGTTTGCATGGCAACTTATTAATCTTTATGGCAATTTAAGTTTAATAAACAACAAAAATTTGTTGACATGAATGCATTTATTCAAGAATTAGTGCAATCAAAGTTACTATCTAAAATACAGTAAATAGTATATACGAAGTACTTCGTTAGAAATTTTAGGAGCGTACTTCTTATTCGCCTTTTTCAGGGGATGTACAAAAATACCCCACATATAAATCTAAATTATTTAATCTATTATCTTCAATAATTAATTGATAACGACCAACAAAGATATAATAAAACTTGTTGCACCATTTGGTAAGAGGCCATCGTGACTGTTTAAATTTAAAAACTCTGCAGTATGATGACCAAATAATACAAATAATAATAGAAGTCCAACGAAAATAAAAAACACAAAAAATCACTGGTAAATAACGCTAAATATCCCTCTTTATTTAATCTAGAGAACCCTCTCATTACATAGGATTAAAAACAAATATATTCATCCTTATAGTTATTATAATGAGTAATTATTCACCTTATATAATAATTACTTACTATATTATTAATATGGTTATCTTACAAAAATGTAATTCTTTTTTAATTGACACTCGTATATATAAGTAACTATACTGGTTACACAAGCTCGGTAAATATATCAAATAGTCCCTTACTACAAGTGTATGTCTGTGAATTCTTTTCGAAATAATAGTTTGAATCAACCATATATTATTTACCTGCAATATAGTGATGATACCAACCTAATCTATTAAACTAGGTCATATTACTTATGAGTTTAACTATAAATGATAGATTTACCAAGCTGTAATAATTTTTAGGAGTGTTACATTTTGAAATACAAATTAATTGCTACAGGAATTCTTGCTGGAAGTCTACTATCCTACTCATCTAGTACATTTGCAAATACTCATAAATTTCCAGATGTCCCAAATTGGGCAAGCCCTTCTGTAAATTACCTAGTTGAAAAAGGCGCATTACATGGAAAACCCGATGGTACTTTTGCTCCCGCTGAAACAATTGACCGCGGTTCAGCTGCCAAAATAATGGCCATTATGCTTGGTCTAGATATTAATCTAAATGCTAAACCATCCTTCCAAGATGCTCAAAATCACTGGGCAGCACCATACATTGCAGCTGTTGAAAAAGCAGGTGTTATTAAAGGAGATGGAAATGGTAACTTCCTTCCAACAGGTTTGATTAATCGTGCATCCATGGCTTCAATGGTGGCAAACGCTTATAAATTAGAAAATAAAGTTGCTGAAAATAGTGTAACTACGTTTGAGGATTTAAAAGGACATTGGGGAGAAAAATATGCAAATATTTTAATACAAACAGAAATTTCTAAGGGCACTGAAGATGGAGAAAACTGGTCCCCTAATAGACCGATTACCCGTGCAGAGGCTGCACAATTTATTGCAAAGTCTGATCAAATCGACCACCAAACAAAGAAAGAAGAAAATGCTGTAGTTGGTGTAATAAATGATGCAGACCCTTATTATGTGACTGTTGCATATAAAGATGCTAATGGCAATAGTCAAGAAGTTACTATAGACTTCCCAAATGGTAGTAACTCTAACTTTAAAAACGGAGACAAAGTTAAAGTT
Organism: Bacillus paramycoides; assembly: GCF_038971285.1. Classification (NCBI taxonomy): domain Bacteria; kingdom Bacillati; phylum Bacillota; class Bacilli; order Caryophanales; family Bacillaceae; genus Bacillus; species Bacillus paramycoides. The sequence continues at coordinate 128,506 of NZ_CP152429.1, forward strand.
GCTAACAAAAATCAATGGAAACATCAAAAAATCTATGGACAAACTGTATTTTACACTGATGTAAATTCTATTTCTAAAGTAAATGAAGAATCTAACAAACAACAAGAAAACCATGTATTTGGTGTAATAAATGATGCAGATTCTTATTATGTGACTGTTGCATATAAAGATGCTAATGGAAATAATCAAGAAGTTACTATAGACTTCCCGAATGGTAGTAACTCTAACTTTAAAAACGGAGACAAAGTTAAAGTTGCTAACAAAAATCAATGGAAACATCAAAAAATCTATGGACAAACTGTATTTTACACTGATGTAAGTTCTATTTCTAAAATAAACGAAGAATCTAACAAACAACAAGTAAACCATGTAATGAGTAAAGATAAAGAACAAAAACTCTTAGCACAACTAAAAAAACGTTCTGGTACAGTGACAAAAAAATCCGAAGATAGCTTAGAAATTTCAAGTGAAAATCAAACCATTCGTGCCCATGTTAATCCAAAAGTATTACCAAACATTCAGATAGGTGATACAGTAAATGTTTATGCTCAAGCATTTGAAATGGCCCCTATTCTTCTAATGGACTTACCTTTCGAGGCAAGAAACGCAATTATTCAAAAAGGAAATGAACAAAATATTTTAGAGAATCAATACAAAAAAATTACAGGAAATGTTACAGAAAAATCCGATAATTCAATCTTAGTTTCAAGTAACAACATAACTTATGAAGTTGAAACTTCAACCGAAGTATTACAAGATATTGTAATCGGTGATACGGTGAACGTTTATGCTGCATCTTTTGAGTTTAGCCCTATTTTACTTGCTGGTGTTCCTGTGAAAGCTATTTCTCCTATTGTTGAAAAAACAAACTAATGTTCAACATTCTTTGAACTACCCCCACTTTCACTTCGTTTAGAAGTGAAAGTGGGGGATTCCTAAGTAAAGAGTTCTATCGAACTCTAATTGATTAGGCTAACCCCGCAGTCCTTGGGGTTAGAAGCCTTATCGCTTCATTCTTTAGATTGATACTTGCGTTAATATCCCTATCATGGTGTGTACAACAAGAAGGACAGTCCCATTCACGTAGGTTTAGATTTTTAACGTCTTTATTTTGATATCCACAACAAGAACATAATTGGCTTGAAGCAAATGTTTTTGATCCGACAATGACTTGTTTGCCATACCATTTTGCTTTATATTCCAACATAGTTCGAAACTGTGACCATGATACCTCACTAATCGCTTTTGCTAGCTTACGATTTTTTAACATATTCGATACTTGCAAATCTTCTATACCGATAACATCGTGGTTTTTGATGATTTCAGTAGAGATTTTGTCCAAGTAATCTTTTCTAGCATTTGCCATGTATTCATGCATTCTAGCTACTTTTACTCGTTGTTTATTCCAGCGAGAAGATCCTTTCGTTCTTCTAGAAAGAACACGCTGTGCTTTTGCCAACTTCTCTTCTAACGATCGAAAAAACTTCGGATTTTCATAGGTTTTTCCATCTGACAGAATGGCGAAATCTTTTAGTCCTACATCTATTCCAATGTGAGAATGTGTTTTCGGTAGTTCCTGCACTTCTGTCCCAACTAACAATGACACAAAAATAGACGAATGTTATCTTGAATAAACAAAAAATCATGATCTTTAAATGCTTTAAAATTCATATCTTTGTGGATTTTTACGACATCTGCGAATGGAATGGAAAGATCTAAAAGTAATGCAGTAATCACTCCTGCAGAAGTCCCCCAAAATCTTTGTATTTCTGGCAAAATCTCTTCATCGTTTAGTGCGCGGATGGCACCGATAAAAGCGATCCCTTTTACCCGCCTCCTTCAAATACTAAATTACGAAATGGATATGTCATTATATACCTCCAGTAGAGAAATTTTAGAGCTGTTATAGTATCGGAAGTATATTGAAATATATTCCAAATGATATTAAGAACGTTTCATGCTACGCGATACGTATGGCGGATTTATCTTTATTCAATGGATGAATTGTTTGAAAGAGAAGGAATTTGCTTGGAATGGTAATTTAGTAGGATAGGAAATAGGAAACGGAGCACATCTTTGGGTGCTCTTACCCTAAGTATACCTGAGTCTATTTGTTTCCTAGCCCGAAAGAGATAAATAGTTTTGTTCCCATTCATGAAATAGTACAATGTATGCACAATTACATATCTAATTAATTGCTTTTAGTGTTATATTTTAATAGCGATGAATGCTATTATTTCATAAGTTGTCAACAAGCGTTATGTATGAGAAAAAGGAAGGGCCAAATAGGTCCATTCCTTTTTCTACCAATTAACTAAATTACTCTCTGGTAAAAATTTAAATAGTGATGCAAATAAGTTGCATCACTTTTTTAGATAAATAAGGGAAGTAACTCTTAAGATTCAATGAGTCTTTTTTCCTGCCTTTGAAAAGTTCGTTTAGGCTTCAATGCCCTTATTCAATGATATTTCAGCAGTTCCTTTATTTTTCATATTTAATATTTTGTTCCTTAGCCATGAATATACTTAGAAAACCTCTAAAAACTATTTGATAATCTTTTAGAATCTAACTTTCTTATAATACTCTTTGCTATTTCTTCAATATTTTCATTTAGAAAGAAATGATTACCTTTAAAAGAATGAAGAGTACACGTTTTACTTGTATATTGCTCCCATTTTATTACTTGATCATATGTAGTAAATTCATCATTTTCCCCATTAAATATAAGAAAATCAATATCACATAGTTGTATATTATTGTCATGAATATATGTCTCGACAATTTTAAAATCTGCTCTTAGAATTGGGAGAAAAATCTCCATTAATTCTTCTGATTGAAGTACCCCGGACGGTGTACCTCCCATTGCAATAACTTCTCTTTTAAATTGCTCATTAGAAAGATTATGTCGGATATTTTTTATTTTACTATTTGGATGATTTCTACCGGACAAAACAAGAAATTCAGGAGATACGTTTTTAGAATCTTTTATTTTTCTGGCTACTTCATAGGCGATCAAACTTCCCATGCTATGCCCGAATAGAATGTAGGGCGAATCATCTATCTGCATAACTATTTTATTGTAGACATCATTTACTGCCTCTTCCATACTTTGGTACAAGTTTTCTTCAATTCTATATCCTCTACCAGCTAACTCTATCGGGACTACCTCAATATATGGATTAAAGTGATTTTTCCATTTTGCGTAACTAAACGCAGATCCCCCAGCATGTGGAAAGCAAAAAAGTTTAGTCTTCTGCATTGATTTTCTCCTTACTTTCAAATTTGTATATATTCTGGCAAATTGAATAAATGTCTTTAATTATTATCTCTTGCGGAAATTCATCCCTTGTTGCACAAGCAGATATCTTATAATTTGGCTCAATGTTATATTGTCTAAAATAAAAGTTTTGAGGTATATACTTATATGAAATTAAAGTTTGTGACTCTTTTTTTATAGAGAATGAATTTAACGGGATATAAAGCCCTTTCCCAATCGTTTTTATATAACTTTCTTTTAATGTCCATAAATCATAAAAATAATTAATTTGTTCATCAGAATTTATATTAGATATATCATAAAATTCTTCCTCTGAAAAAAATTCATTTGCTAATTTAAGAGCCTCTATCTCTGAAACCTTTTCTATATCAATACCCACATTAAAATTAGCAGTAGTACAAACCACCCATTCTCCTGAATGTGACAGATTAAAATGAAAGTCAGAAAAATTTTCAACAAAAGGTTTTCCATAATCATTATATATAAATCTAATTTCTTCATTATTAATTTTATACTTTTGGCAGATTAGAGATCGGATTAGTAAATCCCCTATCAGGGTCCTATTAATGTCGCATGAGTTTAATAAGCGCTTCATTCGTTCTTTCTTCTCATTTGAAACCAAGTTACTAAGTTGCTTAAACAAATGACTTTCAATTTTCTTTGGTATTTTCACAGCTTGAATGTGTATGATAAATCACTTCCTTTTTTAAAGGATGGCTTCATATATGTGCGTTACATAAATTCAAATTAGCTTTATTAAATTGCAAATATAATAAAAAAGGTGCATATTTACATATCAATGAAAATATACACCTTTCCTCAGTAATATCATCAAAGCATTAGTTTCTATTACAAAAAATGGAGAGCATTTACATCATTCTATGAGCAACTCATATAGGTTTCTATGTCTCTATCAAGTAATTTTTCCATTATCCTCTTAAAAAGTAATACTCTTGATATGTTCATTATTGCCTAAACTTTATTTGCAGTTATTGGGCTGCCCTTTTCGTTCATAGTGTTGCATCTTTTACACTCTCTACTCTTCAGTTAATGAAAGGGATGTTTCTTTTATCCCTTCAAATTCATTTAATAGGTACTTAGCTATCTTTTCAACTGCGGGGCAGTCTACTATTTCTTCATGTGATCCAGGGACAGAATACTTATTTACTCTTCCTTTTAATAAAGGCCCCCAATCTGTAAACAACTCTTTTCCTTCCTCAGCACTAAAGTAGATAACTTCTCCAAAGTATGGTATCAAATCATTCTCTGCCATTAAGTTCAGGCATTTCCTATGAGCATTGGTAACTTGCTTCAAATTCATAAGATTTGCATCAGGCGGGAGTACTCCTTCCATAATTAATCGCTCCACTAGCATATCTTGCTTATGGACGAGGTCTTCTTCCTGCTCAGTAAGATCTCTAGGAATGAAATGTTCAGATATATATGAGAGCATATCCTCCCTAGTTTTACGATCTTGCTCTGAAGGTACTTTAGTATCCATTAGTACCAAAAACTCAACTTCCTCTCCTTGATTCCTTAATACAGTTGCAATTTTATAAGCAATTGCACCGCCTAAAGACCATCCTCCAAGACGATATGGGCCTTCTGGCTGAACACGTTTTATTTCTTCAATGTAAAGTTGAATTACTTCCGCCAAGGTCAAATCATCAATTCCTCTCTTTTCTATGAGAGGATTCTGTAAACCATAAAATGAACATTGGTTCTTAAGCAATCTTGCTAGTTGAATGTAACAAAATACATTTCCCATAAACGGATGAACGCAAAAGAAAGGTTTTTTCTCTGATTCTTGTAGTGGAACCAGCGCTGATACAGATTTTGTCATATCATGCTTATCACGAATAAGGCATGCGATTCCTTCCAATGTTGGATTCTTAATCAATGTAGACACCTTAATCTCTTTTCCAAACTTCTCCTTAATTTTTGAAATCAATTTAATTACAAGGAGAGAATGTCCCCCTCTATTAAAGAAATCATCATTTACATAGACATCTTCTATCTGTAACACATCCTGCCAGATTTTAATCAACTGATATTCAATTTCATCCCTTGGAATGATTGTTGTAGACAAATTATTTTCTCTTTGAATTGTTAAACTGTTCAATGCCTTTCGATCAACTTTTCCATTCGGTGTAAGAGGAATCTTGTCTACCTTTATAAAGTGTGCGGGAACCATATAATTCGGTACTTGTGTCTTGAGATATTCACGCCAGTCATACATACTTCCATCTCCAACTACATAAGCAACCAATCTCTGCTCTCCTAATTTATCCTCTGTCACCAAAACTACTGCTTCTTTTACCAATGGATGACTCTCTAGATTTGCTTCAATCTCTTCAAGTTCAATACGGAATCCTCGAATTTTCACTTGATTATCAATTCTTCTCAAGTAATCTAAATTACCATCAGGTAAATAACGAACCAAATCTCCCGTACGATATAAACGCTCTTCTTCATTAAATGGATGACGGATGAATCGCTCTGCTGTTAATTCTGGACGATTCAAGTATCCTCGCGCTATACCTGCCCCACCAATATATAGCTCACCTGTTACACCAACTGGGACAGGTAACAAATTTTTATCTAATACATAAGTTTGAACGTTCGGCAACGGACGTCCAATTGTAACTCTCTTACTATCTGTTTCGATATGATAACACGTTGCATCAACCGTACATTCTGTAGGACCGTATACGTTATAAAAATCAATTTTTTCAGTCTCTACTAGCTGTTCCCATAATGACGGCATGATTGCTTCACCACCGACCAATATCTTGCTTGGCACATGAACATCAGCACTTATTTCTAGCAATCCTCCATCTATAAGTAATTGAAGTAATGAAGGTGTCATATCAAACATTTCCAATTTATTCTCCCTAATATAGGACACAAATTGTTTCGGATTAGTGCGAACTTCACTTGGGATAATATATAAACTTGAACCATAAAGCAACATTTGTAATTGCTGAATAGATACATCAAAGGCAATTGACGCATTCAAACCGACGCGCATAGGTATCTCATGTGAGAAAACTTCTTTTTGTAAACCATAGGATAGGTTTATTACAGAATGGTGCTGTACTAAAGCTCCCTTTGGATTCCCTGTCGAACCAGAAGTATAGATAACATACGCTAAGTTTTCCCCTGTTACCTCACATATTGGTGAAAGTTTGCTTTCTTGAGAAAGCATTGCTTGGTCCCTATCTAGGCAAACTGTCTTGATGTCTTTAGGTATCCATCCTAGTAATACCTCATTTGTAACTAACACTTTAATTCCTGTGTCTTCTAAAATATATTGCAGGCGGCTTTCCGGATTCGATGGATCCAATGGAACATAGGCTGCTCCAACCTTCCAAATTCCCATGAGACCAACAACCATCTCAACTGAACGCTCAAAACATAGGCCAACCAATGACTCTGTCCCAATTCCACATTTCTGTAGATGATGGGCCAATTGATTAGCTCTTTCATTCAGCTCACGATATGTTAGTTGCTGTTTTTCATCTACCACTGCCACCGCGTCAGGCGTACGATTTACTTGCTGTTCGAATAGTTGATGAATCACATTCTCACGTGGATAGGATATAGCATTATCATTCCATTCTTCTAATAGTTGTCTTTGTTCAGCTTCCGTAATATATACCAGCTCCGATAGAGTTTGATCAATGTTTTTGAGCATTTGCATCAACACTTGGTGTAAATGACCCAACACTCGTTCAATGGTTACTCTATTAAACTTACTACGGTCATACATTAACTTTAACGATAACTGGATTCCTGGAACTACAGCCAATCCTAATGGGTAGTGGGTTTGTTCTACCCCTTTCAATTCACTAATTTCCAGATTTTCTGAAGATTCTTCTTTCACTGGATAATTTTCAAACACATATAAACAATTGAACAGCGGTGTACCTCTAGGAACCTCACTCCACCCCTGAATCTCTGTCAAAGAAGCATACTCATATTGTCTTCTTTCTATCTCTTCCTCTTGTATCTTCTGCAACCAATCTATTACTTTTATATCATTCATCAATTGAATTCGCGTCGGTGACGTTGTAATGAAAGGACCTACGATGTTTTCAACATCAATAATCTCCGTAGGACGCCCTGAGCTTGTTACACCAAAAACAATGTCATTTTCTCCACTATATCGGCTCATGAGATATGCCCATGCACCTTGAATTACTGTACTCAAAGTAAGTTTATTTCGTTTCGCCCATCCTTGTAACGCTTGAGTCTGCTCTTCTGATAAATAGGTAACCTTTTCTGTATAACCTTTTTCTTCCTCTTTACTTTCTAAGCCCAGCAAAGTTGGTGCAGTAAAACCTTTAAGCTTTTCTCTCCAGAATTGTTCCGCCTGCTCCTTATCTTGTTCTCTGAGCCATTGGATATATTTCTTATATGGTGAGGGTTTAGGTAACTTTACAGCTTCTCCATTCATTCTCTTCTGATAGACTGTAAGTAATTCATTAAAGACCAATGGTAAACTCCATCCATCCAGTAAAATATGGTGATGTGTCCAAACAATCCGATATTCTTCCTCACCTTCTTGAATGACCGTTACCCGCATCAATGGCGCTTCATCAAATTGGAAGGCTTGTTTTCGATCTAATGCCAAAAAGACTTTTCTTTTTTCCTCTATCTCTTTAGTTGTCATTGTACGCCAGTCTTCTTTGTTCACTTTAAATGGGATATTTTCATACACCACTTGTAATGGTTCTTCAATTTCGTCCCAAACAAATGCTGTACGAAAAATTTCATGCCGCTGAATTACAGATTTCCACGCCTGCTCAAAAGTAGGAATATCCATTTTCCCTTTAATCATAAAACTTAATTGCACTATATACGGTGCAACATGTTCATTCCCTTGGTCATGCAGTGTGTGGAAAATCATACCTTCTTGCAAAGGTGATAGTGGATATAAATCAGTAATCTGATTGTTCTTTCCACGATTCATTTTGTTTAGTACATTTGTCAAACCTACTTGGTTAAGATTAGCCATCGTAAAATCCGAAATGGTCAGTGCAGATTCTCTATCTGAAGGTTGAATCAATCTGCTCAGTTGATATAGCATATTCTGTGCAATACTTTGAATCGTTGATTTGGCGAATTGTCCAACATTGTATACCCAAGTGAACTGAAGTTTTCCATTCGTTACAACCCCAATTACATCAATTACATGCGATCGCTTGGAACCGGCAGCATGATCTAAACGCTTAAATTCGTTCTCCGGCATAAACATTGCATCGCTAGAAAACATTTGATCAAATTGTCCAAGATAGTTAAAACTAATAGACGGTGTATTTTGAGAGCTCAATTGCTCACACATTGTTGCGTTCATGTAACGCAACACTCCATAATCAACACCCTTATTAGGAATTTTGCGAACTTGTTCTTTAACTGCTTTTAATGCTGCAATTGGCGTATTAGCACTAGTAATATTTAAGTGAACAGGGTAAATACTTGTAAACCATCCCACGGTTCTCGATAAGTCAACATCTTCAATAATTTCTTCTCTACCATGCCCCTCTAAATCCACGCTCAATATCGTCTGCCCTGTACATGCTGCTGTAGCTTGTACCAATGCTGCTAATAATACTTCATTGATTTGGACACGGTGAGTGCTTAAAGTCTCTTGCAATAACATACGGGTCTCATTCTCATTTAACACCACAGTAATTTCCTCAGTTACTGCGCTTACTGAATTACTTATAGTACCATCTATCGGCAGTTTAACTACGTCTTGTTCAGACTGCTGCTCCCAGTAATGCAGCACTTCTTTTGTTATTCTAGTTTCAGCGTAATGTTGTAATTTCTCCGACCATTCTTTAAAAGATGTACTCTTCATAGGTAATTGAATTTTCTGCCCTTGAATCGCTTGAGTATACGCTGTTTGCAGATCTTCCAATAAAATTCGCCAGGAAACACCATCCACGGCTAAGTGATGAATTGTCCAAAATAATCGGCCAGTTTTCTCACCTTCATCAAAATACACCATTCTCATTAACGGACCATCATGTAAATTCAAACTTTCTTGTGCAATATTAATCTCTTTTTGAATAACTTCATGCCAATCGGCTTCCGCCACTTCGTCTAATGAAATGACAGTCAGCATCAATTGTTCTTCAATTCCTTCATTCCACTGTTCCCAAGTCCCATTAGGCAAACGTTCATATCTTAAACGCAGGGCATCATGATGAAGTAGAAGGTTACGCGCTGCCTTTTCCAGTGATCCTATGTCCAATTTTTCTTTCGTTCTAAAGAACATGGATTGATTCCAATGATGTGGGTTAGGATGATTTTGTGCAAAAAACCTCTGCTGAATAGGTGTAAGTATCGTCTCTCCAGTTATAATTCCTTGTTCTGCTTGTACACCTTGTTCTTCTTTGACTACTTGCGCCAACTCAGCAATCGTTTGGTGTTCAAATATTTGTTTTGGTGTCAATTGTAAACCAGTTTGCTTCGCACGAGAGACAATCTGAATGCTAAGAATTGAATCTCCACCAATTTCAAAAAAGTTATCATAAATACCAATACGTTTTGAACCCAGCACACGTTCCCAAATGATAGAAAGCTTATGTTCACGATCATTTCTTGGGGCTACGTAGCCTTCTTGTGTTCCTTGATAATCTAGTATAGGCAATGATTTCCGATCAACCTTTCCATTTATGGTTAGCGGTAATTCTTTCATTTCGACAAAGTAGGAAGGTATCATATGGATTGGCAGTTTTATTTTAAGATACTCACGCCATTCTTCTAAACTGCCTTCGCCCACTATATAAGCTACCAACCTCTTATCTGCCGACTGATTTTCCCTAACTATTACAACTGCCTCTTTTATCAAGTCATGCTCCTGTAAAGTCGACTCAATCTCCCCAAGTTCGATTCGAAATCCTCTAATCTTCACTTGATTATCCATTCTTCCTAAATAGTCTATATTACCATCAGAAAGATATCTCACGAGATCGCCTGTTCTATATAATCTCTCGCCTTCTTTGAATGGATGAGAAATAAATCGTTCGGATGTTAACTCTGGACGATTTAAGTATCCCCTCGCTAGACCCGCTCCTCCGATATAAAGTTCACCCATCACACCAACTGGAACTGGCAACTCATTTCTATCCAATACATAAGTTTGAACGTTAGGCAACGGACGCCCAATCGTTACTCTCTCACTATCTTTTTTGATATGATAGCATGTTGCATCAACCGTACATTCTGTAGGACCATATACATTATAAAACTCAATTTTATCAGTCTCTACTAGCTGTTCCCATAATGACGGCATAATCGCTTCGCCGCCAACCAATACCTTACTTGGAACATGAACACCATCGTACGTTTCTAACAATCCGGCATCTATAAGTAATTGAAGCATTGAAGGTGTTATATCAAAGATTGCTAACTTGTTCTCCCTAATATAAGCTACAAACTGTTCCGGATCACTTCGTACTTCATTCGGAATAATATACAAACTTGAACCATACAACAGCATTTGTAATTGCTGAATAGATGCATCAAAGGCAATTGACGCATTTAAACCGACATGCATGTTAGATGGTATCTCATGTTCGAAAACCTCTTTTTGTAAACCATGCGACAAGTTTATTACAGAATGATGCTGTATCAAGACACCCTTTGGATTCCCCGTCGATCCCGAAGTATAGATAACATACGCTAGGTTTTCTCCTGTTACTTCACATTTTGGTGAAAGAATGCTTTCTTTTGAAATCATTGCTTGATCCCTATCTAGACAAACTGCCTTAACTTCTTTGGGTATCCAACCTTCTAATGACTCATTCGTAACTAATACTTGAACTCCAGTGTCCTCCAAAATATATCGTATGCGACTTTCTGGATATGATGGGTCCAATGGAACATAGGCTGCTCCAGCCTTCCAGATCCCCATAATACCAACAATCATCTCAACTGAACGCTCAAAGCAAAGTCCAACTAATGATTCAGTCCCAATTCCGCATTGCTGAAGATAGTGGGCCAATTGATTAGCTTTTTCATTAAGCTCTCGATATGTTAACTGCTGTTTTTCATCTACTACTGCCACCGCGTCAGGTGTACGATTTACTTGCTCTTCAAACAGCTGATGAATCGCACTTTCCCGTGGATATGCTACAGCATCATTATTCCACTCTTCCAACTCTTTTTGCTGTAATCCTGATAATATAGGCAACTTAGCTAATGATTTATCAGGATTCTCTACGATTACATTCAACCAGTTTCCAAAATGTTCAGCCATGGATTCAATAGTTATGCTGTCAAATAAATCCGTCCTATAAACAAAAGTAAGCAATAAACCCTCTTCCACTTCTGCAGCTGTTAAACTTAAATCAAACTTAGCGATTGGAACATTACTTTCCATTACTTCTATATTTCTTCCATGTAGTTCTGGTAGCTTCTGTCCCGTATTTTGCAAAGTAAACATGGTTTGGAAAATCGGAGAATGGCTTGTATTTCGTTCAGGTTGGATAACCTCTACAATTTTCTCAAACGGAACATCTTGATACTCATATGCCTTCAATGCTTTTATCCGCACTTGAGACAACAACTCTTGAAATGCCGGTGCATTACTTAAATCAGCTCGATAAACCAATGTATTGACAAAGAAACCAATCAGTCCTTCAATTTCTCGATAATTTCGATTTGCAATTGGGCTGCCAACAATAATATCCGTTTGTCCCGTATAACGAGCAAGGAAACTTTGATACGATGCCAATAAGGTCATGAAAAGTGTGGCCCCTTCTTGACGACTTAGTTCGTTTAATTTATCCAGTAATGGGCGCGATAACAAAACATTATGAGTTAATCCATGGTGGGTTTGCACTGGCGGACGCGGACGATCCATTGGCAACATTAAGACTGGTAACTCACCAGATAATTCTTCCTTCCAATATGCAAGTTGTTGATTTAGTACTTCATCTTTCAACCATCCTCTTTGCCACTGAGCAAAATCGGCATATTGAACTGGTAGTGGTTCCAGCTCTGCTTGTTTTTCCCAAATCGCATTCTCATAAAATGTCATCCATTCTTGAAGCAAGATTTCCATCGACCATCCATCTGAGATAATATGATGCATATTACACAGAAGAACCCATTCTTCTTCTGAAATTCTTATGATTTGTCCACGGAACAATGGTCCTTGTTCTAAATCAAATGGAGATTCAACTTCAGTTTGAATCCATTGCTCCAACTTTCTTTCTCTCTCCTCTAATGAAAGCTTAGTTAGGTCCATTTGCGGCAGAGGACGGAAAATATAAGGTTGAATCTGCTGCACAGGATGACCTTCCTCTTCATGAAATACCGTCCGCAAAGATTCATGACGCTCTATTAACTGATTCCATCCTAACTCCAATGCTTCAGGTAACCAATTCCCTGTAAGGCGGCATACCATTGGCATATTATAAAGTGCACTATTAGGTGCAAATTGATCAATAAACCATAAGCGCTGTTGGGCATAAGATAGTGGAATATTATTTCCGCGTTCCATCGGCACCAATGGTGGAATTTCTCGTTTTTCGCTCCCCTTACGTAACTGATCTATTCGTTTCGATAATGCCTCGACCGTTGAATATTCGAACAGTTCACGTACCGGTAATTTGATTTGAAAGACTTCCTGTAAGCGTGAGACCACTTGTGTAGCAAGTAGAGAGTGACCACCAAGCTCAAAGAAAGAATCCTGAACACCAATGTCCCCTATTCCTAGCACTTGACTCCACACTGAAGCGATAAGTTCTTCCAGCGGAGTTCGTGGGTATACAGTATTTTCGGCGGATTGTTCACTAAGTATAGGCAATGCCTTCAAATCAAGTTTTCCATTCGGTGTAAGTGGTAAAAATTCCATCTCAATAAAGTTTGTTGGAACCATATAATTTGGTAAATGTGTTTGTAGATGTTCTCGCCATTCATGTACCCTTCCTTCACCAACTACATAAGCTACTAATCTCTTGTCACCTTGATTATCCTCTCGTACCAATACAACTGCTTCTTTCACAGAAGAATGTGCCTGCAAAACAGCTTCTATTTCTCCCAATTCAATCCGGAAACCACGAATTTTCACTTGGTCATCTATACGTCCATGGAACTGGAGATTACCATCAGAAAGATAACTTGCTTTGTCTCCTGTATAATAGAGACGTTCTCCTGACTTGAAAGGATGTGGAATAAATTTTTCCTTTGTAAGATCCGGACGATTAGCATATCCACGTGCAAGACTCTTCCCTCCAATATAGAGATCTCCAATTACACCAATTGGTACTAGCTGAAGATGAGAATCTAACACATAAACTTCTGTATTCGCAATCGGTCGACCAATCGATGGCGTACCTGTTGTCACTCCTACAGGTACATAACAATCTGTGGTAACAACGGTATTTTCCGATGGACCATACTGATTAATTACCGCAAAAGGAATATCGTTAGATGGATACTGCGTTAATTGATCCCCACCAGTAATGATAAAACGAAGATCCGTTTTATCTGGCCAAGATAATTTCAAGAGCCTTTCCAGAATAGGCGTAGGTGCAAAGCTAGCTGTTATTCGTGAATCAATGAGCCAGTCCCTTAGTGCTTCTGGATTAATTCTCAGTTCCTCTGTTGACAGGTAGAGTGCTGCGCCAGCAGTTAGATACGGCCAAATCTCCTGGACAGCCGAATCAAAAGCAACCCCTGCAATCTGAGTCGCACGATCCTCTGCTGAAATATGATAAACTTCCTGATGCCAAGAAACCATATTCATTAATGAGCGATATTCAACCATGACACCCTTCGGTTTTCCTGTAGAACCAGAGGTATAGACAATATAGGCTAAGTTCTCTGGATTTAATTGACGTGTAGGTGCGATTATGCTTTCCACCGTTAATTCTTCTAACCTCACCATTTCGACGTGTGCGAAATGTCCTTCTTGTCCTTCCGCCGTCACTACAAATTGAATTCCTGCATCTTCAATCATGTATTCTAATCTTGATTTTGGATACAACGGATCTAAAACGACATAAGCTCCACCAGCTTTTAAAATGCCTAGTAAACTTGCCATCAGCTCAGCTGACCTCGGAAGATAAACTCCTACCACTGACTCTGGGGCTACTCCCTTTCGTTGTAAAACATTTGCCAACTGATTTGCTTGTGTATCCAGTTCACCATAAGTCCACTGTTTTGTTTGATCAACTACCGCAATCGCATCAGGACGCCTTGCTACTTGCTCCTCAAATCTGTCGCAAACAAGACCCTGATGAGACATTTCCATTACAGTGTCATTCCATGTTTCTAATAACAAAGTACGCTCGGGTTCTGATAGCATACTCAGGTCATGCAACGGATTTTGTGGACGATGAGAAACTTCATGTAGCCATTTCTCAAAGTGTCCTGCCATCCGTTCAATAGTAGTAGCATTGAATAAATCCTTATTATACTCAAAAGTAAAAAGTAACCCCTCTTCCGTCTCAGCCGCCATTACACTTAAATCAAACTTTGCAATTGGACTATGGCTTTCTATCATTTCAATACTTCTACTAGATAACACCGGAAACTCTTGTTTCATATTTTGCAAAATGAACATAGTCTGGAAGATTGGCGAATGACTTGTACTTCGCTCCGGTTGCACAACTTCTACAATTTTTTCAAATGGAATATCTTGATATTCATACGCCTTCAATGCCTTTTGACGAACCTGATACAGTACATCTTGAAATGTCGGTCTACCACTCAAATTAGCTCGATAAACCAGCGTGTTAACGAAGAAACCAATTAGTCCTTCAATTTCTCTATAATTCCGATTCGCAATTGGGCTTCCGACCAGAATATCTTCTTGTCCCGTATAACGAGATAGAAAACTTTGATATGCAGCTAAAAGCGTCATGAAGAGTGTAGCCCCTTCTTTTCGACTAAGTTCATTCAATTTATCATGTAGCGTGCTTGGCAGAACCAGAGTGTATATCGACCCGTGATGAGTTTGTATCGCGGGACGCGGGCGATCCATAGGAAGTTGGAGTACAGGAAGCTCCCCAGACAATTCTTCCCTCCAATATTGGAGTTGTTGATCAAGCACCTCCTCCTTTAGCCATCCTTTTTGCCACTGAGCAAAGTCGGCATATTGAACCGGCAATGGTTCAAGTTCCGCTACCTTTCCATCC
The DNA here is from genome assembly GCF_038971285.1 of Bacillus paramycoides. Lineage (NCBI taxonomy): Bacteria > Bacillati > Bacillota > Bacilli > Caryophanales > Bacillaceae > Bacillus > Bacillus paramycoides. The sequence continues at coordinate 143,944 of NZ_CP152429.1, forward strand.
GTTGCTTTCTCATAAAATGCCATCCATTCTTCAAGTAGGATTCCCATTGACCATCCATCTGAAATGATATGATGTAGAGTACAAAGGAGTATCCATTCTTCCTCTCCCACGTGCAAAATACTTGCCCTGATTAATGGACCCTCTGTTAAATCAAATGGCACTTCTGTTTCTTGTTGAATTAAACGTTTAACTTCTTCTTCTTGATCTTCAGAAGAAAGCATAGTTAAATCCGTTTTCGGAATTGATTGAAAAGCATACGGTTTAATTTGCTGTACCGGTTGACCGTTCACTTCGTGAAAGACCGTCCGCAGTGATTCATGACGTTCTATTAGTTGATTCCATCCCGTTTCCAATGCTTCAAGTAGCCAATTCCCTGTAAGGTGGCATACCATTGGCATATTGTAAAGGGCACTATTAGGTGTAAATTGATCAATAAACCATAAGCGTTGTTGGGCATAAGATAGTGGAATAGCTTCTCCTCGTTTCATTGGTATTAGAGGCGGAATCTCTCGTTTTTTATCTCCTTTACGTAACTGATCTAATCGCTTTGCTAGTGACTCCACCGTTGTATATTCAAATAGTTCACGTACTGGTAATTCGATTTGAAAAATTCCCTGTAAACGTGACACTACTTGAGTAGCTAGTAGTGAATGACCACCGATTTCAAAAAAGGAATCCTGAACACTAATATTTTTTATTCCTAACACTTGGCTCCAAACGGAAACGATAAGCTCCTCCACTGGTGTTCGTGATGAAGTAATATCTTCACTTATGAACTGTTCTTCTAATTCCAGTAAGGCTTTCCGATTCACCTTACCATTTGGAGTGAGTGGCATACCTTCAATTTTGAAAAAGTATGCCGGAACCATATAATGTGGCAGTTGCTTCTTGAGATATTCACGCCACTCCCCAGTATCCCCTTCACCCACTACATAAGCTACTAACTGCTTATCTCCTGGTCGATCTTCCTTCACCAACACGACTGCCTCTTTTACAGATGAGTGATCATGTAAAGCTGCTTCAATTTCTCCCAATTCAATTCGGAATCCTCTAATTTTAACTTGGTTATCTATTCTTCCAATATATTCTAAGTTACGATCATTCATATATCTCACCAAGTCACCCGTTCGATATAATCGTTCTCCGTCCTTAAAAGGATGCGGAATAAAACGTTCAGTAGTTAAATCTGGTCGATTGAAGTAGCCACGTGCCAATCCTACTCCTCCAAGGTAAAGTTCCCCTGCCACACCAATCGGGACCACTTGTTGATATTGATCTAACACATACAACCCTGTATTATCAATCGGACGACCAATTGGAATAAGCATTGCTTCTTTTTCTAAATCACAATCATAATAAGTCACATCCACAGTCGCTTCAGTAGGACCATACAAGTTAATTAACTTTGTTTGCTCATTGTAAAAGATCCCCTTAAACCGGCGAACCTGCTCAGTGTTTAACGCTTCTCCACTAGTAAAAACTTGAATTAAAGACGAGACATCCCTTTTCGAATTATATAGTTCCATATAATCTAAGAAAGTAGATAACATCGACGGAACAAAATGCATGGTGGACACACGATATCGTTCAATATACTCCTCAATCACCGCAGGATCTTTCTCTCCTCCAGGTGGAAGTAAACAAACACGTGCTCCTACAAATGACCACCAAAATAATTCCCAGACAGAAACATCGAACGAAAACGGTGTCTTTTGTAGGATTGTATCCTCCTCGGCCAATGGATATTTTTTCTGCATCCACTGTAGGCGATTGATAACGGAATGATGTTCAATCATTACCCCCTTTGGATTTCCCGTCGAACCCGAAGTGTATATGATATAGGCTAAGTTATTTGCGGTTACTCCACTTACCGGAGCTAAATTACTCTCTTTAGAAATCATCGCTTGATCCCGGTCTAAACAAATTGCTTGAATATCTTTAGGTAACCAGTCCTGTAGTGTCTCTTTTGTTAACAGCACTTGAATTTGTGAATTCTCCAAAATATATCTCAGGCGGTTTTCGGGATAACTTGGGTCCAGTGGGACATAAGCCCCACCTGCCTTCAAAATCCCAAAGAGACCGATAATCATATCAGGAGAACGTTCAATACATATACCGACTAATGATTCAGGTCCGATACCTCGTTTTTGTAGAAAATGTGCCAATTGATTCGATTTTTTATTAAGTTCTTGATACGTTAGCTTTCCACCCTCATAAACTACCGCCACTGCATCAGGTGTCCGTGCAACTTGCTGCTCAAATAGCTCATGAATCATACAATCATGACTATAAACTACGTCCGTATTATTCCATTCTTCTAGGAGTTGTTTTTGCTCAGTATCCGATAACATTGACAGCTTTGTATATGATTCATCTGGATGATACGTGATTTCATTTAACCAGTTCTCAAAATGTCCTGCCATACGTGCAATGGTACTACTATCAAATAAATCCGTGTTGTATTCAAATGAGACAAATAGACCTTCTTCCACTTCATAGGCAGTTAAGCTCAAATCAAATTTAGCAATAGACATATTACTTTCTACCATTTCAATACTTCTATCAGGCAAATCTAGTCGTTCTTGTTTTATATTCTGTAGCGTAAACATGGTCTGAAATATAGGGGAATGACTCATGCTTCGTTCCGGTTGCACAGCTTCTACCACTTTTTCAAATGGTATATCTTGATATTCGTAAGCTTTTAACGCCTTTTTCTTTGTTTGGTTCAAAATCTCCCGAAAAGTAGGGGTGCCACTCAAATCTGATCGATAAACCAACGTATTAACAAAGTAACCAATTAATCCTTCTACTCCCTTATGGTTCCGATTTGCAATCGGACTACCAACTAGAATATCTTTTTGTCCCGTATAACGAGCAAGAAAGCTCTGGTATGCGGCCATTAAAGTCATAAATAAAGTAGATCCTTCTTGTCGACTTATATCCTTCAATTGACTGAGCAATTTATAAGGAAAAATCACATGATACGCAGCCCCAGAGTAAGTCTGCTTAACCGGTCGAGGTCGATCCACTGGCAGTTGTAAGATAGGAAGCTCACCAGACAATTCTTCCTGCCAATACGTAAGCTGACGATTTAGCACATCACCTTGCAACCACTCCTTTTGCCACTTCGCAAAGTCTGCATATTGAATGGATAATGAACTTAATTTAGCAGGATTTCCGCCCGTTTCTTCTTCATAGAAAGCAAGTAATTCATTCATCAATATACCAATGGACCAAGCATCAGAAATAATATGATGCATCGTACACAGTAATAACCATTCATCCTTCTCTAATTGAACAAGCTGATTACGAATTAAAGGACCATTCATTAAATCAAATGGTTCTTGCGCTTCTCTCGCAATTAAACTATCTACCTCTTTTTCTTTTACCTCTAGAGGAAGTTGAGAGTAATCCCTTACAGGTAATGCTCTAGGAAGGAATTCGACAATTTGTTGCACAGGCTGTTCTCCTATTTCTTTAAAAACAGTTCGTAATGATTCATGACGTTCAATGAGTCGATTGAATCCCTTCTCTAATGCTTCAGGTATCCAATTTCCTTTTAGATGCCATACTGTTGGAATATTATATAAAGAACTGTTTGGGTTAAATCTGTCCATAAACCACAAACGTTTTTGTGCATAAGACAACGGGAGTGCTTCTTTATTCTCCTTTTTTTGCATTTGCTTCTGAAGCCATGCTCTCTTCTCAGGAGAAAGTGAACTCAGCTTTGCAAGTAAATCACTTTTCATTTTTTTACCCCTTCCTGAATCAAATTACTCTCGAATATCCCTTGTGCTTCTTCCTCTGATAGCTCTTCTAATTGCTTAAGCAGTTCTAGTAATTCTTCATCATTACTGACTTCTGCTTCTTTTTGAATATAGTCTTGAAGACTTACATTCTCCTTACTATCATTCTGCATTTCTTGATTTTTGTTAAAGAGCAATTGATCAATCTGTTCTGCCAATTGCTGCACCGTATGAAACATAAATAAATCATGCAATGGTATCTCGATTCCAAAAGCCTCTTTAAGATTGGAAACAGCTTGCGTAGCGAGTAGTGAATGGCCACCAATTTCAAAAAACGAATCTTGAATTCCGATGTTTTCCATATCTAAAACTTCATGCCATATCGAAACGATTGTTTTTTCCGTAGACGTACGAGGAGCAATATAACCACTTGCTATCTCCTGTCTCTCTGGTGCTGGTAAGGCCTTCCTATCAATTTTCCCATTAGGAGTGAGTGGAAATGCATTTAATCCAACAAAATAGGCTGGAATCATATAACTTGGTAGTTGATCCTTGAGATAATCACGCCACTTTTGAGCATCTCCATCTCCTACAACATAGGCAATCAAACTTGGATTGCCAGGATAATCTTCCCGCACCATCACAATAACTTCGTTAACTAGTGTATGCCTTTGTAACGTCGCTTCAATTTCTCCTAGTTCAATCCGGAACCCACGAATTTTCACTTGATGATCGATTCGTCCAACATACTCCAAATTTCCATCTGGTAAATACCTTACTAGATCTCCAGTCCGGTATACTCGCTCTCCTTCTTTAAACGGATGCGGTATAAAACGATCTTGCGTTAAGTCAGGGCGGTTTAAATATCCACGCGCTAACCCTGATCCACCAATGTATAGCTCACCAACTACACCAATTGGAACCATTTTTTGTTCGGCACTCAGTACATATACTTCTGTATTGAATATTGGTTTACCAATTGGTGGTACCCTATGCATGTCACCCTTTTCTAATTCCATATACGTGGAATACGTAGTATCTTCGGACGGTCCATATAGGTTGTACACCTTTTCAATCGTACTTCTCTTGTATAAATCTTGCACAAGCGAATATGGCAATGGTTCTCCAGCCAAATTCATCACCTTTACCGAAGAAGGGATTGTTTTTGCTCGAACTAGTTCCTTCGCTACTGATGGCACAGTATTAACCAAAGTTACACCTTTGGTAGACAACTCCTCTAGATGTAGAGCATTTTCAGTGACAATCACCTTACCACCCATTGTTAAGGGAACAAATACTTCAAAAACGGATAAATCAAAAGATAGCGAAGTTGAAGCTAACACTCCCGCTAATTCCTTTCGGGAATACGTGTGATGCGCCCAATGAATCATTGTTACTGTATTCCTGTGCTCAATCATTACTCCCTTTGGATTTCCAGTGGAACCTGAAGTATAGATAATATAGGCTAAGTTATCGCCCGTCACTTCACTCATACATCCCGTAGTTACTTCTTGTTCTATTTCTGCTCGATTACGATCAATACAAATCACGTCAACGAATTTAGGTATAACCATTTTTTGTTGTAACTTTTCCTGTGTCACCAGTACCTTTATTTGAGCATCCTCTAAAATGTATTGCAGTCGACTTTCCGGATACGCTGGATCTATTGGGACATATGCTCCTCCTGCCTTCATAATTCCTAAGAGGCCTACAATCATCTCAGATGAACGTGTAACACAAATCCCAACCAATGATTCGCAACCTACACCATTTTTCTGTAAATAATGTGCCAGCTGATTCGAGCGTTCGTCCAACTCTCGATATGTTAGTTCTTCATCTTCGCATACTACTGCAATTGCTTCTGGTGTTTTTTCTACTTGTTCTTCAAACAATGTATGAATCGCGCATTCTTCTATATCTATAACAGCTGATTCATTCCATTCTTCTAGTAATTGCTTATATTCTACTTTCGATAACATATTCAATTCTGATAATAAACATTTTGGATGAGAGACAATTTGATTTAACCAATGCTCAAAATGGCTTGTCATACGTTCAATGGTTGTATCATCAAACAAATCAGTATTGTATTCAAAGGTTAGTGATAATCCTTCTTCCGTCTCAGTAACAAATAAACTCAAATCAAATTTCGCTACAGAAGCATGGCTTTCCATGAGTTCCATTTGTCTGTCAGATAGCTGAGGAAATTCTTGCTTCGTATTCTGTAAAGTAAACATGGTTTGGAATATTGGTGAATGACTTGTATTCCGTTCCGGCTTTACGGATTCTACCACTTTCTCAAATGGGATGTCCTGATACTCGAATGCTTTTAGTGCTTTTTTTCTTACCTGCGACAAAAGTTCTTGGAACGTTGGATTTTCACTGAAATCAGCTCGATAAACCAACGTATTTGCAAAGAAACCTATTAATCCCTCAATCTCTTTAACATTTCGATTAGCGATTGGGCTTCCAACCAAGATGTCGTCCTGTCCTGTATAACGAGAAAGGAAGCTTTGATACGCTGCCATCAATGTCATAAATAAAGTGCATCCTTCTTGCAGACTTAAATCTTTGAGCTTTTCCTGTAGGGAATTCGCCACCATTAAGGACTGACTTGCACCACGGTGAGTTTGAACCGCAGGCCGAGGACGATCCATCGGTAATTGTAAAATCGGTAGCTCCCCAGCCAATTCTTCCTTCCAATATTGAAGGTGCTGATCCAAATTCTCTTCTTTTTGCCATTCCTTCTGCCACATGACAAAGTCTACATATTGGATAGATAACTCCTTCAATTCCGCCGGTTTTCCGCTTATTACTCCTTCATAAAAAACCATCCATTCTTCAAGTAAAATCCCCATTGACCATCCATCTGAAATAATATGATGCAACGTACAAATGAGAACCCATTCTTCCCTGTCCACTTTCAATATTCGTGTTCGAATCAGAGGACCTTGTCCAAAATGAAATGGTTCCTCCGCTTCATTTTGAATGAGCCGTTTCATTTCTCTTTCCCTATCTTCCAAAGAGAGATCTGTTAGATTCGTTTGAGGGATATGTCTGAATACATGAGATTGAACCTGTTGAAAAGGTTCACCCTCTTGTTCTAGAATTATCGTCCGTAATGATTCATGACGCTCCAACAACTGATTCCATCCGACCTCCAACGCTTCAATTGACCATTTACCTGTTAAGCGACACGCTGCATGAATATTGTACATAGCACTATTTGACATTAATTGATCAATAAACCATAGACGTTTCTGCGCATAGGAAAGCGGAATAGCTTCTTCTCGTTTCATAGGTACAAGGGGGGAAGCCTCTCGTTTTTTATCTTCTTTTCGTAACTGATTTACTCGTTTCGCCAATGCCTCCACTGTATCGTGCTTGAAAAGTTCACGTAATGGGATTTTGATTTGGAACAATTCTTGTAATCGAGAAACAATTTGAGTAGCGAGTAGTGAGTGCCCACCCCGTTCAAAGAAGGAATCTTGAATACCGATATTTTCTGTTCCTAACACTTGACTCCAAACTGAGGCAATAAGCTCTTCCGATGGCGTCCGAGGTAGAACATTTAAATCTCCAATAGTTTGCTCATCAGGTGCTGGCAAGGCCTTTCGGTCAATTTTCCCATTCGGAGTAAGCGGGAAGTGTTCTAACTCTACAAGGTGCGCTGGAATCATATGATTCGGTAATTGGTTTTGTAAATACTCTCTCCACTCTTGGGTATTTCCATCGCTCATTACATATGCAACCAATCGTTGATCACCTGGACGATCTTCTCTCACTAATACGACAGCCTCTTTAATAAACGAACATTTTTCTAAAGTCGCTTCAATTTCTCCTAATTCAATCCTAAAACCACGCATTTTGACTTGATGGTCCATTCTACCTATAAATTCTAAATTTCCATCAGTTAGATATCTTACTGAATCTCCTGTTCGATATAGTCGTTCCCCCAATCGATATGGATGCGAAACGAATTTTTCAGCAGTAAGATTCGGACGATTTAAGTATCCACGTGCTAAACCAGCACCACCAATATATAACTCACCCTCAATTCCTATTGATTGCAAGCGTTGATTTTGGTCTAATACATATAATTGCGTGTTCTGTATCGGCTGCCCAATAGAAACAAATTCTTGATTTGGCTGAATATCAAATGCATTCACATAAATAGTGGCTTCAGTTGGTCCATAAAAGTTGGTTAATTTCACTTGTCCACTATGATTCCATTTCTGTTGAAATCGTCTAACCAACCCTGAACTTAGTTCTTCCCCACCAGAAAATACATGGCGTATGGACGAACAATACATATTCAATTCAATATGATTGAAGTGATCTAAGAAAACAGATAACATCGAAGGTACAAATTGAACTATAGTAACCTGATGTTTTTTAATCACTTCAGCTATAATAGAAGGATCTTTTTCTCCACCTGGAGGCAGGAAAGATACACTTGCACCAACGTGAATACCCCAAAACAACTCCCAAACAGAGACATCAAATGAGAATGGCGTTTTCTGCAAGACCACATCCTTTTCAGAAAGTGGATATTTATGTTGCATCCATTCTAGATAATTGATTACTGAATGATGCTCAATCATTACTCCCTTTGGATTCCCTGTAGATCCTGAAGTATACATAACATACGCTAAACTTCTTCCTGTTACACCACTTATACATGGGGTTGTTTCTTCTTTTTCAATTGCAGTATAATCTTTATTCATACAAATCGTTTCAACATTTTCAGATACAAACAAATTTTTAGAATTCTCTTCCGTCACTAGTACTTCGATTCCAGCATCCTCTAATATATATCGAAGCCGACTCTCTGGATAAGTAGGATCAAGTGGAACATACGCTGCTCCTGATTTTAGAATACCTAATAACGCTATCATCATTTGTAATGAACGTTCTATATATACTCCAACCAGAGACTCTGGGCCTACACCACGCTTTTGTAAATAATGAGCTAGCTGATTCGCACGCTCCTCCAACTCTTTATAGGTAATTTGTTCATTTTCGTAACTAGCCGCGATTGCTTCCGGCGTTTTTTTAACTTGCTCCTCAAACATCGTATGAATCATGCCTTCAGCCGAATAATTTACTTTAGTATGATTCCATTGCTCTAATAACTGTATCTGTTCTTCCGCTGTTAAATGAGTAATTTCAAAGAGTTTTGAATCTAGGCTCTTCGTCATCTGAATTAATATTTGCAATAAGTGATTCTGAATCCGATTTATTGTTTCTTCATTAAAATAGCTTCGATCATACATCAACTTTAAAGTAATTTTCTTACCAGGCATTACAATGAGTGTTAAAGGATAATTTGTTTGTTCCGCGCTTTTAACATCTAGTAATCTTAAATCATCATTTCTCTCACCTTGAATTGGATAATTTTCAAACACATACAAGGTATGAAATAAGGAGCTATTTCGCGGAACCTCACTCCACCCTTGAATATCTATCAATGAATTATACTCATATTGTCTTCGTTCCATTTCTTTCATCTGTATTTTACGAAGCCAATCTACTACAGATGTATTATCCGTTAATCGAATTCTAGTAGGTAATGTGTTAATAAATAGGCCTACCATATTCTCTGCTCCTATCAAATCAGTAGGACGTCCAGAGCTAGTTACGCCAAATACGATGTCACTTTCACCGCTATACCTACCCATCAAATAGGCCCATGCTCCTTGTACTAATGTATTCAATGTTAATCGACTATTTCTTACCCACTCTTGTAAATTCTCAGTGAGTTCCTCAGATACCTGATAAACACACTCTCCGTAGCCCTTCTGTTGCCCTTGAGCCTTTCTTTCCATCGCTAATGGCGTAGGTGCATAGAACCCTTTTAATTCTTCTTTCCAAAATTCCTCTGCTTGACTTTGATCTTGTTTATTTATCCACTGGATATATTTTTTATAAGGAAGAGATTTAGGAAGATTCAACAATTCTCCCTTTATCATCTTGAGATAAACTTCCATCACTTCACTAAAGACCAATGAAACACTCCAACCATCTAGCAAAATATGATGATGTGTCCAAATAATTCTCGTTTCCCCTTCTGCTTCTTTAATCGCAGTGACTCTCATCAATGGTGCTTCATCCAATAAAAATCCTTTTCTACGATCTGCAGTCAAAAACTGGTGTAATTTCTTCACCCTCTCCTCATGTGGATGGGCGCTCCAATCCTCTTGATGGATAGTAAAAGGAACACGTTGGTAAACCGCTTGTAGTGGTTTTTCTACTTCCTCCCACACAAATACTGAACGTAGAACCTCATGTCGATGAATAACATATTCCCAGGCCTTTTCAAAAGTAGCAACATCCAATTGCCCCCCAAGCAAGAAGCCTACTTGTACAATGTAGGAAAAAGAATGCTCATCATCTTGATCGTATAAAGTATGAAACAGTATTCCTTTTTGCAAAGGTGATAATCCATATATATCCATAACATCTCCCATATTTACACCCTCTTCTTTGTTAATTTAAGTAATACTCTGCTCAAGCTTTCTTCCGTAAGATCCTCCGCATCAGCAAAATCTGATACCGTAAAAGCAGACTCTGTTATTGGTTTATTTATAAGTTGACGAAGATGCCTCAACATTCCATCTGCTATCACTTGAATTTTTAATTTAGAAAACTGTTCCCTACTATACATCCAAACAAAATGTAACTTTTCATCTTTCACCATTCCGATAACATCAATTAGATGAGATGGTTTGGAATCTGGAGCATGATCTAAAAATGTAAACCCTGTCTCTTGCATAAACAAAGATTCCATTGAAAACACCTGATCAAATTGGCCCAAATAATTAAAGCTTATTGAAGGCTTTTGCTGATAAACCGGAATTAACCCTTTATTCAAGTAACGTAAAATACCATAGTCAACTCCGCGATTCGGAATTCGACGCAATTGTTCTTTGACAGCCTTTAACCCTTCTATAGGTGTTTGAGTTCCTTGAAAATTGAGATGAACGGGATAAATACTCGTAAACCAGCCCACTGTCCGTGATAAATCAATACCTTCAATCATCTCTTCTCTTCCGTGTCCTTCTAGATGAATAGAAACCGTTTGCTGACTTGTAAAATCGACGATAGCTTGTCCTAATGCCGTTAATAGTACCTCATCAATCCTTGTCTTATGAGTCACTGGAACTTCGTGTAACAATGCATGTGTTTCTTCTATTCCTAAAGTCCTCGTCACTTGATCAATCGATTCTTCTGTTGTTTCTTGTATTGGATAGTCCATTGGAATTGTCATCGTTTCTTTTTCTACTTGTTCATTCCAATAACCCTGTACTTCTTTTGAAATACCCGAATCACTGTATGTCTGGAGTCGTTCAGACCATTCTTTAAAAGATGTACTTTTCGCAGGTAAGCGAATTCCTTGACCTTGTTTCATCTGGTTATATACCACCTGTAAATCTTCCAATAGAATTCTCCACGATACTCCATCTACTACTAAATGATGAATCACCCAGAATATTCGATCATTTCCAGTCAAGTTATCCTCAAAGTAAACTACTCTCATTAACGGACCAGTAACTAAATTGAAACTATCTTGATTAATGTTCATCTCTTCTTGTATTATTTTATTCCACTCTTTTTCATTAACTTTGTTCCGTTTCACAACATGGAGTACTGACAGCTCATCAGTCCCTTCATTTCTCTGCCTCCATGTTCCGTTTGGTAACTGCTCGTACCTGAAACGTAAAGCATCATGATGTTTGATTAAATTTAATATTGCTCCCTCTAGTAACTTCACATCCAATCTCTCTTTTACTCTTAAAAGCATTGATTGATTCCAGTGCTCTGGATGTGGATGTTCTTGCTCGAAGAACCAGTACTGAATTGGAGTAAGAGGCACATCTCCTGTCACAATCCCCTGCTCCGCTTGTACTTCCTGCGTTTCTATAGCCACTTGTGCCAGCTCGGCAATAGTTGGGCATTCAAACATTTGCTTTGGAGTAAGTTTTAACCCTACTTGACTTGCTTGAGATATGATTTGAATACTGAGAATCGAGTCGCCACCAATTTCAAAGAAATTATCATAGATTCCCACCTTTTTAATACCTAATACTTGCTTCCAAATTGTAGCCAGTATCTGTTCATTACTATTCCGAGGGCCAACACATTCACTATTAATCTGCTTTTCCTCTGGCATAGGTAAGGCCTCACGATCAACTTTGCCGTTAGCTGTAAGTGGAATGGCTTCCATCTTCACGTATCCTGAAGGTACCATATAGCTCGGTAGTTTCGCTTTAAGATACTCTCTCCACGCACCTACATTTCCATCTCCTACAACATAAGCTACTAATCGTTTATCACCCGGTTGATCTTCTCTTACAATTACAACTGCCTCTTTTATAGATGCATATGCATTTAAAGTAGACTCAATCTCCCCAATCTCAATTCGGAAACCACGTATTTTAACCTGATGATCAATTCTTCCACGATAATCCAGATTACCATCTGGCAAATACCTCGCTAAGTCTCCTGTCCGGTATAATCTTGCTTTCGGATCACTACTAAATGGATGAGATATAAAGCGCTCTGCTGTTAATTCAGGTCTATTTAAATACCCACGCGCAAGCCCTGCCCCGCCAATATAAAGCTCACCATCTACACCTATAGGAACAGGTTGTTGATAAGCATCTAATATATACACTTCTAAATCTGGAATCCGTTTTCCGATATTACTTCTCGAAGCATGATGCACATCATCTAGAGTAATTGGATAATACGTAACATGAACTGTAGTTTCTGTAATTCCATACATGTTAATTAGCTGTGGTTCTTTATCCCCATATCTTTGAAACCACGGTAACAAGCTAATGGGTTCTAACGCTTCTCCGCCAAATATCACATAACGCAGCTGCAAGTTTTTATTCTTATCTTCATGTTCACACACTCGTATTAATTGTCGAAATGCGGAAGGTGTCTGATTTAGAACTGTGACTTCTTCCTCCACCAATAATTGATAAAAATCTTTTGGCGATCGACTAATCCAGTACGGAACAACAACTAATTTTCCACCATTTAATAATGCTCCCCAAATTTCCCATACTGAGAAATCAAATGCATAAGAATGAAAAAGCGTCCAAGTATCTTTTTCATTAAACTGATACCAACAATCCGTCGATTTAAATAACCGAATGACATTGTGATGCTCTATCATAACGCCCTTTGGATTCCCTGTTGATCCCGAAGTATAGATTACGTAAGCTAGATTTTGGGAATTCACATCAGAAACCGGCAAGGTCTTACTTTCTTTCCCAATCTCTTCTTGATCACGATCCAGGCAAATCGATTCAACATTTTCTGGTAACCATTTCAATTCTTTTAAACTTTCTTGCGTTACGAATAACTGAATGCTAGCATCCTCTAAAATATATTGAAGTCGCTGCTCTGGATATGTTGGATCAAGTGGAACATAAGCCCCACCAGCCTTCAAAATCCCTAAAATACCTACAATCATTTCGAGAGAACGTTCAACACACAGTCCAACTAAAGTATCAGGTCCTATTCCCTTTTTCTGCAGATAATGAGCTAACTGATTTGCACGTTCATTAAGCTCCTTATAAGTAACTTTTTCTTTTTCATACGTAACTGCAATAGCGTTTGAATAAATCATTGCTTGTCGTTCGAACAATTCATGAAGAGTTTCCCGAGGTGGGAAATCCAGCTTAGGATTGTTGAACTCAACTAAACTTTTTCTTTTATCTTCATCAGAAATAATTTCGATTTCAGCTACCTTCTGCTTTGGGTTTTCAAAAGTGTTTTCCATTATCGCTAACATAACGTTAAAAAAGCGTTTTATCTCTTCCTTAGAAAATAGCTCCTCACGATAATCAATATGTACATGTAAAGAGTCTATATCAATTAGATTTTCAATATGCACTGCAAAATCTTGTACCTCTTCACGGTTTGCGATCCATAGTGAGTCACCACTTTCATCACGATCCCTATAATCAATCGTAGTTCCAAAAAGTCTCACATTGCTGTTATTCTCTTTATTAATCTGCTTTAATAATAAATCAAATGGATATTTCTGATGTCTTAATGATTTACTTTGTTTTCTGGACACCCTACCAATAAATGAAAGCACTTCTTCTTCTGGATCAATATCCATTCTTAAAGGAACTGTACTCACCATCATTCCAATCAATTTTCGTTCCATTTTAGTCATACGGTTGCCGTAAGCCATTCCTAATGCAATATCAAGCGATGAAGTCCACCGATACATGGACAACGAGAAAGCAGCGACAAAAAGAGTATATAAACTAAATTTGTAATTTTGGGAAAATAATTCTATTTTTCTCTTCAAATGCTCCGATAATATAAACGTCTCGCGTGATGCTTTGGTACTAACTTGGTACGTATTATAGGGTTTCAATCCGGTTACAGATGGAAGTGTTTTAAATTCCTCTAACCAGAATTTTTGATCTTTTTGAAAGCGACTACTATTCAAGTATGTTTGTTCATTGGCCAGAAATTGAACATATGAATTTTTAATTTCGCCTTCCTCAGTCTCGTTATGCATTTCATAATAATATTTTGCAATCTGCTCAGTAAATATTTGAATTGATAAACCATCCATGATAATATGATGAACATTTCCAAAGACTGCACATTCATTATCGTTTAATTTTATTAAAGCGAAATAGTATAAATTTGAATTAAGTAATGTAAACCTTTCTTTTGTTTTCTGCTCAATCCATTCCTCAAGCAAATCTGAATTCTCCACATTACTGAAATCGAAAAACTCAAATTCTTGTTCTTCATGTTTAATAAAATATTGTTTAGGTTCCTGATGCCCATTTTCTTTTAATCTAATGCACAGACCGTCATTTTCACTGATAACCCGATTCACAACTTGGTTTAATTTTGAATAATTCATTTTTCGATGAAGTTTAAATAAAAATCTTAAATTACATATCCCTTTATCAGAATGAATAACTTCTGTATACCATATTCTTCGCTGCGGGTGACTTAATGGAAAACATTCCTCATTGGTCATAAAAATCTTCCCTTCAAAAATTATTTGCTCTTATAGGTTCGTGTTTATGTTTAGCCCATAAATATTTCTGCAGTGAAACTCCAATTACTCCAATGACAACAAGCCCAATCCCGCCATAAACATAGAGTTGAGTTACTCCAAACAAATGCACTAATGGGCCACTCATAGCAGGAGAAATAATTAGAACTGCGTTTGTTAAACTGCTTTGAATACCAAATACTCTTCCTACTTGATCTTGATCAGATTCTATTTGTAAAATGACTTGATTAGATACAAGCATCAGCCCACTTCCAATACCAGCGATAAAACTAATCAGATAGGCCAAAACGAAGACCGTACCGGGCGTTATCAAACCAATCCCCCCAAAACCAATTCCCATTAAAACCATGCCTCCACATACTACCCAACCATATTGAAATTGTTTTAATTTCTGAGTTAGTAATGCACCAAGTATTCCGCCAAGACCAATAATAGAAATGATATATCCCATTTTACTTTTATCATGTGGGAATAAGCTCTTAAATAAAGTCGGGAATTGTGAGTCTACTAATTGTAATACTGCCATGGCTATTGTAACGAAAATCATAGTTGATAATATTATCCGATTAGATAACACATAGCCCCACCCTTGTACCCAAGCGGCCCAAGTGCTTTGCTTTTGCTTTTCAACAAGTTCTTTCGATATAGTTTCTTTAAATTTCATTGTGGGTATCAGAACTAACGTAGCTAATAAACAACTTATAGCTCTTATAATGAGGCAGAACTCTGGCTGAAACCAACTCAGCAACATGCCCCCTATAAGTGGGCCTACTATCTTGGTACCCTGCTCTACTATTCCGTTGATACTTACTGCTTTAGTAAGCAAATCTGGGGATACAATCTGTCTTGTTAGTGTTTGTTGTGCAGGATAATAGAAAACAATAAAAATGGAACGAATCATTAATGCCACTAAGAGCCAGTGGATATTTTGTACAAATAAAAGAGCAATTGTTATTAAACCAACCATCAAATTACAGAACATCATAATTGGAATTTTTCTAAAACGATCTGCAATAACACCTGCCCATGAGCCAAAAATAATTCCAGGAAGTGCATATGCAACAGGGATCAATCCAATCATAGTAGGATCTACTTCCCATTCAAACCCAACTATAGTCATAATCGCTAACATATCAATAAAAACACCAAGCATAAGCAATGAATAGGCAGAGAAAACTTGTAAATAAACCCTATTTCCTAATAGGCCTTTTGAATCGGTAGTTTTCATAAAATGTGCTCCTTAAATTTACTAAAACGGATGTTTGGGTGTACACAATACCTCTTTTTTGCACATAATTTATAACTCTACATATATCCATCCGAAATTTAATAGTATTCAAACTTCAATAACTATAAAATTCAATATCTTTGGTATAATTTATGCATTCAAATATACTTATTTTTAGTTTTTATACGTTCACTTCTGACTCTAAATAATCTTTTTCACCTATAAACGTGGACAAATTAAATGATTTCTAGTTATATCGTCATTACAACCACAGTAAAAAACGATAATATTTCATTAATTTATCTGAACAACTTTCTTTGATTTTCATATTCTACAAGCTAAAACTCTACTCAATGAAAATAATCCATTAATAGCTATCTAACCCTAAAATTTATAATAGTTAAACCATCCAAATTACACCCTCTTTTCAGAATTGTCTTTTTTTTCTATTTAAAATACTATCACACAAATTTTCTAGCTACTATCTTCATAAAGTTGAAATAATCAAATTGGAAAATTCAGATAAAAACAAGGTGAATTTGCAATTATCTTAGTTAATATTATTTTCACAAACGCTATTGAGTCATAACACACGATATACTCCTCTTTTTCCACATGTATGTTAATCATAGAAATTACTTCTTTTCCTTAAAACACTCTCGTTACTGGTTTATTTTTCATAAATAGGTCATACCTTTTTCCCCCTTTCATTCCTCTTTATATTTTTATCATACGCAATGAAAATCTCCCCTCCTCATTTATTGTTAATGTGTTAAAAACCGCTCTTTGATACTAAGTGTTTTTCTGTCATATACGGTAGTGTCAAAATGTCATGTTTTTTATGACATAGCTATTAACCCAGCCGGATCCCACTCAATTTTTATTATTCTTTATAAATATGACAGAAGTTCACTATCGACTATGACTCGCCGCTTGCTACACTCTGTTCATACGCTAACTCGTTGTGCTAATAAAAATGTAGCTAAAAAACTTACAAAGATAATTCCAAATGATTATACAAACGCATATCGACCTTTTATATTTGATTCCCCGGTATTAAAATGGTTAGAAAGTAAACAAGTGAATGCGATACTATCTATTCTTAGTGTAATAGTAGGAGTTGTATTTTTTATATTTACAATTAGTTTCTTTAACTTCCGTTTATAGATATATTTAGATTTATATTGAGATAAAAGCCAATTTCAAATGCTTTCTAAATTAGGGTTAACTAAAAGAGAGATAAAAAAAATGTAACCCAACAAATTAGCATATTATTTTTTATACCTATTTTGATTTCTGTTCTTCACAGTAGCGTGGCCTTCTTGGCAATAAGGTTTTTAGCGCAGAACAGGCACATAGACTTACCTATTGCAGGAAATTCTATTCTCATATTCACGAGCTTTACTAGTGTACAAATAATTTACTACCTTATTATTAGAAGAAGTTATTTGCGTCAAATACTTCATTCCATAAATTAAAGTGGAAACTGAAAGAAAGGCTGATGGTATTCCGTATATACCTCTTACTTAAAGTCACTTTTTTAGTGAGCAAATTAAATTCTTTGTTTTACTAATGGAGTAGCACCACATCTCTATCAAGCTAAGAAAATAAAATTCCTCTTAAAATGAAAAAATACGCCATTCTATCTGCAAAATCAGAGGAAGGGATAACGTATTTTTTGCTTTATGGATAGTGTAACGTCTTAGCTTGACGGCGATGTGGCGGTACCCCATTGCTATCAAGCTAAGCTCATACAACATTAATTATAATAGAGGTTGTTTCTTGTTTATAAAGTTTATGTGTAGGGAACCTAAAGATTTGCACACGAAATAAACCCTAACGGGTTTCATTTTTTTGAATTAAGCCGCTTGCTTATCAGACATAGTACAATTGTAAACGACACCTAATATATCAAAGACTGTTTTCTTCTCATATCGATGAGATTTTCTCCCGTTTTGCTGTAGGAGGTTGAACAGACGAATTAGAATCTTTGATAGCTCTTGGATGTCTTTCTGTATTGCTTGGAAAAGAAGAAGAAAGTAATCTTTAATCATATATATGGCCTTATATTCACTCAGTTCTCTTTTCTTTTTTATAAGAAGCAATTGCCGCATTTGAAACATGATAGAAGAGCAGAGTAGAATGGCAATCAATTGTCCATACAAATGGCACTCCCATCTTTCTGGTTTTATCTTTTTACACTGATGAATTTGAAAGAATGACTTCCACGTTTTAAATAAAATTTCGATTTGCCAACGTAAAGAGTACCAATCATGTACTTGTCCTATCGGGACAATGTCTGTAGGAGTATTTGTCATATATGCATTGATACCGCTAAGTCGTTTACTACGAGCAGAATACTTCATTCCTTTCTTTTTTTCCCTTACAGTTTGATCTTGTAATCGTTTTTGTTGTTGGTCATTTGTTAGTCGATGAACAATCACACGAGTTGGGACTTTATCAGACATTCCTACATAAGCGTTAGATATTTCATATGTTTGTCCTGGTTGAAAAGAGTTCATTAAAACCTCCATATCCATCTGGATATACTCTGTTCCTTTCTTGATTCTGCCATCTTGAAAATAATCAGGGTTAGGATTTTTTTGATAAATACGTGTATTCGATTTGATACGTGAAATATAATAAGCCTTTTTCTCTTGTATATGTTGAAGATCTTTCAAATGAAAATAACCTAAATCTCGGATACATAAATCATTCGCTGTTACAGTTGGGGCACACAGGGAACCGTAGGTTCGATCATGTTGTTTACCTGGACCTGTATGAATATGTAGGAACTGTCCACTTAATAGATCATACTCAAGCTGAATCTTCACCCCCGCTGTATGGCTGCATCCTCCTGCACCTGGATAAACAGATGAAAATACATCGGGAAGTTGAAATGAAGTTGAATCTAGAATACGAATACGCTTGAAAATAGAAGTGTATGGAGAAGTGAGCAGCTTAGTTGAAAATAACTTTTGGTTGAGAAGTTCGGCTAACACTTGTTGTAGAAATTGCACAGCTGTGGCATTAAATCGTTGATGCTTCTAAACAGCTACATAACTGAGTTAAAGAGGTTTTTGCGACATTTTGACTAATCCATACACATAAAACAACTAAATCTTTTGCTTGGTACTTACTTGTTCGCTGTACAAACCCAACATCTCTAGCTAGATTCTGTAATGTATTTGGTGATAAAAGACTCTGAATCTCCTGTGCAAATAGTTGTAGTTCGTCAGATACAGAAATAGACATACAAACACGCCATCCTTTCCTATGATTCTACAGAAAGAATAGCGTATTTTTACACTTTAAGGGCGGGGGGAGAAAAAAATCCAAAAGAAAAGTCGACTCCTGAAAAAATTTCGAATATTCGTTAAAAAAACCTAAAAATTGTTATTATTTTTGAATATTACCTAATCCTTTCTCTAATCCTTGTACTAATTCTTTCTCTGATTCTTTATCTAATCCTTTCTCCGATTCTTCATTCTTCTTACTATGCCCCTCTAACATTCCCACTAATATTTCTGTTATTATCGACATAGTACACCTTTATCCAATAACATTTTAAGAAATTCAAATATAGAGAGACCTTGTGAGCTAATTGAATTATATTTGTTATTAATATGTTGTTCTACATTTTTTTCAGAAAGTTGATTATCCCTAGTCTTATTTTCAGGAATATGTTTTTGATTATTGTTCACTATACGTGAAGTTGTAATACTTGGAGCTGTATTATTTAAAACTGTAGTATTTAAAGGGTAAAGCCTGTTATTTATGCTTGAACTGATTTTCATCTCTCATTTTCCTCTTTCTTTTGTAATAAATTTAATATGAAAGTGTTATTCCTAGCTAATACAAACGTATAAACATTTCATATTCTCTTTTTACATATTCTTTATGCCATAGTGTTATATCATATATCTATTTATTATAAGTATAATATACATTACGTTTAAACTAAATAGAACGTTATATAAATGTACAATGTTCTATTTTATAATATTTTAAAAACACTATAAATAGATTAAATTCCATTCTTTTTTGCAGGAAACCTATAGGACTGAAATGCGTTTTAATCTAAAATACAAATACATATGGAATCGATATTTATTGGTTCTTTGTACAAAACGAAATCTCTAGCAAAATCTCGTAAGATATATTATGATAAAAAATTTTAAATATCTCGAAAAAATAATGTAATTTATCAGATATAAATTTAGACATAAAAAATGCGATCTATTCTTATGTTTCTACAGAAAGAATAAATCGCGTTTTTTCATTTTAGGAGGTATTTTATTTTGTTAGCTTGATGGGCATGTGGCGGTACCCCACATCCATCAACTTAAGGATTTTGACTATTCTTGAAATTGAAAGTGCGTTACTATTTTCTTATATTAATGAGAAAGGGTGACGTGCTTTTTATGAATATGCATCAAAAACAAGAATTGTCTTTATTTGCCGAAGAGTTGTATAGATATATGTCTCCCGCTACACTTAATCGATTAGCTATAGAAGCTGGCGGAATGAAACGAAAACGTAAGTGCCATGGGCACCATTTTCTATCTTTGTGTGTATGGTTAAATCAACAAATCGCTACTACCTCTCTTACTCAACTTTGTAGTCAATTAGAAACCTCAACAGGGGTTTTGTTAAGTCCAGAGGGACTTAATCGACGCTTTAACTCAGCTTCGGTAGCCTTCTTTCGAACTGTATTTACTACACTTCTACAAGCTAAGATTGGAGGGTTATCTAAGATTTCTCATTCTCTTTCTGCTTACTTTGAGCGCATTCGCATCCTTGATTCTACAACCTTTCAAGTTCCAGATCGATTCGCATCTACTTATCCTGGTGCCGGAGGATGTAGTCATAAAGCTGGTATAAAAATTCAATTAGAGTATGACTTGTTGAGCGGAGAATTTTCTGATGTGAAAATTGAACCAGGAAAACGAAGTGATCAGGCATATGGTGCAACTCGAACAGGCATGATACAAAAGAATGAACTATATATTCGTGACTTAGGATACTTTCGTTTACAGGACTTTAAGTCTATCCAAGATAAGCAAGGATATTATTTATCACGTCTTAAATTACCAACTAAAATATATAGGAAAGAATTCGAAACAGTGGTATTTAAAACAAAACCTGCTCAATTGAGACCCGTATATATACAAATTCATTTAGAAGATATCATGAAACAATTACAACCTGGTCAAGTGTATGAGTTACATGATGTATATGTAGGGAGTAAAGGCAAGTTGCCTACTCGCATTGTGGTTTATAGGTGTACGGAGGAGCAAAAACAGAAACGCTTACGTGATCGAGCTATTCGCGAAAAGAAAAAAGGGATTACATATACAGAGCGTACGAAACTCTTACAAGGAATTACGGTATATATGACAAACATTCCTACGGAATGGGTGCCAAAAGAGAAAATCTATGATTTATATTCATTGCGTTGGCAAATTGAGCTGTTATTTAAAATATGGAAATCTTGGTTTCAAATTCATCGTTGTAAATCTATTAAACAAGAGCGACTAGAATGTCACCTTTATGGACAACTCATTAGTATCCTATTATGTTCTTCTACTATGTTTAAAATGAGAGAACTTCTGTTACGTAAGAAACAGAAAGAGCTAAGTGAATATAAAGCGATGTACATGATTAAAGATTATTTCTTACTTTTTTATCAAGCATTACATAAGAACACCCAAGAATTATCAAAGATTCTTCTTCGTCTGTTTAACCTCCTACAGCGAAACGGACGAAAATCCCACAGATATGAGAAAAAAACGGTCTTTGATATTTTGGGCGTTGTTTATGAGTATACCACTTCAATCCATCAGGTAGCATAGTTATAGTAAAAAAATTGAAACCCGTCAGGGTTTATTTGATATGCCTACTTTTATGATATCTATAAAAGATAATAAAAAACTACATGGAAAGATCAGTTTTTATATAAACATATAGTTTAAGTTGATGGATGTGTGGCGGTACCCCATCGCCATCAACCTAAGGTTTTAATTATCCCCATGACGAAAATTTCAACTTTTTACAATTATTCATGAGAATTCGGCTCAATTCTTTCGTTATGGACAACAATAATTTCTTAAGGTGATGGGGATTTTCCTATTTTTAAATAAATCGGGCTGATATTTTAAAAAAAAGGAAAAGCTGTTTCCTACAATACTATAAGATGCCGATTTTCTATCCTATTTTAATTCAATTTCTAATATCTCTTCTCTATTCCGTACTGTATTTTTAGCATTACGATGTCCAATCCATTTTATTTTTTCTGGGACATCTGGAGTGAATAACGCTGTAAAGTAAGCCTTCCTTAATATCGTTGCCAACTGAACATAACGATCTCCTACTAATCGATTATCATTCCCATATATCACAAATCTTGCTGCTATATCGTTTGCTATATCTTTATCATTAAGAACATACACTTCTACAGGAAATCGTTGTACCTCACGTACCTTATCTTCATTCTGTTCCATGGATTTAAATAGACCAGTAATGTACGTTAATTCAAACTTATATACTCCAGAATGTATTTGTTAATATTTTGGTACTTCTTTGGTTCTATTAAACATTAGTAATCCCCCTTAGTATATAAATATAACTCGATTTAATTTTTTGCTACCGATTACTCTTTATTCTATATATACTTTTCTTTAGCTTAGGCTTCTTGTGTAACCGTACTTTAGTTCCATTAATATCTAAGTCAATTTTTTCTTCCTCTAAAGCCTCCATTTTCTCTTCATGTTCCTTTTTAATTCTATCTCTTTCTTCTTTTCTCTAAGTCGCTTTGGGACCAATTACGAACAGAATTAAAAATATACTAACCATTACAACAAAAGTAGTCACAAGTACCTCTCCCCCTTTGCCAAAACTTCTTACAACAAAATTCTCTTAATGTGTTAGACT
Source organism: Bacillus paramycoides (assembly GCF_038971285.1). Lineage (NCBI taxonomy): Bacteria > Bacillati > Bacillota > Bacilli > Caryophanales > Bacillaceae > Bacillus > Bacillus paramycoides. The sequence goes on from NZ_CP152429.1 coordinate 166,919, forward strand.
TAATTCAGAAATCTAGAGGAGAACTAGCACTAGCATAATTAAACAGAAATATTACAGAAATGCCCTGCACTATTCCTCCTTTTCCTTATATAAACCGAAATTATAAATGACGCAGTAAGGCCGGTACTAACAGTGTCATTACAAATATAAAGATGGAACTATATCTTAAACTTGAACTCCATTTCCCATATTTGGGATGTTCAAATTTTTTATAAAGCATACCTAATGCTAAAGATATTAAAAACATTAATACAGCTGTTCCTAAAATTATAGAAGTAATTAAGCCCACCATATTACTCATAAAGGTTTGAAAATCAAAAGAACGTGTTGTCAACATTAACACTGGTAGAATCCTTATTAATAGTATGAGAATAAATGAACCTACTCCAAAATATATAGATCTTTTTTTCCACTTTATATGTTTAAACCATAAAGAAGCCCCAAAAACTAATAAGGATATTAAAATTACTACAGAAAGAATAAGGAAAATAACATCAAAAAATGCAGGCACACTCGCATGGACTGCACCATCTATTTTATCTCCCCCATCTTTAATTACATCACTGCCTCCATTAAACAAAGAACCAAGCCAGTCTACAATCCAATCGGTCATCCAGGAAATATCGAATGGTAAATCTTCATTTTTTGTTTGTGTAGGAGCAGCTAAGTTATACACCTCCAAATTTTCCTCCCCCTTAATTAAAATTAAGCCCTTTACTTTAAGTATATAAACTTAACGAACCAAAACTAAGAAAATATCAAATCATATCTTATTAGATAGAAGAACCACACTTTCGAACTTCAATTCTGTACCTCTTTATTCACGACTAATATTTTTTATCATTTTAGCCAAGAAGCCCCCTTCCTCAAGGAGCTTGAAGGGGCACAGCCCAGTGAGTATGTGGGAGATGAATTGGCTTCGAACAAGGGCTGCCAGGAAGCCATCTTAATTGTTCGACATACAGAAAGTGTTACTCCACTATCAATCGAATATACGTTTGGTATATAATAGTCATATACCGAAATGGAGGTGAATGAAATGATGATTAATAAAGCCTATAAGTTTCGTATCTATCCAAGTCAAGCACAAGCAATTCTAATCAACAAAACGATTGGTTGTTCTCGCTTTGTATTCAATCATTTTCTATCCTTATGGGATTACGCATACAAAGAGACAGGAAAAGGCTTGACCTATGGTACATGCTCTGCCAAACTCCCTGCCATGAAGAAAGAGTTTGTTTGGCTAAAGGAAGTGGATAGTATTGCGATTCAGTCGTCTGTTCGCAACCTTGCCGATGCCTATACGCGCTTTTTCAAAAAACAAAATAGCGCACCGCGCTTTAAATCTAAGAAGAACAACGTACAATCTTATACCACAAAACAAATGAAAACATTGCCGTTGTAGGGAACAAAATAAAGTTGCCGAAACTAGGCATTGTTCGATTTGCCAAAAGTCGCGAAGTAGAGGGACGTATTGTAAATGCGACTGTTAGACGGAACCCTTCTGGCAGATATGTTGTGTCAATATTAGTTGAAGCAGAAGTACAAGAACTTCCGAAAACACATTCTTACATTGGAATAGATGTAGGACTAAAAGATTTCGCTATTTTGTCAGATGGAACACCCTATAAAAATCCGAAGTTTTTCCGATCATTAGAAGATAAGTTGGCGAAAGCACAGCATGTTCTTTCTAGAAGAATGAAAGGATCTTCTTGGTGGAATAAACAACGAGTCAAGGTAGCTAGAATTCATGAATACATATCAAATGCTAGAAAAGATTACTTGGACAAAATCTCAACCGAAATCATCAAAAACCACGATGGTATCGGTATAGAGGATTTGCAAGTATCGAATATGTTAAAGAATCATAAGTTAGCAAAAGCAATTAGTGAGGTATCTTGGTCACAGTTTCGAACCATGTTGGAATATAAAGCAAAATGGTATGGCAAACAAGTCATTGTCGTATCGAAAACATTTGCTTCCAGCCAATTATGTTCTTGTTGTGGATATCAGAACAAAGATGTTAAAAATCTAAACCTACGTAAATGAGAGTGTCCTTCTTGTCGTACACACCATGATAGGGATATTAACACAAGTATCAATCTAAAGAATGAAGCAATAAGGCTTCTAACCGCAAGGACTGCAGGGTTAGCCTAATCAACTAGAGTTCGGTAGAACTCTTTACTTAGGAATCCCTCACTTCTAAACGAAGTAAAAGTGAGGGTAGTTCAAATGATCCACTATATTTTCAATAAACGGTAACAGTATTATTATTAAATGCATAAATTTCATCTTTAGCGCTACAATTATCCCATTCCGTGCCAAGACATTCATGTACGTTTTTTACTACTTCATCTGGACCTATATAAGTACCTGCATATGGAAACCCAGCAGCTTCTGTCCAAGATACATTTTTACTTAAATACGTTTTAAAAGCACCCAATTTTCCTTCGCCAGTTAACACATACGTTTAATGTAATAGTTTTTGATATTTATTCATAGCATTAACCCCAAGACATTTCTTTTGTTACAACTTTTGCACTTAATTCTAATACGCCTTTATTTGCATAGCCTGGATATGCTGTATCAAGTTTTGCTACAAAATCTTTTGAAGTTTTACTTTCCTCAGAAGCTTGAATTGCGGTTCTTAAATAATCCATAGTTGCAGTAATCGCTTGATTATCTAATGATTTTTCAATTGATCCATGGCTCGGTACAATTACGTCAGCATTTAAAGCCTGTAACACTTTCAAGTTCTCAATCCATGCCTCCATTGCTGCTTTTGAACTAGTATCTGCTAAGAATAGATGGATTTCGTTAAATACATCTATTCCTCCAATTAATAATTTCAGTTCTCTGTTAAATAAGCTAGTTCTGTAATCGTCTAAGCCTACTAGTTCAAATGTTAGTCCCTGAAAATCAATAGATTTTTCCTTAAACACTTGAGGTAATACCACATTACTTGGTGCATTTTCTCCAAGTGCATCTTTCCAAACTTTCAATTTTCCTAATACAGAATGAACAATATGTTCAACCGTAGACTCTGTAGCATACGCTATAGCTTCTGGATAAGCAGCTTTAATGCTCTCTAATCCAAAATAGTAGTCTGGATCCCCATGAATAATAAAGATTTTATCTAGAGATAAGTTATTTTTTTTCAGATAATCAATTATTTCTTTCGAATCAGACTGAGTAAATTTTGAGTTTATTAAAAATGCATGTCCTGCTTTCTCAACTAAGGTTGCAGTGACCATGAAACTTTTTTCGTCTGAACTAAACACCGTCAATTTTACATCTTTTTGATTTGTATCGATTGTTTTAAACATAGATATTATTCTCCTTTTGTTATACTTATTGAATAGATAACACACTTTTATTTTGTTCCGACAGAAGACTCCTCTTCAATTCTCTTAAAAGGTTCATCGCACCAGCAAATAGATGGGAGATGTATGTCGGATGGCGTAAGCTAGCATATTTGCTACTATAGCCTAAGTTTTCTTAATATAAATTTTTAAAACGTGCTTCAATTTTATCTGGCTTCATTACCCCACCACCAATAGGAATAATTTGATTATCCTTTTGTAAAAGTAAAGAAGGATAACTATTAACACCAAGCTGTCGAACCTTATTGAAATCATTTTGGACATCTACAATTGTTTCTTGCGCATTTAAACGCTCTAATACTTGCTCAGGTTCCAAACCATGCTCAATTGCAATCTTACGATATGTCTCAGGATTACTTAGGCTTTGTCCATCATAATAAAACGCTTTTTGCATAGCATACGTGAATTCTAACAAACGGTCTGGCGCTAATGAGCGTAAAGCTGAAAAGCCAATTGCAGCATCTTTCGAATTCATTTTAAAAGTCCCTTCTTCCACCAATTTTTGATAGGAAGGACCAAATTCTGCACCTGTAAGTTGATTAATTCTTTTATTTCCCTCTTCTATATACGAAAAATTTTTTATTGGTAGATCATCTAAAAATAATCCCCCACATAAAACTGTTAACGGCATTTCAGTGTGGTTTTTGTAAAAACCTTTAATACTTTCTGAAAATCCATAGCACCATCCACAATAAGCGTCCCATACGTAAATAAGGTTATCTTGTTTCGTTTCCATTTAAATCTCCTACCTTTATTTTTATTAGCTAGTTCAGCTATCACTTAAAAATTCTTAGCTAGCTTTTTGGTTGTAAAAGTGCATCTTTTTTAGCAACCTTATTATCTTCCCCAAAAACTAATCCTTCCCAAAAAAGATCACTAAAATTATTTATAAAAGATAACACTGCACATTTTGGCTCTGAAGCAGAAAATACTACCGTTCAGAATATGCATAGTTGTTAATATAGTAGTAATTTTCTACACTGGACGACAATGTATAGTCCGCTATCCTTAAGCTATCCTTAATTAAATATATAAATCTTTATTCTTAAAACAGGAAGCAGTTGTAACTTAATTAGTTACACCATATGAAACCATATTAGTTACAACTAAATTAAAAGTCAATTCTTTTTTACAAAAAACATTAAATTTTTACTTTAACGTTTCCACAAATATGGAATTAAAATAAATTCCCTTTACCCTAAATGTCTATTGTTTAAGGTAATGAATTCTAAAAACATCTTCTTATTTCTTTAAATGGAACAAACCTGCTACTTAGATTGTCTATTAATTATACGTATAAAACAGGTGTTTATGATAAGAGTGATGCAAGAAGAGTGTTATCCTATACACTCTTTAATTGTATTGATATTTAGAACACCTAGACAAAAACCATATATTATTGAAAGAGGTTGAAAATTTATGATAGTCTTAAACAAGTTTTTTAACATGTTACCTTACAAAAAGATTGTACCTGTATTATTTCTTTCATGCGCAACGCTTATAGGCTGTTCCAATAGTAATACTCAATCTGAACCACCTAAACAAGCCAAGCAAGAAAATACAGTTAATCATTCTTTTGCTAAGCTTGAAAAAGAATTTGATGCTAAACTCGGTATTTATGCCTTGGACACTGATACGAATCAAACCGTTACGTATCAATCAGATGAACGGTTTGCATACGCTTCTACCCACAAAGCTCTAGCCGTGGGAGTACTTTTACAAAAGAAATCAATAGAAGATCTCAATCAAAGAATTTTGTATACTCGTGAAGATCTTGTTAATTACAATCCAATTACAGAAAAGTATGTTGATACAGGTATGACTCTGAAAGAGCTTGCAGATGCTTCCCTTCGATATAGTGATAATACGGCACAAAATCTTATTCTCAAACAATTAGGTGGGCCTAGTGAATTCAAAAAATCACTGAGAAAAATAGGAGATACCATTACAAACCCTGAACGTTTTGAACCAGAATTAAACGAAGTGCATCCAGGAGACACTCATGATACTAGTACCCCAAAGGCATTAGCTACTAGTCTTCAGGCTTTCACGCTAGGAGATCTACTTTCAACTGAAAAACGGAATTTATTAATTGATTGGATGAAAGGGAACACTACGGGAGACAAATTAATTCGTGCTGGAGTTCCAGGAGGATGGGAAGTAGCTGATAAGACTGGCTCGGGATCTTATGGAACCAGAAATGATATCGCAATTATTTGGCCACCAAATAAAAAGCCAATTGTTCTTGCGATACTTTCTAATCATGATAAAGAAGATGCTAAATACGATGATAAGCTTATTGCAGAAGCAACCAAAATAGTGTTAAATGCTTTAAAAGCTACAAATAAATAGTAATAGTAGTTAGTCATCAGAATTTTTCTATTTTCCGTCACAATACTGTGACGGTCTTTTTATGTATTTTACAAGGAATATACCATTATCACTACAAATTCACCTCCATTTCGAACATAACTTTTAGTTTTCCCTTTTATTAGTATCCACGAGGTTTCCATATTTAGAAATCTCTCACATAACAATCCTACAGCCTATAAGAAGTAAAAGTAGTTTAATTCTCAAACATGGATTGTGGAACAACTTTTTTTCTTACTACTTTAAATTCAATTTCCCCTTTTTCTCCATACATTAGTTCTATAATTGGAATAGTTACCATTAATTTTTCCTTCTTTTTTCTTTCTGTCTCTAAACCAATTATTTTCATTTCACAATCCCCTTGTTTATAAGTGGACCTTGTAGGACTCGAACCTACGACCGAACGGTTATGAGCCGTTTGCTCTAACCAGCTGAGCTAAAGGTCCAAAGAATAAAATTTACTTCATAAAGCGTATTCACATATATCATTTTACCATATAATGTATCAATTCATTTTACTTTTTATTTAATATGCACATTTACATCGTGTTAAAATTGTTTATATTCTGCACTCCTAATATTTTATAATTAGTACTATCTTTTAGTACCTTTACAGAGATCTGATTAAAAGTAAAAAAATGTATATATCAATCATATTAAAAATGATATAGCTACAACACTTAATTATTCATATTACTAAATACCCTTATGCTATATTGTTTAATATCAGAAATAGCAACTAAATTATATGCCTGTTCCATTGTACTAAAACAATTATCTATCTCCTCTTTTTCCATGATAGGTTTACTAGAATTATTATCTTCTAATTCTAGATCAGCTACTGCCCATGGTAAGTCAAATAGAATCATTTTCTCTAAACTCTTTCCACTATAACAGCCTAAAGTATTAACTATACAATCTAATAGTTCCTTTTCTATTTGAGTTAACTGATTTGTACTATTATAATTAACTTCAAGATTGTCGTACTGACATCCTTTGTATTTATTAAAAATAACTCGATATACCGGGTCGTGACTTCCTACTTCACAATCATCTTCAAATAAATATGTTCTAGTAAACACCCTACAAAATCCCTGCGCATAGTATAAAAGCTTTTGAAGAGCTAAAGGAGTAATATCATCATTTTTATACGGCAAATAGTTAGCAACTTCCTCGATTTTTGTAATCTGTGTAGAAGTAAAATCCTCATTTTCCTGTAGTTTTGCAATTGCTTCTTTAGAAACCCTATATGCTTTTTGAGTAATTAAATCTTTATTTCTTTCCAAAATATCTAGCATAAAAGATTGATCCCTACCTAATCTTTTCAATATATCCAAGTACTGCTTTGTCGGAATATCTCCATGTTTCATGTATTTGTGTATTCATTTAACGTTAAAAAACTACATATCTCTCCAACTCTCCTGATGTACAAATCAATTACTCATATTTATTCTCCGCTTATATAAACTTCCTATTTTAATCTATTGTTTTATACAGAAATATACATTTATACCTGTTTAAAGCCAAACAAAAACGGCCTCCTCAAGTTGATTAATTGTGCATAACAAAATAAGCTAAATACACTAATCGGCTCAAAGAAGCCCTTCCAAAATTAAAGTAAGAACAAAACTTACTTCTACAACTCAACTACAACACATAATGTGCGGGAATAAACGGAATCAAATAAACTAACAATATACCTATATATTAAAAATGATGATTTTAACCTTTATTTTCTTCTATATATGAAAAAGACTACTATAGTAGTCCAATGCTATTATTATAGTAATCCTATTTTAAACTTTAATTATATAAATTAGCTATTTGATAAAAGAAAAAATTCTTTTTCAAATCCTGTATTCTCCCAAAAATTCAATGCTAACTTATTATCTAAGTCTACATAGACATGAATCAGAGAGACATTTTCTTGATTCAACCAATTTCTCAAATTTCCGACTAAACTTTGCGCAATTTGCTGCCTCCTATATTCTGATTTCACATAAACTTCCTCTATTTGACCATATAACATATCTGTAACTAGATCTTTCTTTATTGAGCCAATTCCATAACCAATTAGATTATTACTTTCATCAGTTACTACAAAAACTGTACCATATCTGGATTGAATCAATTCCACTAATTGCTCTTCAATTCCTTTTTTATCTCCTTCTTCTAATTCACAATCTGCAGTTTCTATTGCGTTTAGATTCCATAATTCTATTATTTCTTTAATACGCTCTCGATTACCTATTTTTCCATCTAGTTTTTCAATACTAATTTTCATTTGAAATCCCCCTTTTGTTTTTTGTAATAATTGGATAACTTAATTGTTCTCTCATACATTTTTACTCCCTTAAAATTATATATTATACCATTTAATTCCAATCGATCATCCCAATTATATATAAAAAAGTTTCCTGCCATGTAACAGGAAACCTTTTACGCGTTATTAACCTAAAAACCTAAGTGTAAAAAGACAATAAAGCTATTAAATTTTAAAACCTAAAACAAGCATAACCCCGTTCTAAATTTAGGACGGGGTTAAAATATAGTTGTTTAATTTTCGATATAAGGTACTTAACTGTACTCAAAAATATAACAATAAAGTCGTTTAATAAGGGTAGAATCACGTGTATTTTTAGTCAATTCCAATTAAATAATTCAACCCAAAGTTTTATTTTATATTTTTTTAGCTGCGTAATCACCATAATAGTAAGTTCTATCTAAATCATCATATTTAGGAGTAGCAATTATGGTATATTTACCATTTTCATCGACTTCAAACAAAACTACATTATTATATTCCCATCCCACAGAATGATCTGGATTTGAATCATCTACTAACATATCTATGTTGTATATCCCTTTTTTTAATATCCCACTTTTTTGAAAGTCCTCAATTAGATCTTTGGCCTTTGGAATAGGATGTTTATTTTTATTCATGTCAAATTCAAATTGAAAATTCACCACACCTACATACCTGATATTATAATTTTCACGTCGGGGATCACTTGGCATTAATGTAGGTAAAAGTCCAATAGTATCAATCTTTTGAGTCTTTTTAAAATCATCAAGTAGCTCTTGAGAATTATTTATATTTAACTTAATGTTATCGTAAGGAAAGATACGAATAGGGTTATGCCCTTCTAGGACAACTTTATCAGGATATTTCACTAACCCATATTTTTTAATGATCTGTTTCATTACTTGAACTACTTCTGGGTGTTGCTCAATATATGCACCCTTGAATTGTTCGAGATAGATATCGTCACTATCATCTTTTAAGATTTTCAAAGTATCTCTTTCAATCATTAAGAACGGATAAGCACGATATGGCGTTTTCATTTCTACATAAGTTTGATGGCCAATCCCTCCAAACCAATTATTATCTGTCCTAATAACAGAAAACTCATCTTGTATTCCATAGTTTGTTTTTAAGTATTCTTGTATTGGTTGAGTCAGTTGATCTTTAGGGAAATAACATCCATTAAGAATTAGGAATGATGTACTTACTAAGATGACTTGAATCAATCTTTTAATACGCTTCATTTTGCTCCCTACATTTCTAAAATTTTAATAATATTATAACATTTTTTATTCAACTAAACTGCCACGTTGACTTAAGTAGGGGTACAGCCGAGATACGTGTAAAAATAGGTCATAGCCTTACTTTTATTTCCAATCTGATTTAAAATTGGTTTTTTTATCTATTATTTTTTTACTTATTATCATACACCCTAATTACACAATTGAAACAAAGTGTTTTCAGCAACTAATCAATGGCTGATTTGGGCTAACCCATAATAGACAAAACGAAATCTAGTTATAAGTTCAATAGGTTTTATTTAGAAATAAAATACAGCCCATAACCTATTTTTACATGTATCTCGGCTGTACCCAGTTTCAACTATTTTGTCGAAAGAAAATAAAAAGGGGCAATGTTAAGACTTGTAGCGCTTAACCATAAATACACATAAAAAGAAACCCGGCGGTAGTGAATATCAAAAATATTACGGAAAAGTGTATATTAGGAACCAAAAATTTTGCGTGATCTTTATTTTTTTTCAATGCCATGGTTGAAGAAATAATGGCGATAATTAATGGGAGCATTAAGGCATAAATTATATATGTAAGATCACGTCCAGTATCTAAATAGGGTTCACCAGAATGAATATAAATAAGTTCATAATGATAAGCAAAATAAATATACAAAGCTATACAAAATATGAAATTTGCTCCTACGGCAATCCCAAAAGTTGTATCGTTTAATCTTTTCATCTGTCTACTCCTTTAAGTAAAAACTTCCTAATATTACAACAAACAAGAAAATTTTACATCTTAATATTATGTCAAATGCAAATAAAAAAGGGATCAGTCGAGATGTATGTAATTTAAGGTTATGGGCTATACTTTATTTCCATTATCAGATTTCGGTGTAACAAAAAGCTGTTTTACTAATAATGTTAGGAATTATTTTTGATACTGTATTTTGTTACAGCTAGTTCAACGATTAGGATATTTCATATTTTCAAACACAAAACGTAACAAAAACGAACGTTTATGTTACAAATATCTCCGAAAAATAACGTCTGGGAAAAAATGTATCGCTATGATCTATTTTTACACGTATCTCGGCTGTACCCCAAGTACACTTCTTCACAATTTTAATGAAACGATTAATAAAATCACTCCATAATCTGGTCCAATTGCTGAATAACATGACCGGCATTTTTACAACAACTTTATTATGTTTTAAACGACTTTATTGTAAATTAAACAACTTTATTATCTCTATACACTAAGATTCCTACAATCTGAAGAGCTTTAGCATTATCTATATAATAATGTATCTCTAATCCTTTTCTTTCTGCACGAAGTACATTTCCCCTTAATTTTGATAGATGCTGTGAAACAGTAGATTGTGGGAGTCCTAACATTTCCGTTAACTGCGTAACATTACACATTTTATGATGCATTAATTCATTTACAATTTGTAATCGGACCGGGTGTGCCATTACTTTTAAAACATCTACGTCTTCTTCGCGAATTTCAGCTAGATCTCTATCAGTTACTACTGTTTTCATTTCGCATTCTCCTTTATTATTAATCTCTATTTTTCTTATTATCCTTATAAATAGTACTTATAGATGATTGCGATTTGTCCTGTTGTGAAAATATTTTCTCTTCTTAAAACAAAAAGGACACCTATCCTGAAAACATTTTTTCACATAACTTTGATCTATGATTAACACGATTTACTAAGCAAAAGTACTTCTCCTACCCTTTGTTTAAAGCAAATAAAAAATTCTGCTTTTGCCTTCCCGTCCTGAAAAATTGATAAGCAGTATCCCCCATCTCATACTCTACAAAATAATCATTTTATTTCTCAACATGGATTTCTGGAATTAAAATACCAAAAATAGTAATATGAAGTCACCTTCAGTTGTCAATTGTGTCCCTTTTTTGAAAGGCCCTGTCTATAATGACAAGGCCTTTTAAATTTTCCTAACCTAAAATATCCTTTATATTTCGTTTTTTAGTTAACCCTAATAATATGTATGCCTCCTTTAATGTATTAAATCTCTTTTACACTCCTCCATTTAGAGATGCTAAATTAACAAATGATCTATTCAATGTACATTAAGGTACATATATAGGATTTAAAACCATGTAATTTTATGTACAGATTGAATTACTACAAGATGGAAGGTTGGTAGCAAATGTACTCAAGAAAAAAGAGCATTCAATTTGCTTAATGTTATAAAACTACTTGATGTGACATCTGTTGAATGAATTAAAAACATACTCAGGGGGAATTTCAAATGAAAACATTTAGTAAAGTTGTATTAGCGGGCATATTGGCTCTTGGCAGTTTAGCCGCAATGAATGTGGAAACACCTAAAGCTCATGCTGATGGGGCGAGCGAATATTGTCGTTACATTTGCGATCCTAAAGAAACATTAAATAATTTCACAATTCAACTTTCAGATACGACATACAGACTGGGACAAAATATCATTCTACGAGCAATAAATGATAATGCATATGATGTACATTACACAGCATCTTTTGAAAAACACTACGATACTGGTTGGGATTATTATGATGCTGATTTTCACTATGGTTCATTATTAGTAGCTGGAACAAATTTATATGAAGATTTTGATACTAAGACTGGCAATAATAGAGCAATCTCTGAACCAGGAACATATCGCATGAAAATTGAAGTAACACATGCAGATGGACACTTTGATATACTGTAAACAGCGCCAATTACATTAGCAAATTAAATAATAAGGTTGCTTTATATCTTATTGTTTTTATTATCTATCAAATATTTATTCAAAGTACCTAATCTTTTTATTCGTGTTAGGTACTTTGAATAATAGTTTTCTTATTTGGTTTCGTTCCCTATTAATAGGTATTGAAAATGCAGAAATTGATATTCAAACAATATTAAGAGTTAAAAAATAGGAATACCCTCTCTTATAATTGTCCCATTGTTTAAAAACTAAAGGGATTCACTATTGCCATTATTAGTTTACTTCTTTCCATAATGACAATGCAAAAATCCAATTTGGATCCCCATTCCCTTGATAACTCTGAACTGCCTCATACACCTTATCCTCATGAACTACTCTATCTCCTGCTTTATACGCTTTACGCGCATCCCATTGTTCATAAGAGTTTTCTTGTCCTTTTGTTGTAACTGTGATGGCATCACTTTTCATTGATTCATTACCAGATGTATCGACAGCAGATACTACATACTTATATACTGTATTCGCTTGCAAATCTTTGTCCATAAATGCAGTTGTATTAGCAGTACCTATTTCTTTCATGGCCCCTCCAACTTCTCTGTATACAATATAATGGCTCACATCTACATTATCCTCCGATGGACTCCACATTAAATCAATACTACTCGTAGTGGTTCCCATACTGTGTAATCCTTTAGGCTGGGTTGGTGCTTCTGTATCTGGTTTTTCCTCTGTTGTTTTAATAACTAATGCTTCACTTTTCTCAGATATATTTCCTGCAGCATCTACTGCTCTTACTGTATACGTATATTCTGTGTTTGGGTTTAATTTTTTATCAATTACACTTGTACCGACTACAGTATTAATTAGTTCTCCATTACGTAGTACTTGATATTCTTTCACTCCTACATTGTCTGTTGCAGGTTTCCAATTAAATTCTACACTATTTGAAGTAGCTTTTATTACTTGTAGTTCAGATGGCTTGGTTGGTGCCTCTTTATCTGGTTTTTCATCATTTATTAGATTCACATCAATCACATTATAGAAAGCGTTTACAGTATCAGCTACATCCCAAACAGCTAAAATAACATGGTACCCACTACGATTAGTTGGTACATTGATTTTATGTGATAAATTATTAGATGCTTTAGAACCATCGTGTTTTACAGTACCAATTAACTCAAAGTCTGCTCTTGTTAGAGGTTTATTTGGATCCCATCCCTTTTTCGTGATGTAATAGTGCCATTGACTTGTTGAATGAGGAGCTGTGTATTTCCAAGTGAAGGTATTTTCTCCGCCCTTAATCGTATTCTTAAACCATCGATCAGCTGTTTGTTGATCAAGAATCCCACCAAACAGGCCTCCTGCTGAAGCAATTTTCCCGTCTGCTGGTCCACCCTGTGGGAATCCTTTAGGAGCTTCTAAACTTTGCGGTTCATACATTATATTTCCACAATTTGAATTCAGCGCTCCATAATTTTGACTGCATAAAGCTGCACGGCTACCTGGCTTTTCAACAAACCCGTGTGCATAGGCATTTTGAGGAATAAGAGTTGTACTCATAATTCCCACTGCTACTGCAGCAGCACTTAATCCTTTTTTATTTGTTGCCATTTTTCTAAACTGCCCTAGAATTTTTTTATTCATACTACTAGTCCCCTCCTATTGAATTTCTTACTATATTAAGAGCATGGATGTAAGTGAAGGCTAAACACGTATAACTAAAATTAACAATTGAATACAAAATCTCATAATTTCATACTCAACTATTTATTTACCTTCATTACATTCAAATAACCCTATAGTTAAATTATCGCATACCAATTTATTAAACTCGCACAGAAATTATGACAGTTATTGGACTTTTTCCTATAACCCTCTTTTTGTCTTAAAAGTTCTTCTTACTGTAATTTTAGAACAAAAAACGTATTCCCTCTTACAATTACCTATACGAATTTAAGAAATAAATAATTCAAAAGGAAAAATAAAAATATTATACCAATAAATTTCCATTTACTTCTTTTCGTTGGTTTCCCAGCATGTAGTATATAAAAAACAAGGCAATACATGCCATCGCAAATAAAAAAATTTGATAATAATCCATCATCCGTATTCCCCCTCTATCAAAAAAATAAGAAGCCTCTTTTTGAGAGACTTCTTATTTTTAATACAAACGACATACATAGGCTAAATATACACAATAAGATTAGGATGCTGAACCTTATTGCAGCTTTATTATAGCATATAATCATTTACTTTTGTTTAATAATTCCATATTATACAACTTTATCAACATTTGATTGTTTGTTTACATACAATGCACGATAGAAAACAACAAAATATTTACTTATAGAACCAACGTATATAAAAACCAGCCACCATCCCATTCATAGTTTTGAAAAGTTGTCCTCTCCTTCTTTAAGAATACTTTAAACTTCGGATAGATTACCTTATATCGACATCTTATGTATGCAGAATTACATATCAAATCTCATTGAAAATCATTCTCGTTGTAACTATAATAGTTTCAAGAAGTGATATTTTCACTTCCTTTTCAAATCCCACAATATATTAAAGGAGGAACTAGCATTATGAAAAAAGTTATTTTAGCAGGGGCATTAGGAATTGCAGTACTATCAGGTATGAACTTACCAGGAGCAGAGGCACCTAAAGCGAGTGCGGCAACTACAAATTTAGACATTCAAGAAGTTACAAAATATTACTCTATGAGTTCCTATGAAGTTTCTCAAAAAGAATCATTTAATCTTAATAAAGGGGAAGAACTTACAGTCTTTGTACAAAATTCCGGGTTCCCAATTTCTTATACAGTCTTTGATGCAGATGATCAAGTAATTGGCACATACAATGCTAATTCACCATACGGTCGCGTCTTCAAAGCACAAAAAGACGGTAATATTTCTGTTCAATTTCAAGCAGGAGTAAATTCTTCTTACATGAAGAAGATGAATTTCACAGCCAAATTTGCAGTATCTAAATTTAACTAGCAGTAAAAATTTTCACTATCCTCTTTAAAGACAAATTAAAAAGGTATATCCCTTCCATGGGATATACCTTTAACTTTAGTGAATTTTATATTGACCAGATAACTGCTCTTGCGCCATACGAACTAAACGTTTTGTAATTTCTCCACCTACTGAACCATTTGCTCTTGCTGTTGAATCCGGTCCAAGTGTAACACCAAACTCCTGAGCAATTTCATATTTCATTTGTTCAATTGCACTTGCTGCAGCTGCTATTAAGATTTCGTTTGAATTATTATTTTCACGTATTTGCATTTTTTAAACACCTCCGTTGAATTTGGTAATATCATGCTCTATTTCCAACAAAATATGCAAAAAAATTATTCGTTTAGCCATTTTACATATATACCTAAGCTGTAAACTTAGACCCTTTTAGCCTTATTTCTGCAATTGTCTTAAATTCATATGAAGTAGCGCAGTAAATAAGTGTTAACAAAAAATTTTTGTATTAAAAAAATGCAAAAATACATACTCCCCCCAAAACTATATGCACTTAAATATTCATATAGTAAAATAATTAATACAAGAGTGCCCTATACAACAGATTTCCTTAAGAAGCTTGATATATTATTTATCATAGAATTGGTGTGACCTTAATATCTCACTTAGCTCTTTAATATTTTGATATTAACAATATGGTGTTAAAATATCCCTACTTTATAGCTACACCTATATATAAGCCAAGGATTCAATTACAGAACGATTTTCATCAATAGTAAACGAAAACATGTCAAACAAAAAGAAACCCAACTATTTATTACTTTTTGTATAGATGTATTAAAAGATTATAGGAGAAATATATATGCTAAAAAAAAGAAATAGATTTATGTTTGCTTTACCTACAATTTCTTTTGTTTTTCTTATTTTATTAGGAACATTTTTATTTGTTATACCATTAGATCTATTCTTACCTGAAATACAAAAAAACCCAATAACAGAAGCACCTCTTATTCTGCAAGTTTTATTGGGGGTATTAGCGGCACCTATATATGAAACAATAGTTTTTCAAGTATTTTTATTTTGGGTATTAAGTTGGATTCCTTATATTAAAGATCGCGATTACCTTATCATTTTAATGGCATCAATTATATTTGGATTAAATCATCAATATGGAATCACTTATATAGTTGGTACAACAATAATTGGTCTTTTATATAACTATGCTTATTGGGTATATAAAAAAAAGAATGAAAAATATCAGGTTACAATGTCTGCTTTTGGAGTTGCTTTTTTGATTCACTTATTACATAATTCTATTGCTTTTATAGCATCAAATTTATAAGTTTAAAGATAATATAGATTAATGAATTATGTTTGTACTTATTTAAGGTAAGAGACACGAAATAAATATTAGAGAGTGCCCTGTCAGGTAGACAGTATTTTCAAAGCGCAACTAAGCCACCTGAGTCCATACAAATATAGACTCAGGTGGCTTAATTTCTTCTAGTTCTTTAATACCTACAGTTTCGAATTATTTCATCCAACGACTTACAATAGGATATTAAATCTCTAATTCTTTCGCAACAGGTTTATCCCTTATACCTTCTTTTAAGTATAAACGCACTTCTTTTTTGGGGGATTTTATATAGCGAGTAATTCTAATTTAACTCATAGAAAAATCCCCTTCATAGTAAACAGGTTAATGTGTTTTCTTTTTCCTATCTACTATAAGGGGGAGTATAGCATAGCTTCTTTTTTGTAAAAGATCTACGATTCTAGTGCAGTAATTAATTGCTGACGTTCTTTATCTCTAAAAATTTTAATTTCATGTTTGAATTCATAATTTCCTTCTTCAAATCTAACCCATTCCTTACTTGTCCAATATACAACATCTACATTTGCATCTAAAATTACCGAACATATTCCTACTAATTCTTCTTGGTAAAATGGCGCTTCTTTTGCTAGTTCAAAAGCTAGTACTTTTGGATCCTTACTTTTAATTTGAAGTTCTCTTGAAGTTTGCCCTAAATACTGCCATGGGGATTGTAGGGATTGCACATGAATATTTTGAATTTCTTTAAACTGTGATGAAGAATGTATTGTAGCAGCAAATGTAGGTTTGCTTACTCCTATTGTTGTGCCTAAAACTATAGAACCAATAATAAGTTTTTTAATCATATTTTCAGCCCCTTTAATTATTTTGGATATGCTTCATTTTTATACCATGTTTATGTTCATGTAAATGAAGATGATTTTACATGATTCATCATTTTTTTCAAAAACTGTATATTAATTAATCATTATAAATTTACCCAAAACAAAAAAAGTTTCCTCTTGGAAACTTTTTTGTTTTGGGTATACATTCTATGTATAAAAATTAGTTTTAAAAATATTTACTTATTTGTTGATAAAATTGTATATGGATATTGTTCCTACTATTATCTACACACATCTCATGCAAAGCCTCACTACAACATAAACAGATTCATCTTATGACCGCGTTTCTTCTTGCGAAATTAAGATAGCTGGTTTGGGAATCATAGAATTACTTTCTTTCTCAGCCCTATTATTCTGTTCTTTTACCTAAAATTCCAATATCCCCATTACTTCTTTCGTAAATATTTTAAAATCAGTTAAATGTTTTTCGATAATTTGACGAACAATATCTAAATTTACACTTTGATAATCATGAACAGCAATATTACGAAATCCAACCATCGCCTTTAACTTATTTGCTAGATCTGCGCTAAGTAATCCTGCTGTAACCAATAAGTCAAAGGCCTCTCGACTAGATTGGGGTAGTCCTAATTTTTTCCCTGCAACAATATGCATTGCTAAATCAATACTCGCTTCACAAGCTCTTTGTATGTTCAATATTATTGAATCTTGTTTTGTAAAGTCCTCTAAATTTTCAGGGTCATTTCCATATACATCTTGGATTCTTTTTATACAACGCTCTATTGTAGAAATTTTATTTAAAATAACCTCATTCTTCATATATAGAACCTCTTTTCTTTATATTATCAAATACAATCTGTCGTTCTTCATTCAACTTTGAATACATTTTTAAGGTTTTCATTTCAAAAATAACCTTACGTTTTTCATCCGAACAAAATATTGTCTTTCCTGTATGTATAATCTGAGCTTGAAAAACTGTAGAAGCTTCGGATAAATCAACTAAATCAACATCTCTATGAACAATGTTAGCTAAATCCTGTGCTAATAAAAAACGTTCATAGTTCCCTAAAGTTGTGTCACTTAAATAAGCTATATCAATATCACTATCTTCTCGTTCTCTGTTCTCAGCCGTTGAGCCAAACACAATTATCCAATAGGGATTCACCGTCTCTTGTAATTTTTCTATAATAGCTGTTATCATGCTTTGAAAAATCATCTCATTAATCCCCCTTAGTATACTTGAATTTTATTATATCATAACCAATCATCAAGCCTTTAAACTACTACAAATACTTAAACAAAACTAGAAGCTTATTTCTGGCCTAAAATTATTATAGTTCAGGAATAGGTATGTTGTAGCTTTGAATCTTAAATAATTGTTTATAATCCAACACTTCGCCTTTTAAATTTCTTTTATATTTTCTTCTTGCAAAAGCAAAAGACTGACAATAACTGTCAGCCTCTTACCTTTATAACTCTGAAGAACTTTAGCCTATTTTAATATACATTCTAATAATTTGAGGATATATTGCTCTAACAAAGACTTATATATATTAATCCACCTTTAATTTTTCTTTTACCTTTGTAGGGAGTTCGTCTTTCTTAACCTCTTCCCAAGATTTCACACCTTTTTTCTCAGAGTAATATATACGTAAAAATGCTTCTTTACGAAGGTTTTTTAACGCTGTAAACTCCATTTCTTTCTCTTTACCATCCTTATCAAATCCAGTTAATTTATATTGGTAAGTCGTATCCCCATTTACATTTTTCTCTTTTAATTTTTCACCATCTTTGGTAATTTGTACATAATGTGTATCTGTACCAAGACGGTTTAGGTTACAACCTGTTAATATTACTGTCAAGAAAACAAAAACACTACACATAAGTACTATTCGTTTCATATTACTCACCTCATATCTTTTCTCACAAAAATTATATCCTAATCTATTTGCTGCCAAAATTCATTTCCATTACGCTAACATTACGTTTTTGTAAGGTAGTAAAAACAGCATAAAATTAAAAGGATATGAATTCATATTTCTATTGAATCCATATCCTTTGTTCTTATTGAGTAAACTATTTTACCTCATTCTAAATAGGAGGTATTTTTATTATTCTGGGAAAATGAAATTAGAGTTCCCTTCACTATTTTCGGACTCCTCTTTCGGGAACGTAATAGTAGAACCTTGATTTCCTTTATTTATTTCTTGTTCTTCAGGAAATACAATGGAAGAATCATTCCCTAAGTTTGGTGAAAAACCAAGTTTAGATAAAATGGCTTTTAAGTCAGGTAAAACACCAATTTTATCAGAGACTGGATCGTTAGATTTCGTTCCAGTACTAGGGTCGCTTAAAATATTCCTAAGCTGGCTTGGTGTATATACTTTTCCCTTATTATTTTTTGCAATTCCTTGAATTGATGCAGCAGCACCAGCAATAATAGGTGATGCGCTAGATGTTCCACTAAAGCTAGAAGTATATAGATTTGTTGTAAATTCACTTGGTTTAGCATCTGTTGTATCTACTGCATTCCCCCATCCATACACGTCTACTCTACTACCATAATTAGAGAAATATGAACGCTTATGAGGAACTCTTGCAGAAGCTGCCCCAACCATAATTGCCCCTGAATCTTTAAAATCAGGACTATTACGATTTAAAACTTGTTTACCATTACGGTCTCTAAATTGATCTAAATCATTTCCGCCGTTTGAACCTGCTTCAATAATAATAATCCCCTTATTTGTTCCCAGACGAATTGCATCAAATATATCCGGTTTTACTTCTACAGGGAAATAATTCTTATCTCCATATCCATCGTAAGTTGCTTGGGCTTCTAATAAAAGAATATCTCCAGCTTGCATATTGTTAACTGCACTTAATATAGCATCAGCTGTATTATAATTTCCGTTATCCCTAATTTGAGATACAACCTTTACCTTAGCTTTGGGTGCGATTCCAATTCCGCCTATGTTATTATCCTCTGCCGAAACAATTCCTAAGACTGAAGTACCATGATCATGGTGCTCGCTTTTATTCTGTCCAGATATCAATTCAATCTTTTGATTCACTAAATCCTCATGACTAAATAACCACCCATACTCCATATCTACGAATGTAGTCCCTTTTCCATCCCCACCTTTTATGCTCCAGGCATAAGGTGCATTAATTCCTAATGGTGCTGGTTCAAGATAACCTTGTCTTGTAAGTCTAGGCTCATCATATGGGTTAACAGATAAATTTGGTAAACGCTCTGCTGGTGACGCCTCTTCTTCCTGTAAATACGCTGTTTCAACAAGAGATGATTTCTCAATTTTTGTAAGTAACGCTTGTACATCAATACCATCTTGAGTTTCTACAATATAGTAGTTTAGCAAATTAGAAGAAATATGATCAGAATCTTTTATTTCTTTACCTAGATTTTTAATTTCTTTAGGATTTAAAGAATTAAAAAGTCGATTTATAGTTACATTTGGATATTCAGCTAAAATTCCAATGAATTCAGGATCTTGTTTTTCTTCTCTAATGAATTTTTCTATTCCATCCTGATATGGTAAATTCACTTCATTTTTAAATTTTAAAATTAATTGTTTAGTAGCTTGCTTATGTACAGTAGAATTCAATTGCTTATTTGAATAATTGTAAGTAGCTGCGTAGGCAACTTCTGATTTTTCACTTGGAAGTATACCACCTACTCCATTAAATGCTGTTAATGCAATTGAAGAAACTAGAATTCCCTTAAAAATTTTCAAAACGCGCACCTCTTTTTATTAATATGTAATTATAAAAAAATGTATATTACCTAATTTCTTTCTAGAAATATATTTTATATGTAGGTCTATATTTTCAACTCCATTCATTCTTAAATATTTGTTTATACATCATTCATAGAACTAGCTCATGTCAATCCAATCTATTAATTCAGTTACAAACCTGCAACTATTATAGTTACAGGTTTAATGAATAGTCAACCTTATATGTAATTTTGCATTGAAAATCATAGATACTTCTATAAACTTACCCCTAATTATTGTAAGAACGATTGAGCTTCTATCATTTTAAGTAACTGCATATATGTAATATAAAACATATATGGGGGGTTAAAACGTGGTAATTTCAAGACAAGATTCTTGGACTAATGATAACGATTTACTTCTCGCATCAACAGTACTTCAGTATATTCGTAACGGTGGAACACAGTTAGCTGCATTCAAAGAAGTAGCAAAACTACTAGCTAGAACACCCGCAGCTTGTGGATTTCGTTGGAATTCATATGTGAGAAAACAATACCAAGACGAAATACAACAAGCCAAACAACACCGAAAAGTGGGAAACAGCATTCCTCTCTCCCAACCAGAAAAAGAAACAAACTCTTTGTCTAATACATTAGATGACATTATTCTCTTTCTACAAAATTATAAAGATGTAAATGAATTGACAATTTTACAAAATCAAATTGAAGATTTAGAAGCTGAGAATCAATCCCTTCTACAACGTTTAACTATGTATGAAGAAGAGTATCGTATGTTACTTAATCATATTGATAGGTCAAGGAGTTTAGTTGTAATTGATTAACAGAAGCAGTAACTTACTTTTATATACTTAGGTTTTAACCTAAAAAATTACTATATATGAATTAATTTTAAATACTAATAAATAAAGTGCACATTTACTACTAATAAACGTGCACTTTGCTTAATTCTTAAAACATAAAATTTAATTTTCAACTCATTAACAATATTAAAATTAAGATGTTTGTTTTATAGGTATTTCTCTACTTCTATTCTCAATAAGTCTATCTAATAGTAAGTAAACAAATCCAGAAATAATACAACCCACACCTAAGATTGTAAATAACATATGTCCTAAAAGCTGCTCCAGTAATACACCCTCTAGTAGAGGTCCAAATACATTACCTGTGATTCATTGCATATAAGTCCTTCTCAAATGTTCTGGAGCTATATTAGCGACGAATGTCATTTGGACAGGTGACATAATCATTTCCCCTACTGTATAAGCTATTAATAATGAGCCTAGAATAATTAAATCATTTGCGTCTATTACATCAAACCACTTTGAAATAGGAAATTGGAAACATACAACCAATAAGCCATTTAAAGTCCTTAAATATGGAAATGAATTAATATTTCCAAAAATAATTGTATCCTCATTACTAAAATGAAGTGGTAACATACCTTCCGATTGTGAGAATCTCATAAATATAATGATTCCCGTCACTATATAAAATAGAAATATTCTATCTCTTATAACAACTCTTAACGTAAATCTTATTGACTGTTTATGTGTTTCCTCATGTATCATTATATTTTTAGGTTTTGTTTCCTTTAGAAACAATAACATTAATATTGTATAAAATAGCATGGTTCCAGAAGTAATCAAAAATATGACATCTTTTGATACAACCACAACTGCTGCACCAATTATAGGGCCTATCGTAGCTCCTATATTATGAGCCATTCTAAGTAAGTGTACTTTCATTCTAGTATTCTATATTTTAAGAACTCATACAGTCAATTACGAGAGTAGTAATGGCACACCACAGTCTTGCGCACGTCAGCGATACTAGAAATAGACTTCGCCTTTGGTAGCAAGAATCCCAATAACGTTAGTCAGCTTATGGCTTTAGCCGTGGGAGTGTCAATAATTGAACTGATACATTATCTAGTAAGAAAAATATAATTAGCCCGTTAAAGAACCCTACAGAACTTATTTATTAACCTGTAAAGTGACAACTACTTTTTCAAAACCACAGAAATTCAACATTTTCGTTATGCCGTACGTATAGTAAAAGGCATCGACATCATTCATGTCCCGTACAAAAAAGCGAAGTCTTCAACTAAACTTCGCTTTTCAATGTATTATGAATTACAGGAATTATTGCTAAATGCCAAAAGTTTATTTCTCCAAACATAAATCTTTTTTATTGCAGCTAACTTTGCAAAAGAATTTGATCAAATATAATTAATTATTGATTAACCGCTTTAGCCACAAGGACTGTGTATGCTTCTGCACCTACATTGGTTAAATGCACACCATCAGGTGCAAAGTAGTCCCTCTTTCCAGCACTTGCTGCATACCAATCAACTAGAGTTACATTAGGATATTTAGTTACTGTTACTTTCAGTCTCTCGTTCACAATTGATTCCCACGGACGTGGCACTCTCGTATTAATAAATATTATTTTACGTTCGTTTCCAATTAATTTTATTAATGAAACAAGTTGCTCAGTAGTAAAGGCTCCATTTGTACCTAATCCGATAATGACATAGTTTCCTAAATTCCCTTCATTTTTTAACTGTTCAACTACTGGAATCGCTTTTGACAGCTGACGGCCAATTTGCGCATCAATCCTAATATCAGGAAAAGTATTTTTTAAATATGGAGTAATATCAATCATAACGGAATCGCCTATCGCAGTAACTGTGAGTGGATTTTTAGGGTGTGCAGAATTTACTTCTTTTGATTCCCCTTGATTTAGAGGCGTTTCTTGATTTGGTTTTTCCCAAACAGCAACTGGATGTGGCGCCGGTTGTGTTTGTACTGCTTCCACCTTATCTTGTTGATAATTCTCCTTAGCCTTACTAGCATTTGATAACCCTAAAACTGCTATTGACGAAAAGAATAATGAACAAACTAAAGCTAACTTAACACCTAAAGTGACATTTTGAAGTCTTAAGTTCTTAAACTGAATGTTCCGGAGCGCACCTTGTCGGATTGGTTTTTCGATAAACTTCCATGAAATTTGCGCAATCAATATTATTAAAAGAAATTGAAGGATTGCTCTTATTATTGAAAAATCCCCTGCATTTACTTTTGGAGTCGTTAATGTGAGAATTGGATAATGCCAGAGGTATATGCCATACGATCTTACCCCTATCCAACGTAAAGGTCTAAATCGTAAAAATTGAGCAATACGACTAGCTGGATGAGCTAGATTTGCCACTAACAATGCTGTTGCAATTGATAAAAGAACCATTCCTCCCTTGTATAGAAATGGATCATATTGATTGGTCTTCCAAAACATAACCAAAATAATAATAAGAGCAATGCCCCCTACTACATCAAGGATGAAACGCGCCTTCGGGATAATTTTATTAGCAAGCCTATTGCTTGGCCAGACTAAAGCAAGTACCGCTCCAATAAGTAAGGAAAAGGCCCTCGTATCTGTACCATAATATATTCTGCTCGGATCAACTCCAGGTTCATACAAAATTGCCATTGCTAAAGCTGAAGCAAATACTCCTAGACAAATCAATAAAATCATACGGGATTGTTTTTTTATGTAGTAAAGTCCTAAACTAATAATAAACGGCCAGACAACATAGAATTGTTCCTCAACTGCTAACGACCAAAAATGATTTAATGGAGAAATCTGGTTGAAATTATCAAAGTACGATAATTTATGATAAATATACCACCAGTTACTAACATAAAATAATGCCGCTAATGAATCTCCACGCATTTTTTCAAGTAAAGAGCTATGAAAAATCGTAATCCATGCCAATGTTATAACGAGCATAACAAGCATTGCTGGAAGCAATCTTCTTGCCCTACTAAGCCAGAATTTTTTCAAATCAATTCTCTTATTTCTCTTCCACTCCATGGCTAGAATATCTGTAATTAAATAACCTGAAAGTACGAAAAATACTGTAACTCCTAAAAATCCTCCAGGCATCCAATTAAAATTAATATGATACAAAATAACACCTAGTATAGCTAGACCTCTTAGACTGTCCAACCCTACCATATAACGACTATTTTTTTTAAAAGGTTTAGTCATCCTACATTCACCTCTATTTCTTGAAAACTAGGTTAATAATAACGTCATAAAATGCTATTAATTTCCTAAAATCGTATAAGCTAAACCACTACAAACATCATTTTGTAAAGCTTTTTTTGATATTTACATGCACAGCAATACATACTTTATCACGTTATCTAGCTCTGTTGTGAAAATTTTTATAGTAGGTGTTTTTACTCTTCCTAAAAAAGAGGAATTTGCCCAATCAAAAATTTATATACCGTGTGCCTTAAAGTAAAATTTTGATACATTTTTACAGACATATCAAGGCCTGTGACATTTTGAATATAATCGATAATGCATATGTAAAGGATTTTGCATATAAAAACATTATAAAAAAGGGATATGTATAATTACATATTTCTCTTACTGATAAAGCGCCTCCATTTAAAAAATTCCTCTTTAATATTTTTACTCTCTTTGTTAGCTGGATAGCGTAATGGTATAGCAAACAAACCATTATCGTATCGGAAATATTTGCTTTAAATCAATTATGTTTTTGTTATGGATATCAAAACTAAGACGTTACTAATCTAAACCTACGAAAATGGGAGTACTCTTCTTGTTGTACACACCATAATCGGGAGATTTCCGCAAGTATCAATTGGAAGAATGAAACGATAAGGCTTCTAACCACAATAACTATGGTGATAACCTACTAATAAGTGAGAATTCGATTGAGCCCCTTACTTATTAATTTTCCTCGTCTATACGAGATAACAGTGGGAGTAGTTCCATAAGGGGATAATCTTCATAAAGTAAAATTACAGCGAAGACTTTGAGGATTTCTGGATGTAATAACCAGCTCGATAAATCGAGCTGGTTATTTTTTGAGGAATTCATCATTTTTTGATTTTTGGGCCGCGTTAGCTTATATAATAGTACTAAAATTCAAAAGAACGTGTGTAAAAGGTGACAAACAAAAGATATATTGTTAATAGCAATAATATTAATACACAGGTAAAATACACGATAGAAATACGCTTTCTATTCTCTTTCCAATTACGTATACTGGAAATTATAAAGCTTACTATCACCATGCAACAAATCCCTACCAAAAACACCAATACATACTCGTGAATAATAACACCACAAATTAAAAATATAACTGCTAATATTGCTGATAGTGAATGAACTACACGCAAAAATAACCTCTCCTTATCTCTTTGGAAACCTATTAATGTACGATTATTTTATTTAGCAAACAGATGGTTTCCAATTTGTGCAACGGTTTGACGTGTTGTAATCCATTGATCAGTCGAGGTTTTGGGATTGTAGAAATAAAGCCAATCAGAATTTGTTCCTTTTGAAGTGAGAGCCTCTTCTACTGCCATTCTTGCTTCCTGTGTAGCAGGCTGATTAATTCTACCGTCTGTAACAGGAGTAAATGCATAACCATTTTTAATGGGTTCATAAATTACACCTGTAATTGTATTTGGAAAACCATTTGCGTTAGCACGATTTAATACTACCTTTGCAACCGCAACCTTTCCTGCATGCGGTTCTCCTCCTGCTTCTGCATTTACTAACCTGGCCATTAAGTCCACTTCTTGTAATGAAATACCAGTATCAATCTTTAAGTGCTGACCGACAAAAATATGGTTTTCATCTACGTTATTGTTTTGTTTTATTGACTGTATTGAAACCTTATATTGTTGTGATATAGAACTTAATGTATCCCCACTTTTTACTTGGTAAATTGCTTGATATGTATTATTTGAAACTGGTGAATTATTTTTTGGAACATATTTGTTTGCAGTTGACGATATCGGAATTGTTAAACGTTCTCCAATATTAATTTGATCATTTGCTTTATTATTTTCTTGTTTAAGTGATTGTACGGACACCTCATATTGTTTACTTATTGCTTCTAGGGTATCATTCTTTTGAACCGTATAAACCGTTGAAGCCGCAGTCCCTACTGGATTTGATACTACTGTAATCATTGCAGCAGATAATGGTAACCAGGTTTTCGCCTTACATAACTTCATTCAAAAAAGCCTCCTAAAAATTATTAAGTACTCTTAATATGTTTAAGTTAAAAACAAATCAAGCTATCTATAGCGTAACAAAACATTGAATTCAAGTCATTGAATTTGTATTTCTATATAATAATTGGATTGCTTATAATATTGAG
Organism: Bacillus paramycoides; assembly: GCF_038971285.1. Lineage (NCBI taxonomy): Bacteria > Bacillati > Bacillota > Bacilli > Caryophanales > Bacillaceae > Bacillus > Bacillus paramycoides. Next base: position 194,050 of record NZ_CP152429.1, read on the forward strand.
ATTGAATTATTATAGTTATGTTTCAAAAGAATTAGATAATCAATTCTTAAAATAAATATGATGAAAGTAGTGGCTTATTTCAATTGCCTAATAGTTTCTTTCCTAAGAACTGTTTCTATATGCTATACTGACTCCTAATTACTTGTAAAAGGAATGATAAAAATGAAGGTTTTGTTATCTATTATTTTGTTTAGTTCTCCTTCAATTAAGTGTCTTTCTTTACATTATGTTTACCATTAATCATTATATTAAGTATAATAAATACAATCATATAAATAATGCCATGGAGGTTTACAACATGAAAAACATAATAGAACGCTTCAACAATCCATATATTAAATATCCATTAGCTGTGATTTCAGCTATAGCTATAATAAAAACAGGTTATGATTTAGGTTCCTTTATTACAAAGTTAAAATATTTTTAAATCATAAAAAGGCAATTGACTTTTTTTACAAAAGATCAATTGCCTTAAATGATATAGAAAAAGCACTGCTAAAATCTTAAGCAATACTTTCCCATTAACCGTATATGATAATGAACGTCTAATTTTTCTACTCATGAGTTTTATATACTCACATATATTTATTTTAGATTTAAGATACGTTCTATTTCCTTCACACTCAACTTACTTGCTTTTGCAATAGTTTCAAGTGGTACACCAATTTCATGCATTCCTCGGATCATCTGCATCTTACCTTGCTCAATACCTTTTTCCATGCCCTCTTGTTCTGCATGTGCTAGCTTGGCTTGTTCATCTAAAAGCAATTTCTCTCGAGCTTCGTACGCTGTTCTAAAAGAAGAATCATGGCTCATATTTTCCCATTTATTTATTGCCTTTTGTAAAATTGGATCTTGATTCATCGCAATCTCCTCCAATGTTTGAGTTAAATGTTCATCTTCATGCGCTGGTAATAATAACATCCAACGAACAAATGTATTTTCCCACGGGTTTACTTTTTCTTCACGCCATTGTTTTACCAATTTCGGTATCTCTACAAAATGTATTTCAATGTCGTCACTTAGGAGTTGCTGCATTTTAGTATTCCATAATTGCCCGATGGTATGAAATGCATCATCCTGAGAAAATAAAATAAAATCTAGTAAGTTAATGGTAATAGTTTTCCGAAGTGAACGATATGGCATTCCTTCTTGCATTTGGGATGTATAAAGTTTACTCCAGTAATATAATGATCTCTTTACCATATCATGTGTATTTCGAAGCTGAATTTCAATATTCACTTGCGTTCCATTATCTAGCGTTGCTAATAGGTCTAAAATCGATAACTTATCATCTTCATAAGATTTATGGAGATGTGGATCATCTAATTGTAGCGAAGTAATAGGTGCATCTAAAGATTCCTCTAAAATTGCATTTAGGAAACCAGTTAAAATTTCCTCATTTCCTTTTGTTCCAAATAACTGTTTAAAAGCAAAATCAATGCGTAAATTCACTAATTTAGTGGACATGGATTTCCTCTCCCTGTCTATATCATGTCTTATTACTATTGTACATAAAAAAAGGTAGCACATGCAAACAGACTCTTATGTTATCAGGGTTTCTAAACTTATAAAAACTTGTGATTCCAATAAAAAGCGATTGCAAATAACTTCGTTTTGTGCCAAAATCTTTATTATTCGTCTATTCCTTGATCACATTATTATCAAACTAAAACCTACTTTGCTAATTCAAAATAAGTATATTTAACCAACATATCTCTTAACCTGTTTGTCCAATAATTGTTTAATTCGTTTATATGATCTAGATTTCCCTCTTATAATTCCTCTAAATTATTATCTCTAGAAGTCTCTCGCATCCCACACTCAAAACATTACGATTATATATTTGCATTAACTTCAATATTTTCGACTACCTCTCTCCAAGAATCCATGTCGTTGAATTCTTCATCTAATGGTTCATCTTTGTTAAGATTTTCGTATGCATTTATACAACATTGTATATAGTGATCTAATCTTGAACTCGGTGGCAAATGTAAAGATAAAAAGTTATTTAATCTTGCCACCAAAAATACAATAGCCATCTGTCTATGTAAATGACAGATGGCTATTAAATTCGTTTAAAAATCTAGTCGTGTCATAGAGAATGGGTTTTTGGATGAATAATAAAGTTGCTTAATTTGTGAGCCAAATAATGAAAATGAACACTCATAATAAACATACTAATAAAGGGTTTGCTTTTAAACCCCATACACTAGATTATTTAACTTTTATTTAAAAATATAAGAGCCTCGTTACAAATCATATTGTAGTAAGGCTCTTTAAAGTTGTTTAATTCACAACATAGTCATTTAAAAAATAATAAAGTTATTTAAAAATCTTTCTAACAAGCGGTCAAAAGGTATTTTCAACTTAGTACAGAACTATATCATAGTAGGTTGACATAAAATAGGTTGGATAAAATGGATATGAATAGGGAGAAAAATTCCAATGAATTGCTTAGTTGCAAAGGGTAGTATTTATTATGAAATCATAGGGAATGGCTTTCCAATATTAATAATGCATTCAATGGGTACAGACCATAAATCTATGAAAGCTTGGATAGAGCCAATTTTTGATAAGATTCAGGGTTTTCAGAGGATATATATAGATTTACCTGCTCACGGTCGAAGTTTAATTGACGAAAATTTCAACTCTTCAGATGATATACTTTTAAATATTCTGAACTTTGTTGATGTGACAATTCCTAACCAAGCATTTTCTATTATTGGTTTTTCATATGGAGGATATTTGGCACAAGGTGTTTTACACCATAGACATAAAAATGTAAAGAGTATTTGTTTGCTGGCTACTTCACTTCATTTGAAAGATAGGAATCTTCCTAAAAAAATAGTTATTACAAATGATGAAGATTTATTAACAGAATTGGATTCTGATATAAGAATGGCTTTTGAAACATTAATGAATTATCAAAATAAAGAGAACCTTAATTACTTTTTAAACGAAATCCAACCTGGACGATTATTAGCTAAAAAAATTTTTTAATGTCAAATTGGAGAGAGAAAGGGTATTTTCTTTCTGAAGAACCGCTTAATGATGTAGGTATACTTACACAACCTGTACTCATCATTCTAGGGAAACAAGATTCCATCTGTGGTTATAAAGATCACTTTTTTCTTCTAGAAAAATTTTCGAATGCTACGTTTTCCATTTTAGATGGTGCTGGTCATATGCTTCAAATAGAAAAACGTAAAATAGTTCAAGAACTAATCAAAGACTGGCTAATTAGGAGCAATTCGGTTTGCGAATCAAGTGAGTAAATACAATCAATATTTTTTTCAACCAAACTTCCATATCTGTTGCTCTTCAACTAACAGGTGCTTTCGTTCAATAAGGATTAAATAACTTTATTATTAATTTTTGAGTGCAAATGAAATTAAATGTATAGAAATTAAACAACTTTATTATTTTTTAAAGAACTTTATTATAAATAAACAACTTTATTGTCACTTAATAGCCGCGAAAAGCAAACAATCCGTGTTAAATTGAAACAGAGGTAGATTAAGACTTGAATTTCCTGTAAGTGTTTTAAAAAATACAAAACAACTGTTTACGGTATAAAAATAGTGCTATCACCAAGAGGAGTTTTTCACTTCCCCTTAGGATAGCACTACACTACATTAAACAACTTTATTATCTCTTAACATTTATATTTTATCGCAACTTTCTTCAAGCCTTCGCGACTTTATTATAATTATCGCATCATTTTTCAAAACATCGTGACTCTATTGTTGGTTTGGAATAAAGTTTGATCAGAAATATCCCCCAAACCCGTATTTTAAGTTAAACGATAAGAACCCGTTTTGAAAAAAAGATTGATCAAAACGGGTTAAGCTTTTGTGAAATACTATGCAATTTTTATAATAAAGTTTGATCATTTTCTACCGATGATCTTAAACAATCGCGCCCGTTTGCGGTATTTTAAATTGTTACCCCTTTGCCCTTTTTGGCCAAATAAAATTGCTTATGGCAATCAGAAAATCAATACCTAACACAAGTGTCCATACTTTTAGAAATCCAGCCAACACTTCTGTTCGAGAAGAATCGTTAATTAAATAGATTAAGATGGATAAAATTCCGGCACCTATTAGAAAAGCAAGCACATGTTGTCCCCAACTTTTAAAGTAGTATTTCGCGTAATCGATGCCAAATCTTTTAACTGGTTTTGATCCTTGTTTCATCACATAATATTGAAAGCGTATATCAGCCCATTCAATCATACTCCTACCGAATGCGATTGAGATTCCAATATAAACAGCAGCAATTGCATGTACTTGGGTAGCAATTGCACCACGATACAAGTCGACACCCGTAGCAACTAATAAAATTAAATCAATAACAGGTGTTAAAGCTAAGAAAAACAATCCTAATTTATTTTTTTTAAGGATATATCGTGTGAATAGACCTAAAGTGATAACAACCCAAAACCCTATTTCACATGCAACGATTAACCACGCAATTACATTCACCCCAGCACCCCTTTTTACGACGCACGCAATTACTTGTTTCCCCTTAATAGTACAACAAAATGGCCCGTTCGTATAACCTTATATTACTTTTACCATAGGAAACCCCTTCAGATAAAGCATATCCAAAGGGGCAAAACGGTGCAATTTTTTTATAAACAGTTAAACTTTTTTCAAAACGGTTAATCTTTATTTCAAATCCACATCTATTTAAAAGCGACAGTAGTTAGCTCATTAAAAAAAAGCTTTTTACTTCTAGATGCAAAAAGCTATCATCATTAAACATGATGATAGCTCTTATATTAATCCAAACTAATTTCTTCATTATTTTTTTCTGAATCCCCACCAACTAAAACCAGTTGTAGTTGTTTATAAATTTCCTGTGTATCCGGTGTAGTTTTTGCTTGTTTACGTTCACGCTTAACTGTAGAACCATTTTTAACTAGTAATTCTTCTTTAGTTTCTGCGACCATTTCCAGGTGCTCAAGTACCGCTACACGCTCTAATCCTTCCATTTCATCTAAATCTTCTACATCATCTGCATCGTCAATTATTTCTGGCTCTTCTGTTTTTATAAGTTCCTTCTGTTCCTTTTTCAATTCAATTACTGGTTGCTCTTGCACTATCTTCTCTTTTTCAATATTAACTTCAGCAGCTTCAATTACCTCTAAAGGTTTGTTTTTAGCATTTGCTATTTTATTTGCTTTTGCTATAGCAATTTTCACCTTCATCGCTCTTAAAGAAGAGGATATTTGGTTTAGTATTCTTCCTAACCCATAGAAATGAATTGCTTCAACTATAACACCCATTACAATTCCAAAAATCCATGAATTAGAAAAGTATCCAACTAAACCAAATGTTATAACTCCCGGTAAATATAAGCTAGCATAGGCTATTAAATTAGGTATAGCTTTTTCTACTGTTAATTTGAAACTATATTTAATTATTAAATATATAGCACTTAACCCCACTATTAAACCAGCCAGACTTATTAACAAATTTTTAAAAGTTTCACCTATCATTATAATTTCCTCCCTTTATGAAAGAAAATGTTCTAAAGGCAAATTTATTAGAGGGATATAGAATTGTTTCACCACATGTGACACCTTCTCTAATATAATTTCTGCATATTTAAACATGTAATCAGTTAAACTATTGACCTCTTCTAACGCGGTTCCACAACCAGCCTTCTGAAACAAGATTTTTCTTCTCTTTTACCATTTCACTAATACAATGATCCATTTCATATTCATTGAAATTGAACTTTAACACCTGGAAATATTTAAATAACTTCTTGTATACTTGTATAGTAACAAGGTATAGACTCAAAGTCTCAATCCCCTATTTATCTAATAATCCTTGATAAATAGATTCTTCCCCTTCCTTTAAAGTACCAATTCCATACTTTTTCCCACCTATAACGTTACGAATTGCAACAGCTGGTGACTCTTCAAATGAAAAGGTATACGATCCCTTTCTTACTAAATCATGTACCATAATGATTGCTTTACGGCCATTAATTGTAATTGGAAATGTTGTATATTTTCCCTTTTCAGCATAAAACCGAAACCGTGATTCAAATTGATAACTTATTGAGCTTTTTTCTCCAGTACCAAACTTCAAACCAGAAATTCCATTATCAATTACCGCTTCTATACTTTGTACTGTACTATCAAAGCCCCAAATTATTGTGCAAAGTAGTAATGCCCTATATCAGCAACGACATGTACTAAGCAAAAGGCAGACTGATATGTTTTACCTTCTACAAGAACTTCTATCATCCGCGGATGAGTATCAGATATCTCAACTTCTTCTAAAAACTTAGCTATTCGCTCAAATCCATTTAGTTCATTCGTTTTAGTTGTAACATGCATTATTTTTCCTCCTACTACTTAGTATGAAATTTGTTTAATAAGTTAGTGGAAGTGTTACAAGTCCTTTAGAATAACTGCATATTAAAATTCCCTTTCAAATATATACAACTACTTTCATCCTTTCTTTATAAAAATATCTATATGAACGGCATAAACCTAATTGTTTTTAAACACAGAAAACCCTTTCGAGTATATGAATTTTGCAAGCAATGCTGCTTTACAAAGTCATTTCCCCGAAAGGGTTGTAGTATTTATGGATGATAAAAAGAAAAAAGTAATTCTTAGGTACATTATATAAACAATTAGTACGATATTCAATTTGTTTTTCATTTTGATTTAGAATTAATATTTGATTAAAAATGTTTATTGGATCCTTATTTTATATTTTCTTCTACAATAAGCTCATATTCAATTTTCATAAAAAATCTTAATCACTTTATTATTTTAGCTACAGTATAAACAGTTTTATTTATTAAGTCTTCCCATACAAGAAACCCACTACCTACTAATTTTCATTCAAATCTTAATTAGTATCTTGCAACCCTTCTTTTCTCTATTTTCAAATATTTCAAGACTAATTAGAGTTGTACAAAATGGTATGCATAGCGATATTGTAATAAGCAATCAAATTATATCTATTTTTCCTAATATCAAAACACTTTCTATTCCTCCTGTATCTTTCTGAATAGAAAATAAGCAATCATACCTAATTTAAAATTAAATAATTGGTTTTAATGTAAAATATTACTTTTTAAGGGAAGTTTAGCATATCAATTATTTAAGTTCTAATTTTATAAAAGGAGGAGAAAAATAAAAAAGTTATTAGTATTTCATTAGCGTTTATGTTTGTTTGGTACCTACTAGGTATTGACCCTGCCTCAGCCGCTGGTAATATCCAAAGAATCGACAGTACAACTACATTTGAAGAATTAACATACGAAGAGGCAATGGAACGTATAGCAAAACGTAGTGGACGTCCTATTCAAGAAGTAAAGGCAGAAAATCCAAATAACCTGCAAACATTGGGGACTTGTGATTATGGTGAAGCTACTAAACAATTAGATACTGGAAAATTTTATTACCCATATCTATATACAATTGTTGAAAAATGTCGTGATGGAAGTTTCGGGTGGATTGGAAACATAAATCATGCAGGTTTAATTAGAAAAGACCTTTGGGGAACAACTAAGCAATTTGAAGGTGAAGTAAAAGCATGGAATAATGATAAAAAAGGGTTAAACTATCTTGTATCTGGTGATTTTTATAACTATGGAAATACAACAAAAACATATAATTATGGTGTTAATACGCCAAGCGTTTCTTTCGGTTATTCAGTTACTTCAAGATCTGACCATTATCTATATTGGCATAGTGGTCAAGGGTATATGAAGATAGTTCCTTAAGCATAAAAAAGGAGGTACGGTCAACGGACTAGAATATTGTCCGTATAATATCATATATTTAACTAAAAGAAGGTGATTTAATGAAGATATTTATCCGATTATTACTTTTGCTAAGTTTAGTAGTAATAATCGCTGGATGCACTGTTAATAATTCCTCAGATACCATCCTATCTGTAGGTAAAGCGACAAATCCTCACGATTCACAATTCAAAAAAACAAATGATAGTAAAAAAATAAAAATTATTAACGATGTTTTTAAAGAAAAAAAGTGGTCTGCTAATAAAGAATTTGATGTTAGAGAGAAGATACCAGATTTAATCCTTGAAATAAGTAAAAGTAATGAAGGTTTCTCAGCATTAATTGTAACAGTGTACTTTAATGAAAATGGTGCTGATGTAATAAACTTCAAAGGCGAACATACAGTTTTAAATAAAGATGAAGCTGATAGAGTTAAAGAAGCTGCTTCTATATAATTGGCTTAGTAAGTAAAAAGACGTCTTCCTCAGTTGAAGATGTCTTTCTTATGCAACAGTCTCTAGATTTAAATTATTTATGAGAAATACAGAATTTTTTTAAAAACAGGATATTACGAACCTATACATCCGGATAGCAGATGAAGGTGCAGTAAAAATTATTCTTATATCAATTTAATTTAAAAGATAACGGAATAAATTTTGTTTCAAATAAAATCTTTTTTGATTGCTTTAACAAGCTTCTCCCTATAGATATAATTATCTAATGTGAGAAGCTTCGTAACTTTTATTGAAACATTGCATTTTTTTTATAAAAACTGTGATAATATTTTAATTCTTAATTCAACAGAAAATTCAAATTACATTATGTGTTCACCTTATTTTTTTGTTATAATATGGATATATTTTTAAAGGGTTAAGCTATAGCTCCTTATTACTATTGATATGATTTCATAGTATATTACCATCTATTTTAAATATTATATATTTTAAAATATTGATTGAATTGTGCTATAGTCCCTTATTACCTTCTGATATGTATATAGCAAAAAAAGTCAAGATTCCAATTCTTAGCTTTTTCGCTATAATTAGATTGAAATATAGACTAATTGTTTGCTATAGTTCCTTACCACTTCTTGATTTTATATGATATTTTAGCACTGAGGCCCTCTAAAATGACATTATCTAGTGGGCTTCATTCATTTATAGAACTTTTAATTTTATGTACTAAAAAAATATCATGTGTAACTTTTGAGTTAGTGTAAAAATTCCACATTAATTATAAGTTCTATATAAGGAGTCGTTCTTATGGAAGGAAAAACATTGTTAAAATATATTTTTTACTTTTTTTCTTATTTGCTTGTTTATATACCTTCATTTCCAGTTATAGTTATTCTTAGTATGGCTGGTGCCTCTCCTGATGTAGAACATACTATACTAGAATAGGTAATTGCAATTTTTGAAGTAACAGTTACAATTTTAGGTGCTTGGTTTTTTAACTTTATTTTTAAAAACATAATAGGAATTAAGAAGAATACAAAATTCACCTGGGCTATCTGTATTCTTCATTTAATTCTTATTCCTTTGACATGGAGACTTCTTCTTTATTATTAGTTTATCAATCTTTTTTATTAATAAAACTATATTTCAAATCCTGATTATTTAATCGTGTACTTGCATACTAAAAAAATAAATCCTTTTGTTTGTCTTAAACAAATATTCTTCATAACAGCATGCATAATAACCTCCTGGATCTAATTTAATCCAATAAACCTCATCTGGTTCTTGTTTGAATACATTTAATAACTGCTCTATTATAAATTCCTTGGGCGTCAATCCATTTAAATCATATCCGTACGGTATTTTCCCAAACCAAGAAGACTCTCCATTGGGATATTGACAAATTAGGAATTCTTTTTTCCATTCTTTCAAGTGGATGAGTTCTAATATGTCATTACTAGTAGCGTATGTCGCCTTATTGGCAAGTTCAAAAATATTGTCCTTTTTATTTTCTGACATAATACTAAGCTCATAATAATTATTTACGTATTCGTCTGCATTTATATCTGCAAAATCGCTTAAGATTTTATTAATTGTATTCATTTTTTACTCCTTTTAAACGTTACTTTAAAATAAAGCTTGTTCAAAAATCTCTTACCAAATCAGATTCTATGACTTACAAAAAGAATTGATTTTGAAAAAAGATTAATTAAAACCGACTCTTTCCTTAGGATTGCGAGAACAATTTTTATAAAAAAGTTTGTTCATTTTCTGTTTATGTTCCTATACAATTACGCCCGTTTATGTAGTTGGGATTTATTTGATATACGTACTTTTTAAACCTTATATGTAGGCCCAGTACCAGCATTACTTTGTCTCTAATTATAGCAACGCTGGTACTGGGCCATGTGTGAATCATCTTCCATTTTCACTTTTTTTAATCACCTTAAATTCACCTGATTTATCTACGCTAAACAAAACATAACTCTCCTTGCCAAAATCCATACCTGAAGAGCTACCTGGCTGCAGTACTATATTGTAAATGCCTTCCGTTAAAACATTACCTCTGCGAAAATCATTCATAATGCTAAGGATATCTGGTATATTTCCCTTATTTTTTTCTACACTATAATAATAATTAAAGTTCACTACTCCCATATGATAAGAATAGATCTTAGATTCATTCATTTTCAAAGTTTGGATTAATTTTGTCGTATCTAATTGTTGGGTTTGTTTAAACTTTGTAAGCAATTCTTTTTCCTGTTTTTTTATCGATAGTAAAGTTTAAATAGTAATAAAAATTTTGTTTCTCCTTATCAAATGCGTTATTTGATTCACTTAATAAGTTATACTTTTTAATAATTTCATTTGATTGTTTTATAACTTCACTATGTTGTTGGACATAAGCGCCTTTAAATATATCTAAGAAGACATACTTATCATCATCTTCATCTATCTCATAAGAATTTCGGTCAACAGTTACATACGTAGTGGTATAATATGGTTTTTTTATTTCTATATAAGTTTGAATACCTGTTCCTCCAAGTCGGTTATCATATGCAGAAAGTATTTTAAAATCCCCATACTTTTCTTTTAAGTTATCTCCTACTGGTTTATGAATTTGTATTTTTGTAAAAACATCAGTAAATAAATATAGTAATATTCCGCTAAATCCTACTATAAATAGAGTTGCTATTACTTTCTTCACTCTCAGTACACCTGCTTCCTATAACAAATAATACTTTCAACATTGCATATATTATCTAATCACAATTTATATAGATTTATCCTATTTTTTTGTTTTAGAATAGATATTGTTCTGATTTTTGGTTTGGAATACATTTTGATTAAAGCTTTAGGAATTTTATCCGCTGATGCAAAACGGTGCAACTTTTTTATAAACAGTACAACTTAGTTCATAACTCTATACTCTTTCAAACGATACGACTTTCATTTAAAATATAACATTAATAACTAACGTACCCATCTATCGTTAAAGAGTTAGATGGGTATGTTAGTTATTAAAAAATTATTACATATTATTTTTGATAAACAATTATTTTATTAGTTCATTGATGTTATTACTGTTTTGAATTTTCTCTGACGTTAGCCAGAGTGAATAACTTGTTCTATCTTTGTTGGATACAAATATATCAAATTTCTCGTTATGTAGTTCTTCTTTAAAAATCGTGACCACCTTTGTCAGATCCTCCATTACATTGGGATCATTTTTATACTCCATAGAACTGTCATTAAAAACTATCGTAGCTTCATATTTTGGACATTTCCCTTCCTTCGGATGTGCACAAGTAATATCTTTAATTACAAAGCGGTCATTTTGAATTTCTTTTAATCTTTCAAAGACTTTTGTTTGTGTTTCAATCATATATGTCCAATAACTGCTTACTGTATCTTTCATTGTTAGTAGAAGTTCTCCTTTCTTTATATCCTTTTGCACATTTTCGAAAGGAAGACCAATCGATTTACCATTATGATCCTCAATCTCAAGTTCTGTTATCTTTCTATTACTCTTTTGAATAAGTTGGAATAATGAATATAAACGATCTAATTCTATTGTTTCAAATTGACTATAATCGATTTCCTTACTCGTTTTTAAGGTTAATAACAACTCATCTGTTGGTTTTCCTGCTGTATTGTTATAATCTACTATATATTGAAGAACATTTTTATTTTCAGATTCCTCGTAGCCTAACTTTTTCATTTCTTCAAGAATGGGTTTGAATTTCTTATATTCCTCGTATGTGTTTTTCCCATATTCGTATTCATCACCTTGTATTGTGGAATAGAAGATGCCATTTACCTCTACTCGAAATTGAATATTTTTATTATCTTTTGCTTGAACAGTATGGTATGTATGTCCCATATTTCCTTCATTTATCCCGCCCCAATTTGTTACAACAACATCGAACCCGTGTTTTTCTTTTATATATTTTTTTACCTGATCTTCATTTTCATAATTGCATCCACTCAAACATAAGAAACATAACACGAACAACCATATATATTTCATTCTTTTCATATTATCTCTTATACTCCTTCCTTGTTTAAGAAACGTTCACAGGTAGTATACTGTATAATATATTAATAGGTAAAACTACTTTTTGAAAATTGCGATTCCAGAGTAAGCTATTTTAATCATTCAACTGTTTCGCATGTCACTGTAAGCCGAATAAATGCATGTAAGATCATAATCACACAATAACTTTAAAACTATATATATATAATATTGACAATATAAATACTTTTAATATATTGTTGGTACCATGCCGCCATCCATTCGAATCGGAGAGCCTCTAAAAGCTGTAGCATCAGGGCTACACATAAAGCTAACAAGACGAGCAATCTCTTCTGGTCGAATAAAACGCTGTAGTTGTGATTGAGGTAAATTTTGTTGCATGAAAATTTTCTCTTTTTCTATAAAAGGAAGTTCTTTTTTTATCATAGTATCAATAATATCAATAACTTTTTCTGTTAGTGTAGGTCCTGGCATAACCGTATTTACAGTCACATCTAAACCAGCAGTTTCCATAGAAAAGTTTTTTACTATTGCAAGTAACATCGTTTTACTTATACTATATTGTGGCATCATTCCTGATGGCATTACTGCTTCTTCACTCGCAACAAAAACTATTCTACCGAAATTTTGTTTCTGCATAGATGGTAGGTAATGTTGCGCTAAATAATGCCCTACCAAAGCATTGGTCTCAATGTATTTTAAAAGAATATCATTCGTAACATCTGACATTTTCATCATTTCATAAATACCTAAATTATTTATTAATAAATCTACTCTAGAGAATTTCCCTAATAAATTCTGCCTTTGTGCAGCATTGAGTAAGTCTCCTGCTGCATTTTGTGGTTTTGTATCTGGATATTTTCGTTGAATTTCCATAACTACCGATTCAACTTCGTCATAATCTTTACCATTAATTAATACGTTAACACCCGCATTAGCTAACTCCTTTGCAATTGCTTTCCCAATTCCTTTACTGGATCCAGTTATTAATGCTGTTTTTCCTATTAAATTTAATTCCATAAATCATCCTACTCTCTTTCGTTTTTTCCATTCAGATATTGTTGTTTTTTCCCACTTCTTAAAAGCCCTATAGAATGAATTTTCATCACTATAACCTAATAAAAAAGCAATTTCTTTATTACTCAATCGTTCTTCTTGTAAATATTGTTTCGCTAATTCCATCCTCACTTTTTTCACTTCTAAATTATAAGTGGTTCCTAGTGTCTTTAATTGTCGTTGCAATGTTCTGCTACTCAACATTAATTCCTTAGAAATCTGTTCTATCCCTGCCTCATTACGGGTTAAATTTCTTTTAATGTGCCATTGCACAATTTCTAAAGTATTTGGTGAAGTAGAATTTCCAATCTGTTTATCTAACTGTGGAACAACTAGTTCTATTAATTCTGCATTGTAAGAATTAAAGACTCTATAGCCATCCTCTTTTTTTAGTAATAATTTGTTCATCTCACTGCCATAAAGTACTGGGCAATTAAAATAATGACTCAGTTCCTGTGAATTTGAATCTTTAATCGTTGTGTATAATGCCAAGGGAGTAATAACCTCTCCTGTCCCAAGACGACCGATTTCTATTAAAAATGCCAAGGTACTACCCGCCATTAAATCTGGTAATGCTATATTGTTGAAACATGAAGATACAGTTATACCTATGTTATCCTCCTCTTCTATAACAATTTTTAAAGGTGGACATAACTTTGTGTATTTACAAATTGTTTTTAAGCATTCCATGTAATTTGGAGCATAATATGCTGCCATAATTGTTGGCGGATATTGTGTAACATCAAAACCTGTTGCCATTTTAATTATGCTACTTTCAATATTAGAAACTAAAGATGAATAGTTATGCCAAATCGTAACATATGTCTCTAAAGATATACTTTTCTCATTAATAATGTTTACAGGCAATTGACTACTTTTAACAAATTGTTCATACGATACTCCTAAAGATTCAAATGTCTGCCACAGACCATTGTTTATCATATCCCACACCTCATGTATTTATTTTATAGTTTGCAAATGCTTTAATCACTAGCTTAAGGAGACATTATACATACAAAACACGACACAATATAAATGTTGTATATTATCCTAGCAAATCATTTTTTCTACATATAAATCAATCATCCAGTTCATATATTTCACCTTTAGAAGGACAAAAACCATTGAATTAGAACAAATCTCAATAATAGGAAGTTGGAAATATTGATTTAACAATTTAAGAAACCCCTATTTTGTAAAAAAGATTAAACAAAATGAATGAGTATATTTTTGTATAAATAACTCATTGTATCTAGCAAATAAAAATTACATCTCACACTATCATTCAATGTAATCCATTAGTTCAATATATGGTCCAATTTCAAAAGATTTGTAACGGAAAACATTACATACTTTAATCAATTTTTAAGAATCCTTAAGAATTTTCACCCTACTTTCTTTATGTTTGTATTTTAAACTATAGATAGCACGGTGAAGTTTTGAGCAAGTAAAATATACTGTTGAATATCGATTCATCGTTAGAACAACAGAGAGCCGCTTCAGCGTATTTACCTGAAGCAGCTCTTGTTATCTCAAAAATGGTAATGATGCTTGCTGAATTCCGTTTTGAGTTGAGATATAAAAGGATTTTGCGAATCCCTCACTGTGAATGCATTCGTCTATTAAAAGCATTATAGGAATCTTCCGTAAGTCTAACATTAGCTCATTTCTAACATGTTTTGCTAAAGCGAGATTAGATATAGATAATATAAAAATTCCTGGTAAACTCTTCGTGTTTTCGAAATTCAATAAATTATTTGGTCCATTTTGAATTTGATCTTCCCAAATCCTCAATCTCGATTTCAAATGTTGTGCATATCGCTGACCTTGTTGTACCCTTTCAAATATGAAGTTTTGATTTCCAATTGGAGTTTTAATTTCTCCAACAGCAATTGGATTATATCCATTACCAGTACCTTTTAGCTTTGGATACCAGCACCAGTTTTTTAATAACTGTTGGCCTATTGCAAACTCATATTTTATTTGATTCATAGTGACAAATCTTTGTACCCCCGCTACTCCAAGTTTTAACCACTGTTCTGGCTTCAAAGAATAGTTTGTATTGCGATTATGGTAAGCCCACATCATTAAATGACCAGCAGTATTTAATGTGATTGGAGCAGATGTTTTGGGTTGATCCGGAAATAGCACAGATTTTATCTCCCATCGACTAACAAATCCATACAGTACCAGTTTTTTCAACGATTCTGAAACCTGTGACCTACTAATTTTAGATTCCACAAAATTTTTAATTTGAGCTTCAGTAATCGCTAATGAATCCCAAATAAGCTTTAGTATTAAATTATCTTTTTCATTTATAAAACCTGAATTAATTCTGTCATAAATACTACGTAAATCTGTGAGTGGTTTGAATTTATTTGGAAGAATTGGTCCCCCCTGCAAAGAGGGGTCATCCCAAAGTGATAAAGATTGGTCCCTATTAAGCCAATATTGAACCGCCTTTCCATTCTCTTGTACGGAAACCTGCGGCGCACTCATTAATTATATAAAAACGCCGTTGGGTCGTTAACTTTTTTGCGTCCAAAAGGAAACTTGAAGATAACCCCCGACCCTCTCTCTTTTTCTACATCCACATTTACAATTCTCATACTAACTACTTCATCCAATACTGGCTGTTCGATTGTTTTAGGGACAATTCCTTTAATTGTGCAGCCTTGGTCCAATTCAACAAAAACTCCAAAACGCGGGTCAACATTTACTACCCTTCCTACAATTGTATCCCCTTCAGCTAATTCAGATAATAACTGATAAGGGTTTTCCACGGCTGCTTTTCTAGAAACGTGGATTAATCGTTGCTCTGGATTAAATTGCAGAACCTTAACTGGGATGCGTTCACCAATAGGTGCATAACGATCCACCGCGTTTTTATACACTCTTCCATAGTTTAGTTCATGTAATTTCATGAAGCATTCCGCACCATAGATGCGTAAGAATATAGTTGGAACCTGAGCATTCATATTGTATCCACTTACTTCAGCTTCGTAGGTTGGCTCTTGCAGTCTTTCATCTTGCTCCAATTCTATTAGCTCACGAATTAAAGCATCTGCTGATCTTCTACTTGCTTCTTTTACTGATACCTGAACTTTATTTACATCCAGTTCATCAGACATTTGAGTAATTACTACGTTAAAAATATTACCTGTGAATTGTGTAATACTTCTAAAAGAATAATCAGAGAAGTCCTCTTTTTTACAAATACCTATAATCTTACCGTTTTCAAGGGCAAACTCAGCATATTCAGTATCTGGATCGTCTTTATCATGTTTTTTAACCGTTCTTAATACTGCTTGAATTGGCTCTTTATATCTACGTAGTGCCTGTAGCTTTTCATAAGTTTTTGAATCCATAAAAATATCTCCTCTCCCTCGTTCAATATTTATAAAATTCAAAAATAATACTTCTACTTGAATTATTGTTACTTTTAAATGAGAAACTAAGTTTTTTAGAAATTTTTTCTAAAAATTTTATCATTTTAGCCAAGAAGACTCCTTCCTCAAGGAACGAGAAGTGAATAGGTGGGAGATGAATTGGCTTCGGACAAGGGATGGCAGAAAGCCATCTTAATTGTTCGACATACATATACTGTTACTACTCTGACAAGATGTTTGCATTAGGCTTCTTAAATAATGGGGGAAAAATTAATGTAGTAAATATTGATGGAGAATTAAAAAGGTATAGCGAAATGGTTTTTAAAGGGGAAAAGCCATTCTCAAAATGGGATGATTTAGTATTTGTAGGTACAGCACCGCAAAAGGAAATACAAGAAGATATTCTAACAGAGCAAGAGATGATGCAATTTGCTGTTGATATGAGAGAAAAAAGAAAAAGTCTTCATTACATAAATTTGTTAGGTATCAAAAATAACTACTAAAGCAAAAGAGCCCTCTCTATTCAAGAATGATAGAAAAGGCTCTTTTATTATTAACTTTTTAGCTTATGGCATCTGATCTCTTAAATCAGCTAATGGTAGAACCTTGTCAACGAGCCATAACTTCTTATTTCCATCATAAATTAAATTAATCTGCATTAATGACATATTTTCAGATGATACACCATTGATAATCATTTTACTTTTAACCTTAGCAAGTACGTTTGCTTTGGTAGTATCTATAAATGCATAGTACAATTCGCCACCAATGTACTCTGATTTAAAGGCTACCTTTTTCTTATCTTTTTCTTCTGCGGTACTTGAAGCAGGTGGATTAGGTGGCCCTGGTGGTGTCAATTCTTTCTTCGCATTTGGAGTTATATAAGCTTCAACATTCGTAAGATAGGATTCCCCTTTACCAGTATCATATGTCCGGAATGCTTTTAAAAATCTCTCAGCAGCTTCCTTTACCTGCTGTTGGTTATTACTCTTTAAAGCTTGCAATTCTTTCTCCGCATCCTTATATTGTGATTCTACTTTTTGTATTTTCTTAGACAGCTTTGCCTTTTCATCTTTAAGTTGGGCATTATCTGCATTTATTTTAAAATTTAATCCTATGCTACCTATAAGCAATACGATTAATAAAATTGTCGTTTTTTTCATTTCACCCCTCCTATCTTGCCACCTTACCATAACCCGCAAAATGCTGCTGCCAATATGGTGTATTTAAATCTGCATAACCTATTGGATCGCCTGCATGGAACATACGATTGTTACCAACATAAATTCCAACATGTGAAATACCTGGTTTATAAGTACCTTGGAAAAATATTAAATCTCCTGGTTGTGGATCATTGGTTCGCTGTGTAATTTTATATTGCGTTTCTGCAGTACCATTTAAATTAATACCCGCTTGCCCATATACCCACTGAATGAGTCCGCTACAGTCAAATGATGATTGCGGTGTTCTTCCTCCCCAAACGTAGGGCCATCCTTGATATTTAATAGCTTCATCCATTAGCTTTTTAAATAACTCATCTCCGCCGGCTACAGGTCCTTCACCGCCACCACCTTGATAATATCTTAGTACATGTGGAACATAGTCTGGATCACCATAACACCAATTATTGGCTACTGCTTCTGCACTTCGCCAAGAACCACATTTATAACGATTTTTTGCTGTCTGTTCTGCTGAAAATGCTCTTGCATTCGCGTGTGAATATCCACCATTAGAAAGTGCATAATTTGCATAACCAGTACCATAGTTATAACACTGTAATGTAATATTTTGATCGCCGTTGGATTTTTTATGACAATCTGCAAAATGCATTAAACCATATTTAATACTTTCTTCTGAATCTGTAAAATAACCCGGAGGATGATTTTGTGATTCAGAACTTTGCATAACGTCCAACTGGGTTCCAGAACTTTCTTGCTGAATAAGAGCTAATATTAATGAGGTCATCGCTTCTATGCCGTGTTGGGCTGCATATTTCCTTACCAAAGGCTCCCATCTCATTACTTCAGGACTAACACTTGCAGTACCTGGTGTAAAAGGACCACCAATTCCTCCAGGGCTGACTTCATCTTCACTCATACTCGCAGTTAATAAAAATATCACAATGCCTAAACCTGCAACAACAGCCAGAATAACACCGGCTATTATTAATAATGGCTTTGCAACAGCAACTGTAGCTGCCTTCTGAGCTACTTTAACTGCTACTTTCTTCCCTACTTGTGCAACTGCTTTACCCGCTACTTTTGTTCCTTTACCAGCCGCCTTCCCTAAAGAATGGCCTGCCTTTTTCAAGGCAGGCTTAGCATTCCCTAGCTCAGCTTCAGGATGATGTTCATTTTCAAAGTCGCGATTTGGTTCCGCACTCAATGTATAAACCCTCCCTCACGAGCTGAATTATTTTGGTTTTATCGTTTCTTTTGCTTTTACATTTTTTAAAGCTTCTTGTTGTGTTTGCGTTTTTGCGTTAACTTTCTTAATATCTGCTCCTTCTTTTACATGTTGTTGATTATTCACTTTAGGAACATTTTTAGTTTGTTGTTGATTAACTTGTTTTACCTCTACTTGTTTTGGTGGTGTACTCACATGGGAAGTAGTGACTGGCTTACTCTCAACCGGATTCGCTGGTGATGGTGTTGTTCCTGACTGTGGTGTTGTGATTGGTTTGCTCTCAATCGGATTCGCTGGTGATGGTGTTGTTCCTGACTGTGGTGTTGTGATTGGTTTGCTCTCAACCGGATTCGCTGGTGATGGTGTTGTTCCTGACTGTGGTGTTGTGATTGGTTTGCTCTCAATCGGATTCGCTGGTGATGGTGTTGTTCCTGACTGTGGTGTTGTGATTGGTTTGCTCTCAATCGGATTCGCTGGTGATGGTGTTGTTCCTGACTGTGGTGTTGTGATTGGTTTGCTCTCAATCGGATTCGTTGGTGATGGTGTTGTTCCTGACTGTGGTGTTGTGATTGGTTTGCTCTCAATCGGATTCGTTGGTGATGGTGTTGTTCCTGACTGTGGTGTTATAACTGGCTTTGTTTGACCCGTTGGTGTTTTAATTGTTGCTACTGGTTTTGCTTCCGCCTTTACATCTTCTTGCTTATTCTCAAGTCCACCATTATTTTGATTTGCTACCGGTCTAACATGAGCTTTCACATCTTCTTTATTATTTAGTTCATCGTTTGATTGTCCTACTGGTTTAACATCCGCTTTTACATCTTCTTCTTTATCTTTTAGTTCTGCTTGTTGTATTTCAGGGTCATTATCTTGATGTTTCCCTCGTACTGCTAATTCTGGATTCTCTTTAGTTGCGGCTACTTCTTCTTTAACCCTTTCTTGCTCCTGATTTCCTTTTCTATCGCAAACACCTAAATTTTCTTCTTTTTTCATTTGATTAATATTTTTTTCTTTTTCTGCTTGCATTTTCTCTTTTTCCTTGCGTTTACCATCTGCTACCTTTTCTTTTCTATCAGCATAGTTTTCTTTCAACTGTTTAAACTTACTATAACCTGATTTCCCCACTTTCCCGGCCATTGCCGCACTTGCAACACCCGCGGCTCCAGCTACTGCTACACCTCTTCCAACTGTCTTAGATCCACGTCTAACATCACGATATTTCTGCCTAATATTACTCATAGCATCTGAAGCTCTTGCTGCTCCTGCACTTGCTGGTACTGTAGTAATAGCATCAAAAATTGTTTTACGATATAACCAAACACCTAAGAACGAAAGTACTTGTAATGCAGCAACTACTAAATAACCATACTTATCAGTTGCGCTAAATAAGATTGAAGAAACCCAAAACATTAAAGTTATAAGAAAGCCAATTGCAACTTTCATAAGCAGCGTTCGGAACAATTCAGATAAAAATCTCTTTGCTGTCCCAGTCCATGCAGGTACTAAAGCCATCAATAACATTACTGGTGACATTAGCGCTACGATGATAAACATTAATTGATAAAATAACATCGCCATACTACATAAGCCTAAAACAACCCATAATGGTCCATTGATTAGGAAAAGTAATAATACTAAAGCGCCACGCTCAAAAGTAGCGTCTAACACCAGAATTTTATTATTTTCATCTTTCACTTCATGTTCTAAAAGTTTTTGCCTTTCATCTGCATTAGTTGTTGTTAACATTTTCTTAATTCTCTCATCACCGATTTTTTTCATATCCGTTGTACCAAACTGCAGTAATGTATACGGTTGTTTTATTAACAGAGTGTGTGTTAAATCAGTAATGGAATCGACACCACTTGAATATCCTTCACTCGCTCCACTGATACTTTGAGTGGAATCAAGAACCGTTTTATTTACTTGTTCAGAGAAAGTGTTTAGTCCTTTGATAATATAACTTGAATTTGCGAAAAAACCTAAAGTAAAAACTAAGATACCTAATGCCTTTAACAATCCTCCTAGCATCTCTGACTGGCGTCGTTGTACAAAACCTACCCAGATAACCCAGCAGGCTAATAAAGCTAACATGAGTCCAATCAATTCACTATATATTCCATTACCCCAAGAACCATTGAACCCTGCTGCTTTAGAAATTACATCGCCTAATTTATCTCCTACATCGGCTACAATATTGAAACTCATAGATTGGCCAACCATGCTTGTAACAAAAGTACTAATTCCAAGATTAATGGTCCATCCAATACTTATAAGACTAAATAATACAGCAACCATTTGTTCTTTAACTTTATCCCCCCATTTCCAAAACTTAAGGGATTCACCAAATCCACCTTCTGGTGTATAAATATCAATCCCATAGCTACTTGGAGGGTATTCTTCATATTTTAATTTTTCCTTACTCTTTGGAATAATATCGTCTATAAGTGAAGGTCTGGGTTCTTCCTCTGCATATACTGGAGCAGCTTTAAAGAGTAAATTAAATGCTAAAAGAAATGTACAGACCAATAACAATAGGGTAATAAACTTTTTCATTACATATTACTCCCCCTTTTATGGGAACCTATTAATCTTTTGAACTAAACTCATTTGTCGGTTTAGTATTTGCTACTTCATCGATTTCATTTCGATAAGGGGCAGCATAACTACGTATTTTAAAACCTTTATCTGTTCGAACCACCCTTATCCACTTTATTTCTTTATCAATATTTTTAGGGGGTTTTTTTGATATAAAGTTATACATAATCGTATCCTTATCGACTACATACTCTTTTACTTTATAATCTTTGTAAGACAAATTATTTTTAGGACCTTGATTTTTATCTAATATAGTATCTTTTTCTCCATCCACTACAAGCTTAAGTATTGTTTTATGATCCCTTTGTAAATCGGCTTTTACAAAATCTAGCATTATTTCTCTAGGAGTGTGCCCCTGTTTATCTTTTTCTTCTCCTACATTTGTTTCGCTATTTCCACATGCTGCGCTCAGAATTAGAGCGCCCGCACATAGGCTAGATAGTATTAATTTTTTTAGTTTAGTTTTTACCATGTTAACTCACTCCTACATTTATTTTTTCTCCCCCTTCTTCGACAAAGGTTGCATTAACTTCCTGCTTTTCATCATCATTTGACTTTCTATAATTCTTTCTTGCATTTGGTCTTGTATCAAATGCATCGTATAAATCCTTAAACACTACATCCATTGTGACAACACCTGTTCTTCCTTGGATATCTTGGAATAAGCATTGTCCTGTTTCTAAATTAGTAATAATCGCATGATTTTCTTCATTATCAGGTAATCCAAAGAAATCTAAGATTGAAGAAATCTCTTTACTGTCGGTATTACGGAATGAGAACTTCATACCGATATTATTCTTAAATGTCTCATCTCCCAGGTCACTTGCACTTTGAGTAGCAAAGTATACTGCAGAGTTTAAAGCACGACCTTCACGAACTAGCTTACGAGCTAACTCTCGCCCTTGAGAAGTTCCCATGATTGCCCATGCTTCATCTAATAGAACAATTTTGAATTTAGTAGGGTCCTTTTGAAAGAATTTTCTTGCAAAAGAAGATAGAGACATCAGCATACTAACTGATAAATTTTCTTGTAAGGTATAATCTTTCGGATCTTTTTGAATATCAGGCATATCAAGATGCTGAATTTGTATGATATTTACTGCTGTATCAAGTTCAATATCTCTATTTGTTCCATCACCAAAGATTAAGTGTGCAAATGATAAATTCTCAAATGCTTGAATATGAGCAGCTAATTGTTGATCCACTTTATCCTCACTATCTTCAAGGTATTGAGTTACAGCTGTTAAGCACGGCTCTTCCATTCCTGCTACGAATTCTACGGCTGAAGCTAAGCGCGGGAATTTTTCTGAGTTATCTGGTTTAATACCTGTAATGAAAGTAAGAATTGTCATTGCTAACTCAATTGCATCTTTTCGGCTATGTTTATGAATGATAAATGGGTCTAGTTTCCCTTCATCTCGTCTATCAGCCCCTAGTGTAATTACATTTACCTTACCTTCTAAGCCGTGTAAATCTTCTGTCCAGTTCCCCCTCTCACCTTTTGGATCGACTATCAGTGTTTGGGCTCCTCCTAGTACCGCTAGGTAAACAATTAAGTTTGTTCCAAATGATTTACCAGAACCAGTACTTCCTGTTACTGCAACTGAAAGTGCGCTCGTTTTTTGATTTGCAACGGTATTTGTCGCTGCGAGAGAAGGTGTCATATAAACTGCTTTGTTTAAAATACCAGTTGTACCTATATAAAATCCGATATTATCACCTAAATCTTGTGTTGCACCAAACATACCGGCCGCCAGAACTCCAGGCTCCATAAAGTGTATATAATCATTTACATATCTTCTAGCACCAGGGATAAATTCATTAAACAGCAGGAACTGATTTCCATATGGTCTTACTAGTTCAATCATCATCTCTCTATAAATAGAAATAAGTGAATTGGTATTTCGACGCATTGTATCTAAATCTTCAGCACATATACAGAAAGATACTGATGTCTTAACTAGTGGCATACGTGTCTTTTGTATAAGGGCTTGTAATTCAGTAGCTTCTTGAACACCTTCATACACGTTTAACCCAACAGTTTGTGCATTTTCCCTTGCATGTGCTTCTTGATCTTCTAAATCTTTTTTCTTTTTATTAAGTTTAGATAGAGCTTTACGATGGTTAATATTTTCTGTACGAACACTTAGTTCGATTGGGAAATCTATATTTTGGATCATATACATCCACTCTTGGTCTGGAAATTCCATTGTGTATGGAATCTTCGATGCCGATAAGAAACTCATATATGCTGGATACTCTAATCCATCAGAACCGATTTGAGATATTTCTATATGTCTTCCTTTAACGTCTATTTCGGATTCTGTTAAGCGTAATAAACTCTCTTGATTCGGAAAGATAGCAGAATCATCATCAACTACTGGTGGCGTCCATCCCGCTGTAACAGGTGCTTCCAATGTACGATAGAAGTTGCGTAATACAATCCAGTGTGTTTCATTTGTTTCTAAACTTCTTACGGCTAAATGTTTTCTTATTTTGTTTCTAAAGGCACTAGCTTCCCTTTTAAACATCTCCAAATCAGTTTTTAGTATTTTGGTATCACCAAGTAATCCAAACTGTTCTGCAGTGTTTTTAAAGGTATGGAATGCAGTGTAAAGCATTTCCTTAAGTCCTTCTTGTATGTGTCTTACTTTTAATTTCACACCTATAAAATAACGATATTCTACAGCGTTTTTACCAAATTTTCTTTCTAACTCATGGACAACGTCATCAGTATGATCTATTGCCAGCTCTTTTAGTTCACCACTTACTGTTTCTTTAAACTCATCGGCTTTTTCTTTGAAATTCTGATAAACAGGAATCATTAATAGATGTTTTTCTTCTTCATAATTCCAAAATAAACCGAGTTGTCGCATAAACAACGTATTTTTATCATCGTCTCCTTTAAATTCGTAAGGAATCCCGTATGCCTCATAATACGCCCAGCAAGAACCGTCTTGGTTAAAAATCAAATTATCATGAAAATATTTGACTGGAAATTCAACCTGATTCATTTGTGCCTCCTTAGAGAAGAATATGAGACTAAACTAATTCTTCTGTATAGATTAATTAATTACTTTTTCTTAATTGAATCATCCTTAAATCGAACTACCGTCTTATATTGATAGCTTCCAATATTACCAGTTGTATCTTTATAACGACTCAAATTTTTTCTTTCAAATGTGAATACAAAGAATCGATATATAAATTTGTGTGGGCTTTTTCCATCTAATTCTACATTTCCAAAGAAGTACGCTATACCACCAGGTAATATTAAATATTTGAAAAAGACATTGCTTCCTAAGGGTAAAAACTGATCTAGAAATATAATTACTAAAAGTGTCCCAACAAAGATTCCCAGTTGTCTGTAAGGGACTGGGAAAGGGAGTGTTATGTCCCTTATCCCATATAAACTCTTTGGAATATCCCAAATAGAGTTATAAGTCCTTACTTCCTTACGAGTCGGTTTCTGAGTCACTTATACCAACTCCTTAAAAATTTATGAGTTTTAAGAGTTTTCATTTGAAAACTAAGTTATATAATTTTGTTCCAAGGTCTTTAAATACGTCTGGTGAGAATACAAATACTGAAACAATTGCACAAAGTACTAGCCAACCAATTAAACCTGCCATTTGTCGTTTTACAAGTAGAACAATTACACCGATGATTGCACAAACTAAAAAGATTGGACCTAACTGAGCTACTAACCAGTTTTTAATATTTACCCCAAAATTAATGTTCCCTAAAACCGCGGCATCCGTAATAGTAGGTAATTGCTGAGCAACCATATCTAATCCCAAAAGCTCCATAATTATTTACCCTCCACTTTCTCTAATGTGTTTTCAAATTTCTTCATAGAGCTAATTGAAAACTTGTTATCTTTATTTACAAGATTTAAATCATATGTGTATGTGTACTCTAAGCTGCTATCATTGTCTTTTAATTTGGCGTCCACTAAAACTCTGTATCCTTTGTCCTTATCTTCATAAATTCGTAGGTTTTCTAATTTGCTAAATGTCATAATACCTTTTAGTCCATTTGTTATATTACTTTTTTCAAAGTAGTAAGCAATTTCTTCTGGTGTACCTTCTGTATACACTTTAAATACAGATTGTAAAAAGTGTTCTACTTTTTTAATTTCTGCATCTGTATTAATTTCTCGTCCTTCTGATTTGAAAGTGGCTACCTTATAAGGTGCCTTTTCTCTCTCTCCATGAACGATTGTAGGATTGTTAGGGACTACCATCTTCCCTTTCTCCATTAAAATTGGAATAGAGAAGTACCTTGTAACTTCTTTTGGTTCTTTTGGTGTGTCTGGAGCTTGTGTCGTTCCAGGAGCTGGATTATTTACAGGTTCTAGTTTCTGAATAATTTTCAATGTAACTTCTGCTTCATTTCCTTTTTGTCGGACCTCTACTGCTTCCGATTTAACTACAGTACTAGAAGCGTTTTTTAAAGTATCTCTATTTAATCCACCTTGCTCATCGGATCCTTCAACTAGAAATTTCTCTAATCGTTTTTTTCGTTCTTCAGCTACATTCATATCAACTTTCCAATTAAAATAATTAACGGCAAAACTATTCGCATATGCAATTAATTCTGCTTCTGACATTTTAATTTTTACGGGTTCCTCCTTCTTTTCCAGAACAGCTAATGCTCTAGGAGGACCGGCAAGTTGGATAAATGAAAGGGAGCTTCCTGCAAACACGAATCCCATGACACACCAAAATGTAACCTTACCTACTTTTCTTCCTGTTATCGTTGGAACTTTCTCCCTTGTTTTACGTTTCTTCTTTTCTTTAAGAGCTTCTGAATTTTCTTGTTGCATATCTAATATTTCGATTGTTTTATTTTTTGCTTTTTTAAAGAATGTAAATTTCTTTTTTACCATGTCTTCACCTCTCTTTTTATATGGTTAGGAGATTACAAATTTCATTGTAATTGCCACTAATCAACTATCTACTTTAAGTATGATTTACTTTTTTCTGAAATCTAAGAGAAATAAAAAAAATTTATGTTTTTATATCAAAGTTTTTAAGAGTGCTAAAAAATGAACATTATATTTATTAAAGTCCATAAAAAAACCAATTCCATTAAAAATGAAATTGGTTTTACACAGGAACCATTCTCTATAGTAAGGACTACACAATATTAAAACCTAATATAATATATATCTTTAAAATATATAAAGAAAAAAGATAAAACTTTTATACAGAGAGAAAATCATGTTAAAACATTGATGTGCTAGGGGTTCGTAAGTGCTCTAGCCGTAAAAAATCATAAAAAGTAATTACTGGGAACGTACTTAATGAGCTGAATGAGGATTTAAAACTACAAAATATCGTAAAGTAGGTATATAAAAACTACATATAATCATCGTTAATTTGATGCAAGTAACTGTATATATAATACGTACATAAATTTATGACTTATGAACAAATTTTCCACATTTATAAAAAAACTACACACAATTTATTAACAAATGGTCAAAGTTAAGAACAGAATAAACTTTTTAAACAGAATTAACAGATGTTTTTCTGATTTTAAGTAGATTAAAGGATAGAAGAGGATAAGAACAGTAATTAAGGCATTATATTATACACATCAGGTCAAAATTATTAAGATATCAACAGAATAATAAAAAATATTTATGCTTTTTTGTAGATAAAATGCCACAAAAAGATTAAAATTTCAGATTTCAAAACTTGAAAATTGTGAATATCTTATTTTGTTAAACGTGCAATGTATGAAATTGTATAAAAAATAGAGAGTAGTAATCATTCAGATTAAAAACTGACTCTCTATTCTGCTTGAAGTAATACACTCCACATGTTATCTCCAACACGAATAGCCCTCTACTTTTGCTTTTTTCAAAAATAGAGAGCTGTATCATTACATTGCTGAAAGCAGCTGATCAACCGTATGTGGTACTTCACTGGTTGAACGGTAATATGCTTCTAAGGACTGTAGAAACTGAATTAAATTAAAGTCTTCAGGGACCTCAATTACACGAATCTTTTCCTTCGGCAATTTATCAATTTTTTCAATGAACAGTTCACGAATATCGCTAGGGATTTGATTTCCTTTATGTCCACTGGACTTTAAGAGTTCGCGAATTTCAATTTCTAATGCTGTATATGCGTTAATATTTACTCCTTGTTCATAAGCATATTTTCTAAATAATGATTCCTCTTGATACTGCATGTAATTACGATGGTAAGCATCTATAGTTACAGGTACAGCATATTTTGCATGAAGCAGGTCATGCGCTTTTCGGAATAGCTTTTGAACATTGCGTAAAGAGTATATAGCAAAATGAGTACCAAATTTAAAAATGGCCTCTTCTTGATCATGTTTAGGTACATTGTGTGTGATTAAAGGATAAATACCAGTTTTAGCAGCTGTGTCTAATACACGATATTGAGAAGATTGCTTCAATAACTTACTTAGTGTATAAACAAGCTTTTTAGGATATCCTTCTTGTCGATCAATCATTTCTCGTAAGCCACGAACTACTTGGCGAATTTGACGGTGACAAGAGTGTTTTAGAACGTTAATAAATTGGTTCATATCCTTTGCAAATTCAGCAATATTCAATTCCACTAGCAGGTTTTCAATGAATCTTACTTTGCGTTTATATGTATCACGTGGTGTAAATGGATCACGGTATTCTGCTCCTTCTTCTTTCGCGCATAAGAAATCAGGATGTACAGATAAATGCAATGTTGTGTATTGCTTTTTATTCTTCTTCCCTTTTTCTAACTTACAAATTTTAAATAAAGGAGATCCAGTAGCAGAAAGTTTTGTTTCTAATTCATCAAGTACAGCACGAATCTGATGTGGGTATTTCTTATGTAAGTAACGATACATACCACCAAAATGAGTTGAGCTTCCTTGCTCATCAACTTTGAATAAAGAACGTTTCAGGGTAGTTTCGCGTTTCTGCTGCATTGCTACATCCATGAATAGTTTCTTAGCTGCAATGGATAACTCAAAGAATTCTTTGGTAAATACTATCGGGCTAATAAAAGTATAAGCATTTGCTTTATTCGTTTCTTTATTCATGAAATCAGTTAAGGTAATTTTATATTTACCACTGTACTCATTTTCGATTGTAATGATGTTATGGAAACTTAACTTCTTCAAAGCCACATAAAATTGTGAGTGGTGAATATGTGCAAATGCTTCTTTATAATTTTTATAATCTTCCCAAAGCATGTGGATCGATACATGTGAAAGCTCACCATATGTATTACATTTTTTATGAAGAAATAGAAATACTTCTAAATCAGCATTTGTAATTCCATATAGCTTATGTTTTCTGCCTTCGTTTTTATCAAATTCACTTACTTTATCTACAATTTTTTTCATTTTCAGTGAAAAAGATGGCTTTGCTTTAGCAACAAATCCTTCTTCATCTGCAATTCGTTCTTCATAGGACATTGACTTCACAATGTCTTCTAGATAAGTACCTTTAAAACTGTAATACTTACCTTCTAAAGCTTCTACTAACCTTTGCCATGATTTAATTGTTACAATTACTGGTGTTGTTGTTTCACCATTCAAACTACGTTTGTTCTTTATAACGAAAGGTTTTGCCATCTTTTTCACCTCCTTTTATTTTAAGTTGCAGTTTTCCCCACAATTAGATATAGAATTTCATTTTTGATTATATCAAATCGAATACTGGTGAAATCTGTCCCTTTAAGAGGAAAAATAAAAAAATGAAACGTGCCTCAATCCCTTGTGCGACAAGGGGTTTGACGTTTCATGAAAAAAAGTTTGTTGCCACCATAGGGCTATGAAGTTTTTTGAATATGAAACGTGGCATGCAGTAGGATAAATCTTTCTAAACCATTGATTTCATAGGGTTTTAAGCTAATTTCGTTTTAAAGTTGTAGCCATCATATAGCTATAACGTTTCATGTTTTTTGTAGGGTGAGAAATTCCCATAGATTTCGTATAAACACTGATATATAGGGAGTTATAACTGTTTTTAAATGAAAAGTTGTAGCCATCATACCGCTATAAACGTTTCATTTCGTTTCATGTTTCCTGCCGTCATATAGCTATAACGTTTCATGTTTTTAAAACAAGTTATATTTTATTGAAAGCTGCTGTAACCCTTGGTATATATAGATTTGTTTGAAGTTTTAAAGTGAAAGTTGTAGCCATCATATAGCTATAATGATTTTATTGTGTTTTCTTTCATATTTAATGAAATGGCTTTATATCAACGTTTATTAGTAAATTACATAGAATAAAAATTTTTTTAGTCGAATGATTTTCAGGATATTCTCGTTTCATTTTTTTAAAGTTGTAGCCATCATATAGCTATAACGTTTCATAAATTACGAAATTATAACCACAATATAGCTATTCATTATTATAAGTAAGAAGTAATAGCCATGATAAGGCTACATAGTTTCAAGTAAGAAGTAATAGCCGCGATAAGGCTATGCAGTTTCAAATAAGGGCTTATAGCCCCGATAAAGCTATACAGTTTCAAATAAGAGCTTATAGCCATGATAAGGCTATGCAGTTTCAAGTAAGAAGTAATAGCCGTGATAAGGCTATATAGTTTCAAGTAAGAAGTAATAGCCGTGATAAGGCTATGCAGTTTCAAATAAGGGCTTATAGCCGCAATAAGGCTATGTAGTTTCAAGAAAGAAGTAATAACCATGATGAAGCTATGTAGTTTCAAATAAGAAGTAATAGCCGTGATAAGGCTATGTAGTTTCAAATAAGAAGTAATAGCCGCGATAAGGCTATGTAGTTTCAAGAAAGAAGTAATAGCCGTGATAAGGCTATGTAGTTTCAAGAAAGAAGTAATAGCCGTGATAAGGCTATGTAGTTTCAAGAAAGAAGTAATAGCCGTGATAAGGCTATGTAGTTTCAAGAAAGAAGTAATAGCCGTGATAAGGCTATGTAGTTTCAAGAAAGAAGTAATAACCATGATGAAGCTATGTAGTTTCAAGAAAGAAGTAATAGCGATGAAAAGGCTATACAGTTTCAAGTAAGAGGTAACAGCCATGATAAAGCTATACAGTTTCAAATAAGAAGCAGCTGGGGTATTAAATTTGTGACTTAAAGTAACAAGTTTTCTAGACGTTAAGCAAAAAATCAGTGTGTTTAACTAATTTACTTTTAAAAATTGAAGTTGTATTGTAAAGTATTGATTTTACAAATAGAAGCAGTTTTATATAATTAAAGACAAGTAAATAGAATTTAAATGATCCACAATAAAACGGGTAAAAATCAACAACTGTTCGTATTATTCAGATAACATTTCAACTTAAAGGTTATGTGGTTTTTCATCTAAATGGGAAAAATAAACGCATTTTGATTCATACATTCGTTTAAAGTGAACTTCCATCAGTGGGAGTCTTATAGCCTGCGAATTGTGGAATGAAAAATGGACTAAGAATTTAATCTTAGTCCATTTATTATTTTATATCCATTTTGTATGGAATGTACCTTCTTTATCTACTCGTTTATACGTATGCGCTCCAAAATAATCGCGCTGCGCTTGCAACAAGTTTGCAGGTAGTTTGGCAGTACGATAGCTGTCATAATAAGAAATTGCTGCTGAAAATGCAGGTATTGGAATGCCCTGTTGTACTGCCATTGAGATAATTTGACGTAATCCACCTTGATATGACTCTACAATTTCTTTAAAGTATGGATCAAGTAAAAGGTTCGGTAGGTCAGTGTTTGTTTCATAAGCCTCTTTAATGTTCTGTAAAAAAGCAGCACGGATAATACATCCGCCTCTCCAAAGCATAGAAATGCTGCCAAAATCAAGGTTCCAATCATATTCCTCAGAAGCTGCCTTCAATTGCGTGAATCCTTGTGCATAAGAACAAATTTTACTCATATATAAAGCTTGGCGCACTGCTTCAATTAATTCAGCTTTTTCAACTCCAATTGCTGTTTTATCTTTAGGGCCAGATAAAACTTTGCTTGCGTTCACACGCTCTTCTTTTAAAGCAGAAATGCAACGTGCAAATACAGATTCCGTGATAATAGGCAGAGAGATACCTAAATCAAGTGCGCTTTGGCTTGTCCATTTCCCTGTACCCTTTTGTCCTGCAGTATCAAGAATAACATCCACTAATGGCTTACCAGTTTCTTCATCTTTCTTCTTGAAGATATCGGCTGTAATCTCAATTAGATAGCTGTTCAGTTCACCTTTAT
Source organism: Bacillus paramycoides (assembly GCF_038971285.1). Taxonomy (NCBI): domain Bacteria; kingdom Bacillati; phylum Bacillota; class Bacilli; order Caryophanales; family Bacillaceae; genus Bacillus; species Bacillus paramycoides. The sequence goes on from NZ_CP152429.1 coordinate 225,960, forward strand.
TCCATTCAGCAAATATTTCATGGAACTCTTCTGCAGTCAAATCAAGTGTTTGTTTCAAGAAGAAATATGCTTCACAAATTAATTGCATATCTCCATACTCAATACCGTTGTGAACCATCTTTACATAGTGGCCTGCCCCATTAGGTCCGATATAAGAACAGCAAGGCTCGTTATTCACTTTTGCAGAGATGTTTTCAAGCATATCCTTTACTTTTTCGTATGCATCCTTCTGTCCGCCTGGCATAATAGATGGTCCCTTCAATGCACCCTCTTCGCCGCCTGACACACCTGCCCCGATGAAATTGATTCCTTCTTCGGCAAGACGTTTGTTTCGGCGAATTGTATCGACAAAGTATGTATTACCACCGTCAATTAAAATATCACCTTTATCGAGGTAAGGGACTAGAGAATCAATCGCCTTATCTGTAATTTCCCCTGCATTAACCATTAATAAAATCTTTCTAGGTGATTCAAGTGAGTTAACAAACTCTTCAACTATATGAGTACCAACTAAGTTTTTACCACGGTTTTCCTCAATGATTTCATCAACTTTTTCCTTTGAAATATCGTATAGGGCAACAGAATACCCTTTGCCCTCAAAGTTAAGTGCGAGGCTTTTTCCCATAACGCCCACACCAATAACTCCAATTTGTAACTTTTCCATATTCCATCGTTCCTTTCCATGTATGTTACTCTGTATTATAGTATATATACCTAAAATAACACTTTAATCAAATAATCAATCTTTTTCATTTCAATAGGCTTTGCCAGTATTCGTGCAAAAGGTTATAGGGACACGGCACATCACTATCAAGTTAAAAAATAAAGAGAAATTTTCATCCTTATTAATCAATCATGAAAAATAACCGGTTAATTATGAAAAATCACATTAAACAGCTTCCGTATCCCTTTTACTGTTTAGAAAGATCTATACAAATAAACTTAATAATAAAGTAAACCCTAATCCGGCTACAGAAACGATAGTCTCAAGTAAAGTCCATGTTGCAAATGTTTCTTTCATGCTTAAACCAAAGTACTCTTTGAACATCCAGAAACCAGCATCGTTCACGTGTGAAGCAATTAAACTACCAGCCCCTGTTGCAAGGACAACTAAAGCAAGGTTAACATCAGATTGACCTAACATCGGAATCACTAAACCGACAGTTGTTAATGCAGCAACCGTAGCAGATCCCAATGAAATACGTAAGATGGCAGCGATAATCCATGCGAGCAAGATCGGTGATAATGAAGTTCCTTTGAATAATTCGGCTACATAGTTACCAACGCCGCCATCAATTAATACTTGTTTGAAAGCGCCGCCTCCACCAATAATTAAGAGCATCATCCCAATATTCGAGATCGCTGTTGTACAAGATTCCATCACGTTTTTGATTGGAATATTTCTTGCCAATCCCATTGTATAGATCGCAACTAGTAAGGATATCAACATGGCAGTATCCGCATTCCCAATAAACTCGATCGTTGCTAGTAAACTATTATCTTTGAATCCCATTGTTTTTTGCAGCAAAGTAATAATTGTAGCGACTGCCATTAAAAGAACAGGCAGTAAAGCGGTAAAAACACTGATTCCAAAGCCAGGAGTTTCTTCAAGTTTAAATACTTTCTGCTCACCTAATGATTTGATATTACCGGTTTTTGTGAACGCCTCAGGTACTAGTTTTTTTGCAAGTTTAGTAAATACAGGTCCAGCTAACACAACCGTTGGAACCGCTATCATAAAACCGTAAAGTAATACTTCACCGATGTTTGCATGCAATTCACCAGCGATAGCAGTTGGTCCTGGGTGTGGCGGTAAAAATCCGTGTGTTACAGATAAAGCAGCTGCCATCGAAATACCGAGATATAAGATAGAAACTTTTAATTCTCTTGAAATTGCAAATACAATCGGAATTAATAATACTAATCCTACTTCAAAAAATAATGCAATCCCGATAATAAATGAGGCAGTCACAACAGCCCATTGAATGTTCTTTTCACCAAATTTTTTCACAAGGGTCATGGCAATGCGTTGTGCGCCCCCAGAATCTGAAAGTAACTTACCTAACATCGCACCAAGTCCAAAAACGAGTGCTAAATGACCAAGTGTTCCCCCTAATCCCGCTTCAATGGTTTTAAAAATTTTTTCTGGCGGCATTCCAAGTGCTAAAGCAACCCCGACGGATACAATGATTAATGAAATAAAGGTATTTAATTTAAAGCGCATAATCAGTAAAAGTAATGCTAAAATCCCAATTGCTACAATGACTAATGGCATCGTAGTTCCCCCCTAATCTTAGCTGTATTTGTATTTATCCCGCTATTCGTGGGCAGTAAGGCCCCCACCTCGAGATTTAGATAGAAGCGAGGCGTGGGGGATTACTGATGAAAGTTTTACTTTATTAAATTTCTTTGATAATTTGCAATTCGTGTATAATCGTCTTCTAGTACCCTTGATAGGTTAATAAATATAGGCAGTAATTGTCTGTATTCTTTTGTTGCTTCTTCTTTCGGTGTATGTTTGTAGGTACTGCCAACCATTTCGGAAACGATTTCAAAAGAATCAATTTTTCCTGTGGCATAGAGACCTAATATACATGCACCTAGACAAGAGCTTTCGTAGCTCTTTGGAACAACGACTTCAGATGCGAAAATATCGGACATCATCTGTCGCCAAACGTCAGACCTTGCGAAGCCGCCTGTTGCTTGAATACGGGTTACAGGACCATCCATGCATTCGGTTAACGCTAAGAATACAGTGTATAAATTATATATAACGCCTTCTAAAGCTGCACGAATCATATGTTCCTTCTTATGTGACATCGTTAAACCGAAGAAGGAGCCACGTACATCTGGATTCCATAATGGTGCACGTTCACCTGCGAGGTATGGATGGAATATTAATCCGTCTGCACCAGGTCTCACGCGTTCAGCTATTTTAGTTAATACATCGTATGGATCAATTCCTAGTCTTTTTGCAGTTTCTACTTCTGATGAAGCAAGTTCATCACGAATCCAACGAAGGACCATTCCGCCATTGTTTACCGGTCCACCAATTACCCAATGCTTTTCAGTTAAGGCATAACAAAATATTCTTCCTTTTTTATCTGTTTGTGGCTCGTCAATGATGGTCCGAATAGCACCACTTGTCCCAATTGTGACAGCAATCTCACCTTTTCGAATTGCATTTACACCTAGATTAGAAAGCACCCCATCACTGGCACCAATGACAAACGGTGTTTGTGAATCGATACCAATCTTTTGGGCTAAATCTGGATTGCAGTTGCTAAATATTTGGGTGGTTGGTACGAGTTCAGATAATTGAGCTGATGTTATACCAGCAATTTTTAAAGCTTCCTCATCCCAATCTAGCGTTTTTAAGTTCATCATACCCATGCAAGAGGCGATGGAATGATCAACAACATATTGATCAAAGAATTGTTTGAAGATATATTCTTTGATTCCAATATATTTTTTCGTTCTAATAGCAATTTCCGCATGGTCATTTACAATCCATGTAATTTTACTTAATGGTGACATTGGGTGAATAGGTGTTCCTGTTCGTCTATAAACTTCATGGCCATTCAGTTCATCTTTGATTTTATGTGCCCATGCCTCACTACGATTATCTGCCCAAGTGATACAAGGTGTCAGCGGCTGATCATTTTCATCCATAGCAATAACACTATGCATAGCACTGCTAAATGAAATAAACGATGGTTTTTTATCTGAATGCTGTTTCGTTATATTTGATATCGCTTGTAAAACAGCTTGGAAAATCTCTTCTGGATCTTGTTCCGCTGTGGATATATCCGATGTGCGAAGTGGATAACCAATATTCTCGGTTTGGATGACTTCGCCTTTTTCAGTAAATAAAACTGCTTTCGTACTTGTTGTACCGATATCTATACCTAACATATAGCTACTCATGTCCTTGCTCTACTCCTTTAGATAACATTTGTTGTGACATCCAGAGATCTTCAACTTTCCCTTGAACATCATCAAAGTTTTGATGTAAGGCCTCAATCATGAGGGCCCGATCTTTTGATTCGATTGCTTTTATATAAAGCTCATGATTTTTAATAACCCGTTCAAAGTCTTCGTACTTTTCCTTGAAACGATTACGCATTGATAAAAGGATTAAGCTTTCCATAACAGGCTTTAAATTATTCCAAATCATCAGGATGTAGGAATGCTCAATGGTTCGAATAATCGTTTCATGGAATAAGAGATCTTGATAAGAAAACTCATCAGCATCATTATATTTAATGGCGATTTTCATCATTTCCATTATTTTATTTAGTTCTCTTACTAAATCATTTGTGTCCATCTTTACAAGTCGCTCAAAGATAAACGTTTCTATAAGTAAACGAACATCATATATTTCTTCGATTTCTTTCTCGGTTAAACCAATGACAACTGCGCCCATTCTTTCTAAGCGAATAATATTTTCAGAAGCTAGTACTTTTAATGCTTCACGAACGGGTGACCGACTTACAGAAAAATCGGCAGCTAATTTATTTTCCGATATGATGGTACCGCTTTCAATTTCGCCTGCAATAATGCGCATTCTCAGTTCGCTCGCAACACGATCACCTGTAGAAGCTTTTGAAAGCCATTTTTCAGGATAAAGAAATTCCATTGATTTCGTCATAAATTCACCTCGTGTTAATCAAGTATACTTGTATACAAGTATTATAACTCGGATTTTTAATTATGCAAGCGCTTTTATTATTTGCTTTGGTTCTTTTAGAGGAAAGCCCCATAATTAATAAGCTAACAAATCGAGTCGCTCCAAAAACTATTATTGTTGATGAAGAAGATTTAGGGAATGGAAAACCGAAGAATACGATATCCAAGGACTTACATCAACATATTTACCACTAGGGTTTACAACTTTTTGAATCAAAAATATAAAGGTTAAAAATGTAACAGTAACTGAATTTGAGTATTAAAATGTTGGTTTGAATTAAAGTTTGATCAAAGTATTTCTGCAAATATTGATTTTATAAATAGAAGAAACCCACACGCTTTGAACAAGTTTGATCAAAATGTGTGGGTTTTAATTTTGAAATCCTTAAGTTTTTATAAAAAAGATTGATCATTTTATGTGGCCTACTTAAATAAATGCAGTTGTCAGTTCAACTATATTCCTTCATGATATAGCATATAAAATTCATTTTTCAAAAGAAATATTTTGTTTAATGCCCTAACTATTACAATATATTAGTAATTTTTTCTATGTCTGTTGATAAATATAAAAACACTACCTAGCACACTTAATGAAAGCATAAAATATAACAATATATTAGGTAGAAGTTCTGCAGAAATAATATCTACCAAATGAAAAGTAATAAGTCCAATAATACCTAAATATAAGACGTTGAATAACACATTATTTGTTTTATATTGAATTTCTTTCCCTCTTTCATCTCTTCCTTCATCACTTGATTGAAAACTAATTACATACATCTGACTGATGAATATTAAAAAAATAAATAAAGATTTTAACCACAACATATGTATCACTCCTCCTGATAATCAAACACGTCGGTTAATGACTTTTCAAATATATTTGCAATTTTAAAAGCAAGAATTAGAGAAGGATTATATTTATTTTTTTCAAGAGTAGCGATAGTTTGACGACTAACACCCACCCTTTTTGCCAGTTCTTCTTGAGTCCAACCTTTTTCTGCTCGACAAACTACAATTTTATTATGCAACAACAGCAACACCTCTTGAGATGATTGTAATTTATTTCTTACAATTCGTAAAGTATTTTTGACAAATTGTTTTTTATAATTAAAAATACACATAAAAAATCCCCCTTTATACAAAGAGGTAAAGCGGTGCAACTTTTTTATAAACAGTAGAACTTTCTTCTAAACGGTATGACTTTATTTCAAAACTACATAAAAAACTTTTAAAAATTGAAATTGTATTGTAAAGTAGTGATTTTACAAATAGAAGCAGTTTTATATAATTAAAGACAAGTAAAGATAATTTAAATGATCCACAAGAAAATATGTAAAAATCAATAAATATACGAATTATTCTGACAATATTTCAACTTCAAAGCTATGTAGCCATCATATAGCTATGGCGTTTCACATTTTTAAGATTCAAATTATATTTGTAATTAACATTGTTAGGAGGTATTTAAATATGGAGAAAGTGTTAGCATTGTTTAGTGATGCCCTCCTACTTGCTGCTCCAATTTATGAAGAAAACAAGCAGTTATGGGCCAAATGGAATAAATATTATAAAGAAGTACAAGAGAATCACGATAAATTAGTAACATCAGCTAATATGTCCCCTTCCTTTTCGACACTTGTTTCTTGGTTAGGTCAGAAACAAGAGCAAGGAATATCGTTGTTAAACATTTATGCCAATCTGAATAAATATAAAATTGAGATTCAAAATGTACTAGATAAGATCATTGAACAGGAATTCGAAGAAAAAGTTGAAGCAGTTGAACCAACTCAAATTTCAATTTTTGAAGATAGTCAGGTAACAGAACATATAGAAGATATATCGGATGATTACTATCCTGTAACCAATGACGCAATGTACTATCAATTACGTGATGGAATAGCAAAAAATCATTTTGAGGAAGATGAAGCAGTAGCAAAACCGGTACTGCCATTAGAAACAAAAAATTCAAGCGGAGTTGCACAACTATCTTCACATAAGGATGAGGATTTGAGATTAGTGAATACAAACGAAGCAGAAAGATGGTCTATATTGGTTGATGGAGTAATTAGTAATATGGATGATCTTACAGCAGACTGTTTGGATACCATTACAATACAATGGTTAAATCAAGCTAAATCACCAGATGAATTCATAGATTTTAGTTATGAAAATGTATTGGAATTGTGCAATATGCCAAAAGCATCTGCAAATGGTGTAGAGTATTATCGAGCAGAAGATAAAATAAAAATAGCACAACGTATAGCAGCTTTAGCTAGTATCTTTATTTATTTGAATGATGATAATGAAGTTGTAGTACTGAACGATCAAGCAGAAACTGGGCAAAAATTCGAAGTAAAACGTGAAGTAATCAAAAGGCTATTCGTACTCGATTCAGTAGTGTTATGGAGAGATAAGAATACTAATGAATATATGGGAATAGAATCTTGTAAGATTAAACCAGGTAGTTTCTTATCAGGCTATTTGTATGGCTCTAATAGTACAACTGCTTTATTATCGAAAAAAGCACTAGAGTATAATAGCTATAGACATAAGTTTCATAAACGTTTAATTCGTTATTTATCATGGCAGTGGAGAATTCGTCAGCAATACAGTACTTTAAAAAGACCATACTCCATTGGTGGAGAAAAAGGTCTACTATCTGTAATGGGTATTACAACTACAAAGGGTCGCCCAACTCGAATTCGTGAACAACTAGAAAATGTTTTAAATGATTTAGAAAAAGAAAATGTAATTTCACATTGGGCGTATGCAGAGGAATTGGATGAAACAAAGATAGGAGAACGTAATTGGTTTAAGAATTACTATTCCAAATTAGGAATCATTATCTTACCACCAAAAGAATTGATGAATAATATAGATAGTATGGTAAAGAAAAAAGTAATAGGTATGCAAGAGAAGCAGGAGGACCATTATATTGCAGAGACAGTAAAACAAACTCCTGAAGGATCAGAAGATGTGATACGAGAAAAAATTATGTATCAGCATGTGCATCAAAATAAAACAATGCGTGAGATAGCAGATGAAATAGGTCTATCCCCTGCTACACTATCAAGATTCTGTAATAACAAAATGAAGCGTATTTCAAAAAGTGTTAATGAAAAACTAAACAAGTGGTATGAAAGACAAATGATTATAGAGTCAATGTAAAGAGAAGCAGATACCTTTATTTAATGAAGAGGTACCTGCTTCTTTTTGGTTTGTTCATATTCTGCCTGTATTACTCCATAAACGTGCTCGATTGCTCAGTGGATATCATGTGTACTTTTGCACATAATAAGATTGGTAAATGTTAAAGTCAGGAGGGTTTGTATGCAACATGATAAAAAAGACATAGAAACATCTGGTTCTATTATGAAACCAAATTTTGCAGAAACTGATGCGCATAAAGTGAAACAAGAAATTCAAAATGATGTAAGAGAAGGACAAGGAGCAATGACTTCCCGAGAAGCAGGTGCAATGCGGGATTAAGAAACCACTCCTTACTGTTGTTATTTTATTTTTTCAGTGAAATTTTAACCAGTAAGGAGCTATTCCATAATCTGCTTTTGTTTCTTAAAAAGTCGTTTTTTACTTTGAAATAACGTTTAATTCATGTAATTATCTCAATTAGAGATAATCTATTTCTCGTCTGACTTTTCCAAAAGAAAGTTTAAATTGCCGTGATATAAACAATTCCAAAATTGTCTATTGTAGTCATCATCATTTATTAATATATTAGTATCAAACTCCACTAATTTGTTCTTTAATTCATAAAAAGTGTTTATTAGATCATGATTTTTGTAGTGTTCTTGCTCTAATAGTTGAATCCAACACTTATTAAAATAATTGAAACAGCAATACATTTTCTCTATAGAAGAATTGACAAAATATCTTTCTACTCTTTCCGTAATTTCATGTTCTAGCTCAAATATTTCTCCTGTGGGCTGGTAGATAGTAATTAGATTACCTGAGTCCATATTGCTCCCAATAACAAGGTATGGTTTAAACTTCTCTAAACTCGCTAAAAACTTTTCTGTAAATTCTTTATCCAATATTGATAAAGAAAAATCATTTTGTTTTGTCCATTCCACTACATCTAAAAGAAAACCATTATAATAGGTGTAAAATTCTATATTGAGACATTCGAATTCATTTTCTTTAATTTGATGATTAAGTAAAAAATGCTTACCATCAATGGGCAAATTTAACTTGGCTATTTCCAATGTCCTTCCTCCCCCTTATTATTTAATCCATTTTCTGTTTCTTCACAAACTTAATTAAATTTTAGCATAAAGAGATGGTCTCCTTAGGGAAAGTTGCATATGAAATAATAAAAAGGTATGAGTTTACGCCCCACACCTTTTTACCAGTAGAAATATTAGTTATATGCTTAGTGTATCAATCATGATCAATGTCACCTTCGATATATTGAATGAGTTTATCCTTAATTGCTGCACTTTCTGGAGTTACTTCTGCCACTTTTCGATTTTGAAGTCGAGAACCTTCTTCAGATACAGTTGCAGCCATTTGTTGCTGTAACCATTGCATTGTTAAGTTAGATGTTGTATTTTTACCATTAATTTCTGCAGTTCGTTGAATTTCCTGTTCCTGCTGATTATGAGTTACAGTCGATGTGTAAGCAGACTCTCTATATTGTGGTGTATGCTTCGCCCTTGGCACTTCTATTGGAGTTTCAGTAATAACTGATGCTTTGTTGTTAATTTCAATAGGTTCTCTATGTTTACTTGTGTCTGGTACATTTTCTTTTTGAACATTGATTACTTCATTAATTTTTGCGGGTTCTGTTGTAGTAGAAGTAGCAATTGATACTGTAGCGTTCGCCTTCTCTAGCTTAGAAGCAGAATTTCTTGTGTAATCTTGCACAGACTGATTATTTGTTAACTCACCTTCACTGTCAGTATCATCATTATTATAAAAATCGTAAGTATCAGGATTTAACGTTTGTAACCAACCTTCTATTGCAGTAGGCGCTGTTTTAGGCGTACTCAATTCTTCAATTACAGTTTCTTCACTATCAACATCTGTATCTGTGACATAATCATCATATTTAATTTCTGTATTCAATGACTCTTCACGAATTTTTAGCCAATAAGCAGCTGCCTCTGCATCAACTTGAATCTTAGCTGTTTTAAACTCAGTGGCAGGAACAAAGTTTGCATTTACTTGTATTCCTCCTTGAGGAGCATTACCTTTTACAATTTTAGCAGCACACTGGAATGCTTTTTGAATTAAGATATCATTTTCAGAAAGAATGGGTACCTCTGTTTTCGAATAAGAGTAGGATGTTCTACGTGTACTTTGTGTTTTCGTTTCTGCTGTTACCATATCAATTTCTTGATCACCTTCACGTGCTTCATAAATTGTTTTCGTACCCATTAGCTTACTAAACAATTTTGCGTCTTCATTAGTAACATCACCATAAACAAGTTTGTTACGAAATGTCCCTAATAGGATATCCATAAATCTTGGTCCATGTTCAATTGCTAATTGGCTAATTGTTTGTGCAATAACAATTAAAGGTGCTTTATATTTACGTGATTGAGCAGGAAAACTTTTAAATGCTTTATAAATGTAATCGCAAACTCATCGACTAAAACAGGATGGTAAGGAGATACGTTAGGTTTACGACGGAAAACAGCATTCTGCACGGCATATAAACATAATTTACCGAATACATCAGATAGATCAGAAAGTTCCCCTTTTGCTGTATTGATTAAAAGGATACCTCCAAATTCCAGGTGTTTCTCAAAATCAAAATCCGATGGGCCACATAAAACACGTCGGAGCAGAGGTTGAGCAGAAATATCATTTAATGTGTTGCGTAAACCGCGAACAAAGGTTTCTTGTTTATCAATTATCTTTGGTTGACCATAGTATTTCCCTTCAGTATGATAAACAACTTCCCCTCCCCCACGACCACCAGAAATTTCAGGAACATAATTTTAAATCAAACCATTCATCTACCTGTTTCATTATGCGCCAATGGTTTCGTTCATCTCTATCTGGAATAGATTCAATATCATTTGGAAGTCGTTCTTTTAATTTGAGATGCATCTCAAAAACGAGATTAGCATCATTATACATATCAATTAAATGCTCAAATCTAGCTTCAAAATTAGAATCATGGAGTTTTAACAAATAAATATGTTGTTTAAGATGGGAACGCTCAGATTGAACGAAGAACGGATTTCCTGCTCCATTATCAGAGAGACCCGTTAATACTGAACATAACATCTCAGCAACTTTATCAACTGGACCACGTACAAAATTTATTGAAGGGGTATCAGGATTTGTTGGGTCTAAATAGAAAATAACACTTTCGGGAATCTTGTGTGCTAATACCAATTTATATACTTTTTCGCAGAAATCATTAGATGGCTCGATAACTGTAAGACCATTAACCTGCGTTCCTTTTACATCCTCTGAATGATAATCTTTTCTTGCATATAAGGTTTTAAAGTTATTAATCATGGAAACCATATAGTCAAGAATTTGATTAGCAATTGGTAATCCAAGTGCAGCTGATTTACCTGTACCAATGTTACCAATGATCATAATATTAAGTGTTAAAGACTTGCCCTGTATTACTGCCATTTCCCGTGTAGCACTGTTAGGACCAAGAAAGATATCGGGTTCTGGCAATTTTGATGGATTTTTTTCAGTGAAAAATCTGTGTAATGAAGTAGCAAGTTTTCGTTGACGATCATCATTCAAAAAGGAAAGCATCCAACCAGGTATTTTAAACACATATTCCCATTTTCCAAATTCATCTAAAAGCTCTTTTTTATGTTCATAAAAAATCTTAAAGAGCCATAAGAGTACGAGAATAATAATAATTACAGGTATTGCAAATACAAGGTGCATGATATTACTAAAATTTGAAAGTATAGTATCTTCTAATCCTTTATCATTTAGTGAAACTTCTCCTGCTTTCGAATTTAAGAATGGAATAAATATCTTAGCTAACGGAACACTAAACGCCCATAAGTACTGGGCAACTATACCGATTAACATTATCGAGAAAATAAACCATCTACGTTTTATCTCCTGATAGGTTTTAATTTTGGTTGATAGCTGCCAAGTATAAATTAAAATCTAAAAGCTAAAAAAGGTTTCAATGTAATAATTAGTTTCAAACGGATTACCGAAGATACTTAAAGTAGGTAATGGAGCCCCCATTTGTATGAACCAGAAAGAAGCGTATTTATAAATTCCTCTAAAAGCAAAATACCAAGCTAGCAAAAGTAGTAATGTCACAACATAGTAAGATGAGCGGGCTGCTAAACGATATTTCCAGCTTTTTGTAATGTCGATTGTAACTGTATAGGAATTTTTTTTGCTCTTTCCGGCTTTTGGATCCTCCCCGTTACCTGGTGCATTATTGAGTTCAGCATTCTTTTGAACTGCATTCTCCAAATTCTTGTTTCACCCTCTCTTTTAACGAATAAAAAGAAGCGGTGAAATTAAGCAATTCAGCAGAAGTAGCCAATAATATATTCTCTGGTGCTATGGAATTGTGAAACAAATCAGTAAAAATGGCTTGCTGCCCACGCTCTAATTCATCCGCTTCATATATCCCCAAGATCTTAATTGGGTTTAGTGTTCGGTGTTGATTTTGCATGGCCAACAATCCTGATAATTGTTGTAATTTAAAGTGTGCGTTAACCTCCCCTACCTTAAGTATTGTTGATATACATAATATTTCTAAGTAATCTAAAGATTTTTTTTCTTCATCAGATGTTTTTTTTCGTAATACCAAAATGTCATCTGTTAGCTCAAGTAGTTTAGAATGCTGAACCCCTTTTGCTTGCATTTCATTTTTATTAGATACCCACTCTACCGAATAAGGGAAAGAAGAATTTATGTTTAAACGTTCAGTGATTTTTTTGATTAGGTGACTTTTGCTTAAACTATTAGTTTCGCGAATTTCTTGAAGAATATTATTTACTACAAGTGCAGAACTACCCATATTGCATACGTAAACATTGAGGTTGTTTACCACACTTAAACGTGGAATATTACCAAAAGCTTTTTTTAAATTGGTAACACGTGTGGTCCGTTTTTTGTAAGTAGAAATGGTATGGTAGGAGTCATCAATAATGGAAAATAACACGTAATATTGCTTAGATGGGTTAGCAGCAGCGACATCGAGATATTTTTTTAATTTATTTTCTAAAAACGGAATATTTTCCGATCCTGTATCAACTTCAATATTGATAATAGAATTGTTACAAGTAATAATCCAATCAGGAATTAGTAATGGGTTTCCCTTTGAGTCAGGATAAAATTCTTTAGATGGACGAAATGAATATACAAGTTGAGGTAAATCTGGTAGGAAAGAAACGGGTTGAAGTTCTGGCTGAAACACTTCACGGTATTCTTCATCTTCATATAAATAGTAGACATCTTTTGAATCGGAATACATCAGGTTGGGCAACTGTAAGTTTTGCTTTACAATTTGGCTTAGTGGAAAGAGATAATCTCCATTACCGCCTACAATTGCACCAGTATGTTCATTGTTTGCTTCTGCTTCAAGTAAATTTAAAACAAATTGTGTAATAGCTATATTGTGTTCAGATTGCCTCTTAGTAACAAATGAAGTATTACGATCAGAAATCAATTTTAATTTATATAATATTTCAGCTCCTTTTAAAGAGATAGAAACGAAATCCAGTGTGAAGCCTCGCTTTTTTCTCACACTTATATTTTCCTTTTTTATTAATTTCATTTTTGCCCACTTAGTTAACTTTGATGAAAATGTAGTTCGGCTTATAGGCTCCCCATTTATCAATTCATAAAATTTACGTAATTGAATTTGAGAAACTGTTCGCTGTTCATATAAAAATAAAACTGTAAAAATATCAGAACGATTAAAATAAACTCCACGCTCATTTTCCCCGACGATATATTTAACTGTATGATTAAATGATTTCTTCAATTTTAAACACTCCCCTGATATGGAAATAAAATACGGAAACTTGCATAAAATCGATTGCGACTGTCAAAAAGTCAACTGAGACTGATTAGGTAAATAAAATATTTGAGAACATAAAATCATTTTAAAAATATTTTAACTGAAATTTGCAAAAAAACAACGTATTATCTGCAAAAACTCTGGGTTTAAAAACATGTAATACATCTTTAGGTATGTGTTATAAAAACCAAATGTAATAAGGATTTATTTATTATTAGAGTTCGTCATATATCCTTCGACATAAATAAGAAGACATGTGACGAAATCCAAAGATAAAAATAGAGTACGTCATATGTATTACATCATATCTGTGTGGAGTCCTTAAACTACATAAAATATACAGTGAATATAATTTTGCATAGATGAAGTTAAATATTGAAATGAATCTTATGACTTTTTTTAGATGTAACTGTTTGTCAGGAGGAAAAATCACATCATAAAAGAAATAAGTAAATAAATATGATAAAGTAAATGAAAATTGTGTATATTTAATATTTTGCATGTTACAATCTGATTTAAGGGGTGAAAAAATGCGGAATTTGAACACAGAATATGGGCTAATAAAAACAATTATACAAAGTGAATTTGAAACAGACGTTCTTTATAACAAGGTAATTAACACATTAAATAACGAATATGAGATAATTCCATTACAGTTTGCGGCTCTAGATCCTTATAAAATCTACAATACTTCACAAGTTAGTAGAATATTTTGACTAAAACCTAATAAATTAAGGTATTTAATTAACAGATACGGTGAATACATCCAATTAATAAAAAAAGAAACTAAATATATTATTTCATTTAAAGCTGTATACAAGATTTATTTAGTACATCTATGTTTAACAAAGAAATTAATTAGTTTATCTGAGTTTAATCGTTTTATGGCTTTACATGTGAGTTATATTGATATGAAGTTGACAAGTTATACTGACAAGTTTGTAGAACTTAATTTCAGAGAAAAACAAATGAATGAAAATGAATCACAATTTTATGTGTTATTTCTGCAAATCTCAGAAATAACTACGGAATTAATAAAAGAAATAACGAAATATAACATGACATTGACATCCCCTTTCCTTTCTGTAGACAACCAACAGAAAAATGAGTTGTTGAAAAAGAAGCAGGATCATAAAGATCTGTTTAATAAACTAAGTGTTTTATATACAACTATATAGTTAAAAGAGTAATACTTAAGAAGTATTACTCTTTTTTTATAGGGTTATATACACTTTTTATTGATAAGTCTTTCATATAAGACCTTTAAATAGGGCGTGTAATAATTCGTGGTAACATTCTATTGACATGAAATTAATATAAAAGCATATAAGAGCTTTAATAATAAGTGTTTGTATATACGTCTTATATGTAGTTTGTATATATAAGACGTATAAATAAAATGAACATGATAATAGTACGTTATTTTAGGAGTATTATATATTGTAATTATAATTCTAGATAAAAATATACATAAATACTGCATTCATATTTATTATTTAATAGTTATTGTTAGTTATATGAAACCTGATATTAACATGTTTTATTTACTACTTATATGAACGACTTTCATGTACGTCTTATATATTTAACGTTGATATATAGGACATTATTTCGAATTTACATTTTGTAAATATTATATAAGTCTTGTATATAAAAACTTAATATAAGACTTATATATAATGACTTGATATACGTCTTACAATGATGTAATATGTTTTTAGGAATAATTAACCAACGTTTTAAGGGGGGGGACAACTTGAACGAGGTATTAAGTGAAAAATATAAACAAAACAAATTCACTGAAGAAGTTGTGGAAATGTTTGCAGACATTATTGAAGAAGACGAAATACTCTACAATGTATTTCATTACATAGGATCTCAAGTAAACAAACAATACCAAGAAACAAAGTATATGAGAGGAATCTCAATAAATGAAATAGTAGAAAGTGTTGTTATTGATAGGAGAGTAAAGAAACCTAAGGGTAAATCCTATTCATTAGAACTTGAAAGAACTAACATTTCAAGAAGATCGGCAGAAGGTAATGTTGCTACTTTAGCTTCAATGTCATTAATAACAGAAAAAATTATGCATCCGTATAAGTTTTTAATTTCAACTATTAGGGGACAACAAGTATTAGTTGAATTAGGGAAACGTAAAAAAAGTAATGAGAATAAGGGAGAGATAAAATAATGGCAAAAAACTTTCTGAAAAACGAAGTAGCAGTGAAAATGACTATGGTTGGTTTTGGTCAAGCTGGAACTAGAATGGTAGATAAGTTTGCTGAGTATAAGCATACAGACGGTACAGCAGTTTATAATTGCCTAGCATTGAATAGTAATGATGGGGATTTAGCAGAACTGAAAAACGTGCCAAAAAGCAACCAAGTTTCACTAAAATTAGGTGGTTTGGGTAAGAATCCTGAGCGTGCTGTAAAGGTGTTAGAATCTAATGAAGAAGCTAAGGATAAACTAAAAGAATTTATAACGGAACGTGTTAGACCAACTGATGAGTTAGTGCTATTTTTTGCAGGTTTAGGTGGTGGTACAGGTACATCTACAATTATTCAAGCAATTGAAGAATTCTCTGCTTTTCATAATAAACCTGTAATTGCTGAAGAACTTAAAAGTATGGCAATGAAAATTCCTAGAGAAGAATTAATCAAAAATCAACAAAAGTATGCAAGAATTGCTTTCAATAATGCAATTGAACGTAAAGATTTTATTAAAATGGGTATTGTGGTTACACTTCCAGTTAGAGCAGATGGGCCGGATGTGCTAAGACAGGTGAATAAATTTTCACAAGAAATTTGGAAGTTAGCTAATGATCCAGCGAAAGGCGTTGCATTTGTTGTATTTGCAGATAACCAACATTTCTATGATGAGTTTAAGGGATTAAACGAGAATGAGAAAAAAGGCATTGGAAACTCACGAGACTATGCAAATCAGCGTATTGGAGATATTATTCATGAGTTAAATACAGCTGCAAACGGTTCAGGAACATCAGTAATTCTAGATTCTCAGGACTTTAAACGAATTTTACTAGAAAGAACAGGCTGTTTAGTAATTAATAAGGTTTCACGTAATATGAATCAAATTGAAAACAGTAAAGAAATTGTAGATATGTTCTCAGAATCATTGAAAGGAAGCTCATTCCATCACCCTATTGACCTGATGAAGACAAATGAAAATGGAGATTTAGAGGCATCAAAGGTACATCATTTTGGGATGTTGGCAATTTTAGATGAACAGAAGAACCTTGATGATTCATTTATGGATGATGCAAAAGTAGAAGTGACAAATAAACTACCAATCAATGGAACTGTTTTTAATGGTTATTTAGTTAGCAAAAATGACTTTATGGGTAGCGTGTATACTTTCTATAAGACAGATGCACTACCATCTCGATTATCTAAAGGATTAGTAGAAGAATATAATGAATTCAAGGAAAAACAAAGTCAAATTCAATATACAAAGTCTCAAATTAATACTATTGAAGCGCAAGACTCGGACGATGATTTCAATATTAACTTTGGTGATTACTTTGAATTAGAACCAGAAAAAGGTGAAGAACCACAAACGCTAAATGATGAAGAATTAGCGGCATTTATGGATCCTGATAAGATGTTCGGAACAAAATAAAAAATAAGCCTGGAATTTTCCAGGCTTATTTTTCTGTTTTCATTACATTTTGCATGTATTCAATCATGTTCTCATCAATATAGTTTTCTATGAAAAGTTGTTTTCTCGCAAGATCTTCCTCTTTTTTAAACCAACCAACTTTTTTAATACGAGTTTCTTCTGGCTGTGTATTCCACTCTTTTTCAGCTTGTTTTCTTAACTCTGTACGCGCTCTATGTTGAATAATTATATTATCTAGTCTTTCTTGTCTTTGGCGCTCTTTTAACCTCTCAGGGTCTTCTGGTTCAGGTAGCACCGCACGTATAGCATCTTCAAACTTTCCTTGATACTCTAATTCAATGTTTTGTAAATGCATTTGAATTTTTTGCTCTACTATTTTTTCAATAGTTGCTGCAGCTTCCTGCATGTTTAATTGGGATGAGACTTCACTGGTTTGATTTTCTGGAGAAACTGGTCTTAGTTCAAATTGATGTGGTAAAAGCTCAATAATTGCATCTAGCGACCACTTTTCATCCCTTTTTAGTTTGATAAATAAAGCTATGTCTAAATCCAGTGTGTTATATAACTTTTCGTTTGTATTATTGGTTCTTAATGTTCCGTGTAACCCCTTTTCCTCTAGGATATTGAACCAATTGTATACAGTGTTATGATGTCGGCCTACTAATTTAGAAAACTCTGTTATTCGCCAAGCTTTTTCAAAAGTATCTTCATGACTAGAGTTTGTATTATTGGACTCCATATGTTCAGTTGTATTTTTGTTATCTTGTTCAATCATCGTTATACCTCCTTGAAATATAATGGCCATAGCAAAATGTAATTAACATATAAAGTGAGATTAACATGTTAAGTGTCTTTCGACGATATAAACCTCAATACCTTTATCGATTGACATTCACATGAAAGGTGTCATTGATATATAAAGCATCACTTGTTAACATAAAGTTGATAAATTAGGCTTTTAAATTAACTATTGTTAATGTCCTGTTAATAATCCGTTAGTTATTAATAATTATTGTTGCTATGAAATTAACAAATTAGTCTACAATATATTAATGATAAGAAAATATTAGTGATTTGTAAATAAATTATAAGGATATAGCATTAAACTTAAAGATTTAAAAGCTATAAAATATGTATAAATGTAGAACGAAAAGCCCATACTAATAATGAATAAAGGGCTATATTTATAATGATTTATGATACTCGGTAGTAGAAAGCTAAGAAATGTATGGTTTATTGGCTCCAGTAGGTCTTTAGAATGCACATGAAGGTTATTATAGGTTATTGAATTACTTTTAATATAAACTCATTTTTTATAGGAGGCACCGCCCTTTACAAGGGATTTCTATATAATCAAAATTGATTCATACAATTGCTACTTTTAGATCGGAAGTAATAAAAAGCGATTTATTATTTTTGGCTACTATCAAAATGCCTTCAAGAATGATATCTTCCCCGACTTATCCAGGGGACTTTGCGATAAAAAAGACCTCTTACTAGATATAGAATCTAAAACTCTATTTGTATGTATATTCTGAACGGTAGAATCAACAATTGTTAACGTTATGTCAATACGCGTTAGTGATAATTGATATGACACTACTATTAACGGACAACAAACTCTATTAACATGTCAATCTCAGGTTATATATCAATGATAAATAAAGAGAAAACTGTTATTTTCTGATGCTAATAAGAAACTATCGATTGTATGAAGTTCTTGCTAGTTTCTAACCATAACTATAGTTCTTTTAAAGTGTTTTTTAATTTTTTAATAGAAATCTGTTGTGGTAGATAAATCTTTAACTAATACGGGTTTTGAAATCCCCAGAGCTGCTTTTATGCGCATTTCAACTTTTAAATTGTTAATGTCATATTAATGTTAAACGAAAATTGTTGATATAACATTAACAATTTAGATGGCATTTCTCTCTACGCTTTACTTTTAGACTATATGTAAATGATAAACAAAGGGTGAAAAACATTGAATTCCTGTCATCACTTATTATTACGATTAAATTTTAACTATGTTTTGATAGTGTGAAAACATTTTTTAGGATAGATCATCACTAGATTCGCTTCGAGCAAACCATCACAGAAGAAAATTTTCACCAATATAGATTTTGAAATCTTGAAGACCATAAACACTTCTTCTTTTTTGACGCCTTATTGTTAATGTTATATCAATATGAATTAGAATAATATTGATTGCAAAATAAAATAAGTGCTTAACATGTCAATCTCAGGTTATATGTCAATGATAAATAAAGGGAAAACTATTTATTTTTTTGATGTTACTAATAAGAAACTATCTATTGTATGGAATTTTCGTTAGTCCCTAATCACGATTATAGTACTGTTAGAGTGTTTTTTGATATTTCGATAGAAATCTGTTGTGGTAGATAAATTTTTAACCAATACTGATCTTAGGTCTTCGAGATCTGTATTTTTGCGTATTTCAACTACTTAATTGTTAATGTTATATTAATGTTAAAAAAAATTGTTGATATAACATTAACAATACAGATAGTGTTCCTTTCTATGTGTTGTTTTTTAACTATATGTCAATGATAAATAAAGGGTAAAAATCATTGAATTGCTGCCATCATTTATTACTCAATTGAATTTTTAGCTACGTTTTGATAGCACCGAAACATTTTTTTGGATAAATCGTCACTAGATTCACTTTGAGCAAACTACCTCAAAAGAAAAAATCAGCCGATATAGACTTTGAGATCGTGAAAGTTATAAACATTTCTTCTTATTAACATCGGGTTGTTAATGTTATGTCAATCTTAAATGGTGTGATATCAATGGCAAAAGAAAATAATCAATTAACATGTTAATCTCAGTTGACATGTTAATAACAAATAAAACATTGAAAAACATTTATCTTTTCATTGGTATTAATATACGATTGATAGTTTCATGATGTTTCTTTTTATGTCTTACTAGCATTAGGAAAATTTAGAAGTTTATTTGTTAATTAACCCACTTCTGTACAATTTGTCGCAATGGACTATTGTTCAATTAATATAAATCTTGAAGTTTAGATAGGTGCAAACATTTTTTGAAAGTTTCCGTTTGTTAATGTCATGTTAATGTTAATCTGTGAATACTAGTGATAAAGTTGATGTGCTATAGTCGATATGTTAATCTCAGTTGATATGTCAATGTCAAATATGGATGAGATGTATTGATTTTTTGTTAATATCAACATGAGATTGATAATTATATGAGTGTTTTATAGTCCGTCATCTAAATTTTTAAAAAGTAGGATTAATTAATTTTATGGTTAACAAGAATACGCTTGATAGTGCCATTAATTGGTTAGTAGGGTATATATACTGTACCAAAAAAAATTTAGCAGAGAAACATGAGTGAACCGTTAATAACGGGGGTCCTTATAGATTAGTAAATATAGATTGCTAAAATAGTATCTAATTCCGAAGAAGTTCTCGCTTCAAAAGGTCCAAAAGGGGTTAAGCAGTGAGATGCCCATGTATAATTATAGTGTGGAGTTTAATAATATTAGAAGATTATTTGATTAAATAAAGAATTTTTAGTATATTCTTATTATAACTTGTTATTTTTTTTATTTTCTAGTGATTACATAAAGCCCTTCGGGTTACGGATTAAATTACACGTTTGTGTGGTATTTAACCTCCGTATTCCAAAGGGCTTTTTTATTTGATCAAGGGAAAAGGGGATATGTGATGTCAATTGAAAAGTTAGTAGCAAGTAGAATATTAAGGCCAGTGAGAAGCATGAATAAGGGGAGTAATGAGAGATGGTTTGAATATTATAGAACAACGTGCCCTATATGTGGTAAGCAAGGATGGTGCATGGTTAATGATTCTGAAACTAAAATAATATGTGGACGAATTTCATCAGAAGCAGTATTCGGGGAAGCAGGCTATTTACATATAATAGCTGAAGATCAAAAAAGGGGATATGACTTTTCTCAAGATCAGATGATTAAGGAACATAGGAAGAAAAATGATTATACCCTTAATATTATTTACACTTTATTCCTAGAATTTTTAGACGTACGAGATGAACATATTAAAATGTTAATGGGATCAAAACGTAGGATTACAAGAGAAGTAATAAATGTTAGAAATTACAAAAGTTTTCCTATTAAACCTTGGGATACTACGAAAGAGCTAATAAAAAAAGTAGGGGGAAAACAAGCTATATTGTTGGAATTCCAGGATTTTATGCAAAAGAAACAAAGGATGGAAGATATTTCACGTTTGCAGGAAGGAGAGATTCTTTATTAATACCGCAGAGAAATATATATAATCAGATATGCGGTTTTCAATGTAGAATTGATAATCCTGAATATATGACAGTTGTAAAAAATCATAAACCAAGCTTTAAGGCAGAAGTTATTGAGCAACCCAATACTATAGATGTGACCTATAAAATCAATGGGAAGATAGAGTCTATATTTAATAGATATATAATGAAATTATAAATACAACTAGCATATAAACATAAAATATGAGTTTATATTTCTTAAATAGACAATAAATACAAAATAAAGAAGAATCCATAATTTGCTGGATTCTTCTTTATTTATTTTTTACTTGCTAATCCATTTGGAGATAATCGGATAATAAGAATCTTTTCCTTGTAATACATATAAAATTCCTTTAAGGGGCCCGAAAACTAATAAAATAGTTAGGGTTATATATAATGGGGCTGTCCACAATATCATTGACATATTACTTGCATTCATATCGAAATGGAACATAGAAAACATTAAAATCCTCATTACAAAAGTATTCCAAATCAATACAATAATCCAAGTTAATAGCTGATAAACAGCTGTTTCAATAGCTATTATGCGAAGTTCTTTTGATTTGAATACGAAATAAAAAATAAACGATACATAAAAAATTGTAATGCTAAAAAAAGTGAGAATGATGAAAGATACAAAAGTAATAGTATGCATCATTAATTTTAGTTTTTTTTCTTGAGATAAGTTCACTTAAACGCCTCCTATTATTTTTTTGCGGAAATAGGTGGAGTCATAAGTACTACGTCATTATCTTTTAACTGTACGCGAAAAATATATACAGGTTGAGAAAACCCTTTTGTATCAGTGGCGTACTCTAAATTACACTCTGTAATGACTAATGTCTCACCTTCAAATTCTTCACCCGCCCCAAAAGGTCCCATAGGATAAATGTCTCCTTGTTTCAGTTTTTGAAATGCTTCTTTTGGAGAAATAATTTCGACGTCTCGCACCTTTTGACCTTCGGAATCATAAACAGGCATTTTTTTACCTTCTTTACTTAACTCCAGTGATGTTTTTATAGTGACATGAGACATATCCATTTTTCCATAGGGATCAAATGGCATATTACCAAATTCCTTCATTTGATACGAAATAATTATTCCAAGCGCGACGAAGCTTACTGCAGTGGGTAAGATTAAATATTTGACTATTTTTGTGTGTGATTTCTTTTTTTCGAAAAAAATACGACCTATATTTACTATACAATACCCTAGCATCATTCCTATGGTATTATGAAGTAAATCGTCTAGTTCCGCACTTCCACGAAGTGTTATAAATTGGAGAGTTTCAATAAATAAAGACGTTGTAATTGAACTGATTAACATCCATTTTGCTTTTAAAAAAACTTCACTAAATAAAGGTAATAAAATTCCTAGCGGAAACAGCATACTGATATTAACAATGATATGAAAAAAAGAATTAAATGAAAATTGATTCCATGCTTGTTGATACTGGCTCAGTACATCGAAATCAATTGTTCTTACAAAGATATTCTCAGCTGGACGACCAAATGTGGTAGCTATTATTAAAAGGGAATAATAGCCTATTATTAATATAAGTAATATAACCTGTCGTTTAGTAAATTTCTTTTCTTGTTCATTAATAAAATTCATTTTTCACCTCTTTAGAATAATGTATATTTTCGCGGTTCTATTGCAAGATTTCTTAACAAAGAAAAAGTTGAATCAAATACAGTTAAATTTTGTACAACGCGATTTTACGAATCGAAGTTTCGACTAATGTACTGATAAGTCTTACATAGCTTAGGATTACTTTTCTAACAACTAGGTCATATTTACAACTTGGAATTCTTATATTTACTAAACAAGTAAGATCCACCAAACATTACAGTTTCTTTTGAAACTTTGTTGTTCTTTGTTTCGCCCAATTGATACATTTCTTTTCGATTAAATGATACGATACTATAGAACAAAGTATTGTCATTGTAATACATAAGATAAAAAGGAAAAAGATAGGTACCTTTGCATACAAAATTTTAAAGAGTACCATCATGATTGGAAAATGACATAAATAAATACTATATGAAATTTCTCCTAAGTATACAAACACACTCTTATTTAAAATAGCTTTTACCTTTAAGTTATTCATAGCCACAATAATAAGAAAACTAACGCCAATTACCACACCCCAATCTTTTAATAGGAAAGCAGTATCACTACGTGAAATCAATAAAATTCCAGTAGAATATAAATATAGAAAGACCCCTAATGCGATAAGAAGTTTTCTGTTTAAGTTTTTCATACTTCTATATAAGTGAGTAATTTCTTCCTGATATTTAAAAAGTAACATTCCAATCATAAACATGGATGTGAAATGCAATGTATCAGCATAACCATTATAAAATCCCTCAGCTTTTCCAATATGGAACATATTAAGAAAAATACTAATTAAAGAAAAGCTTATAGCAAAGAGTATCGTTTTCTTCCAACTCTGTTTATAAAACAGAAGGAAGAACATGGGAAACACGATAGATATACGCATTTCTTGAGCTAATGACCAGATAACCGGATTATAATTATCCGTAAAAAAGTTATTAAGAAGTACAAGGTGATTGATAATATCTAATTTTGTTATAGGCCCTTGCCATTTATCATAGAACCAATCTCGTAATCCCGTAACTTCATATGATGAAAATAACATAAATAAAGCAAAGGTGATGAATATCCAGAAATAATAAGGGATATAGATTCGTAAAAATCGTTTAATTAAATATCCCCAATAATTTGTTTTTGAGTGATAAAGTGCCATAGATAGCACAAAACCACTGAGCACATAAAAAATGATTACAGCTTCCCCGCCAGCCCATAAAAACCTAAGAGGGGATAATTTAATAGAATTAGGCAACGATGGTAGCATCAAACAAAAATGTCCAATTACGACTGTAATAGCTGCTAATCCCCTTATAGAATCTAATTCTTTTATTCTTTTACTCATAAAGTCTTCTCCTTGTAAATTGTAGATTTTACTGTTAATAAAGGCCGCTATACTAGTGTAGCGGGAGAATTGTACATATATACGTATAGGATAGAAGGAACTTTTAAAATAAAAAGTAGGGTAAACTTTAAATTTTTATTAAATTTTTGAACTCTTTTATTTAGGTAATTTAACTTCAAATATTGTTCTTATCACATTACTTTTAGCAAAAATCACCCCATTATACTGTTCGACTATATTTTTAGGATTACAATTAATAGACAATCTAAGTAATAAATTTGTTCCACATTTACAAAAAAAGCAAACCAGTGTGCCCCAATTGAATATCGAAACACACTGATAACGCAGTCTTTTTTCTTATTGTCTACTTAATAGGGGTAAGACTCCATCACAATCACCCTAATATTATAAAGTAACTCCTTAACGTATTTTATTATTGTTTTTTATTAACAGACATAAAAATGATTTGTTTATTCTATTGATAATTACCAAACTTTATCATAATATGTTTGTATATACGTAAACGAAATTTATTTACGTTTGTTTTTCGGGAAAAGAAAGGAAGGATTAATAACAATAAAATAATGGGCATATCACCTACAAAGAGCTGTGAAAAGAATAGAACTAGTACAGAAAAGTTACAACCATATGGAGAATAAGGTTATACAAAAAAGTCCTAAAAGGAGGACAAAATTATGGAAAAAAGAAAGTATTCAGTAACACCTCAAGATCGAATGAATTATTTATTAGGTCTTTATTCTGCAGATCAACAAATTAATGCAGTTCTTTATTTTCCTGTAGGTATATCAAAGAAAATACTTGAACAATCAATAAGGATAACGTTACAATTGCAGCCGGTTTTGAACAGCCGTTTTGTAGAAAATGATATTCCTTACTGGGAGGAACATTCATCTGGTACTAACACACCTATTTGTCTTTTTGCAGAAGGAAATGATCAAGAACTTGAAATGATGGCAATAGATTTTATTAAGGAACCTGGAGATCGTATCCAGGGGCCTATGGTTCAAGCAAAATTATTACGAGGCAATACAACAGATATGTTAGTTGTGAAATTATCTCATCTATGTTCAGATGGTGCAGGAGTCAAGGAATATATTAATTTGCTGGGAGCAATTTATACTCAACGTTCCTTGGGACGATCTAAGGATCAAATTATAAAGGAATTTGGTGATGGAAATGAGAGTTTTCGAGATCAATCACCTGTATTCAAATATGCTGGAATATCGGACGTAAAAAGTGCGTATCGTCCTAACAAAGAACAACAGGTATCGTTATGGTCTTTTCCATCTCACCCGAACAAAAATACACACCCAAAAATATCTGTACGTCGGTTGAGCCATAAGCAAACTTTACAACTAATCCATTGGACAAAAGTACAACAGGCTACCTTAAATGATGTAATCATGACTGCATACTTCCGAGCTTTATCACATTTCACTGTGTATGCAGAACCTCGCACCGCAGAAAAAATGATTGGTTTAACAATTGATTTACGTCGATATCTGCCTAATTATACAACTGGTGCTATTTGCAACTTATCCGGCATGGAAATGCCAGTGATAAAAATGGAAAATGATGAATCATTTAATCAGACTCTCGTTCGAATTAAACAATCAATGGATAAAATAAAGTCTCAAAATCCAGGTCTTTCTTCAGCAGCAGGAATGGAGCTATTGGCAGGTATGAAGCTATCTGTAGTGAAGGAAATGTATAATCAGCAATACGAACAGGCTTTACAGATGGGAATGGCTTTGCCATTACTGACAAACTTCGGGGTGATCGCTGATGAACCTATTCAGTTTGGTGAAGTTCAAGCTGAGGACGGGTATATGACATCACCCATTATGTATGCGCCATTCTTTTCAATGGGTGCAAGCTTTTACAATGGAAGACTTACATTTACAATTGGTTATCATACGCCGGATACATCAAAAGAAAAGGTAGACAAATTTTTAGAAAGCGTTGTTAATCAACTATCATAAATAAAAGAGAATATAGCGCGAAAATTTCTAGCGGAATTGTATTTTAGGGGCTCGCCCTTATGCCATCAACTTAAGAATTCGGAATTAACCCAGAACGAAATTTTATGTTACAAGTTAGCACAAAATTTCGTTCTGGGGGTACTATAAAATTTTAGCTTGATAGGTATGTGGCGATACCCCACATCCATCAACTTAAGGATTTTGACTATTCTTGAAATTGAAAGTGCGTTACTATTTTCTTATATTAATGAGAAAGGGTGACGTGCTTTTTATGAATATGCATCAAAAACAAGAATTGTCTTTATTTGCCGAAGAGTTGTATAGATATATGTCTCCCGCTACACTTAATCGATTAGCTATAGAAGCTGGCGGAATGAAACGAAAACGTAAGTGCCATGGGCACCATTTTCTATCTTTGTGTGTATGGTTAAATCAACAAATCGCTACTACCTCTCTTACTCAACTTTGTAGTCAATTAGAAACCTCAACAGGGGTTTTGTTAAGTCCAGAGGGACTTAATCGACGCTTTAACTCAGCTTCGGTAGCCTTCTTTCGAACTGTATTTACTACACTTCTACAAGCTAAGATTGGAGGGTTATCTAAGATTTCTCATTCTCTTTCTGCTTACTTTGAGCGCATTCGCATCCTTGATTCTACAACCTTTCAAGTTCCAGATCGATTCGCATCTACTTATCCTGGTGCCGGAGGATGTAGTCATAAAGCTGGTATAAAAATTCAATTAGAGTATGACTTGTTGAGCGGAGAATTTCCTGATGTGAAAATTGAACCAGGAAAACGAAGTGATCAGGCATATGGTGCAACTCGAACAGGCATGATACAAAAGAATGAACTATATATTCGTGACTTAGGATACTTTCGTTTACAGGACTTTAAGTCTATCCAAGATAAGCAAGGATATTATTTATCACGTCTTAAATTACCAACTAAAATATATAGGAAAGAATTCGAAACAGTGGTATTTAAAACAAAACCTGCTCAATTGAGACCCGTATATATACAAATTCATTTAGAAGATATCATGAAACAATTACAACCTGGTCAAGTGTATGAGTTACATGATGTATATGTAGGGAGTAAAGGCAAGTTGCCTACTCGCATTGTGGTTTATAGGTGTACGGAGGAGCAAAAACAGAAACGCTTACGTGATCGAGCTATTCGCGAAAAGAAAAAAGGGATTACATATACAGAGCGTACGAAACTCTTACAAGGAATTACGGTATATATGACAAACATTCCTACGGAATGGGTGCCAAAAGAGAAAATCTATGATTTATATTCATTGCGTTGGCAAATTGAGCTGTTATTTAAAATATGGAAATCTTGGTTTCAAATTCATCGTTGTAAATCTATTAAACAAGAGCGACTAGAATGTCACCTTTATGGACAACTCATTAGTATCCTATTATGTTCTTCTACTATGTTTAAAATGAGAGAACTTCTGTTACGTAAGAAACAGAAAGAGCTAAGTGAATATAAAGCGATGTACATGATTAAAGATTATTTCTTACTTTTTTATCAAGCATTACATAAGAACACCCAAGAATTATCAAAGATTCTTCTTCGTCTGTTTAACCTCCTACAGCGAAACGGACGAAAATCCCACAGATATGAGAAAAAAACGGTCTTTGATATTTTGGGCGTTGTTTATGAGTATACCACTTCAATCCATCAGGTAGCATAGTTATAGTAAAAAAATTGAAACCCGTCAGGGTTTATTTGATATGCCTACTTTTATGATATCTATAAAAGATAATAAAAAACTACATGGAAAGATCAGTTTTTATATAAACATATAGTTTAAGTTGATGGATGTGTGGCGATACCCCATCGCCATCAAGCTAGTAAAGCAGAATGTCCCCCAAAACGAAAATTTTATACTTCTACAGTTATTTATAAGAATTCAGCTCATTTTTTTGGATACATCCATAATGAATGGTTATGTCAACTTCACATGTATATATTATTCATCATTCTTTCTTCAAGTAACAAGATAAGATAGTTCAAAAATTTATATTAAATCTGTTACAGTAATTTATAGAATACATAATTTGAGAAATGAGGAAAAACAATGAATAGAATTGAATTTATAAGAAAAGAGGAGAAAAAATATCACGACTATTATTACGATAATTATAAACTGTTTGAAGAAGGTTCGTGGCTACATAAACCTGTAAAAAATTCCATTGTTTGAAGGAAAAGACGATCTTAGTGTGCTTGATTTAGGTTCTGGAGTGGGTAGAAATAGTATCCCATTGGCTCAAGCTATAAAAGAAAATCGCGGTACAGTTGTGTGTGTTGATTTATTAGACTCTGCTTTGCAAAAATTAAATCAATATAGTGAGGAATATAAAGTTAAAGAAGTAATTCAAACTGAAAAAGCTGATATAGGAAACTATGACATTAAGTCTAATAACTTCGACCTCATTGTTGCAGTTTCAAGTTTAGAACATGCCCGATCCGAAGAGATATTTGAAAAAGTTGTTCAACGAATGGCAGACGGAACGAAGTACAACGGAATAAATTGTATTATTGTAAATTCTGAAGTTGAAGAAATTGATATGGATACCAATAAAAAATTAGATGCACTAATGGAGATAAACATTCCAACGGAAGAAATGATGAATAAATTAAGACAAATATATGATGGTTGGGAAGTATTGAGTATCATAGTAAAACCGCTCGAATATAAAATTATTCGAAATGAAAAGTCTGTTTTATTAAAAACAAATGCAATCACATATGTTGTGAGAAAAAATAATCTATAAGGGGCCACCATACATTTCTATCAATCTAAGATGAATTTATACCATAATTCATAGAAAACATTATTCTTTTTGGGGCCACTCACAAAACAATAGGTAGAACTCAAAGGTCTTTTTGAATTTGTAATCAGTATAGCAATATAACCAAATCACGCAGCAAACATTAGTACACATTCAGCACCGTATCAAATGAAAGTGTCAAAAGACCACAAATAACTATACTGTTTACTTTATGACAATAGAAGTTACCTAGCAAAAACAAAAAAGCATATTACAAGAAAGATCTGTTATGTGTTTTTACTTTTAACATATATTAAGGTTTGTAAAATTGGTTCTGGTGCAAAAATTTTAAAATATGTGAAACTGGTCTAGTAAACTTGGACATACTGATAGTACTACTCTATAAAAAGTGTGTGATCGATATAGAAAAAGAAAATGTATTCAAATGAAGCATTATCAGGCAGATATTATTTACACCTAAACCAAAATTTTTCGACAATAAGGAGCTGTCCCCAAAGGGTAAACTCCTCCAAAATGGAAAAATAAAAACATTGATATATCAACGTTTCTAAAATAATAAGAACTGTCACATAGTCAAAAATTCGACTTATGGGACAGTTCCTTTTAGTGAAAGTTACATTTTATTTTTTATTAGGAACTACTTTCCAATACGTGCATATTCTCCATAGCCATTCAAATGGTCCCATTCTAAAGAATTGAAGCCACAACATACTGAATAGTAATTGAATCACATAAATCCCAATACAGAGAACAAGAGTCTGAGAATAAGTGATATTTCCTGTTAATTGAAGATAATAGTCAAATATCATTACTAAAGCAGCTTGAGAAAGATAGTTTGTTAATGCCAGACGACCATAGTTTTTTAAGGGACACAATAGCTTTTGTATCCACGAATATTGTAATAATAATATTAATATTCCTACATAGCTTGCAGAAACAATAGGACCAATTATAATACCAATTTTTATGAAAGTTTTTGAGTCAATTGCTCCCTTCGTTGGCATATCGACTATAGTTGAAGGTGCATGAGTATATTGAATCCATAATCCAATTATACTTAAAACAGATGCTATGATTGTAAAAACTTTATATTTACATTTATTTTTTGATATATTCTCAAATATACGATATTGTCCTGCTGTAAGTCCTAATAAAAATAAGGGGATTATTGATAAAGCTTTATCCCCTAGATAACTTGTGCACATTAGCCCTAATAGTGCTAGCATCAAATTTATATGTTTGTTTACTCTATAAAAAGGGATCATGAAAATTCCGAATATTGAATATGCCATTAATGCTTCACCATGGTCAAACCTCTCAAGGATCCAACTCATTGCAAATAATACAACCAGTCTTCTTATAAATAGGAGATATGCATTATCATTTTTTGCTTTTGCACGTGTAATAAAGATATAAAATCCTATACCAAATAAAAAAGTGAAAATTGGCATAAATCGTCCTTCTACAAATAAATATAAAAAACGGTGATATGATGCATCAATAGAGTTTGATGATGGAGAATCTACTTTTAAAAGAAAAAAGGGAACATTCACTAGCAAAATCCCTATCAAAGCAAATCCTCTTAAATAATCTAATATATCTATTCTGTTGTTAGTAATTTCAGTTTTCATGCTTATTTTCTATGCTCCTACATTCAAATTTCAGTGGTTTTTGTCTCTTTATTATTCCATTTAGTGATGCTAGTCCTACAATATTATTAGAAAATTCTCCACTCTTCATTTTTGTTTTTACTGAAATCTTAAAACATTCAAATTTTTTATATTACAAATTCTTCACCTCAGATTATCTTTCTCCTATCGAATTTGAGAAAGCCTATTCATAATATTCACCTTTAATTTTCAATTTTTTAATATCTGTTTTGATACTGATATTAGCATGTAAAAAATCAAAGCTTATATTAGGCGTGTCGCTATTCCCATCTATTTCTTTTTTATTATAAAAGGTATTTCAGCTTTTAATTATCTAATTACATGACATTAGTATTACAATTTTGTAAGGATTGTAGCTACATGATCCCATTGCTATATGTGGCGAGATCCCTGTTACAAGTTAGTACAAAATTTCGTTCTGAGGGTACTATAAAATTTTAGCTTGATGGGTATGTATGGTGACCCCTATTAGTGTGTATTTTACATTGATTTTTTTATAAAAAACAAACTTAAATATGCCAGATTACAAAAAAACCATCGTTTTCGATCTTTATTTCGATCTTTATATTGAATTTCTTTGGACATTCTTAGCGAAGTGCTACCCTTTTATTAATTTTTGTATTAACTCTTCTTTATCTTTTTGAGATTTGATAAAACATACTTTATCTTTATACGGTTCCAACTTTATAAGTAATTGTTCTCGCTCGTATGTTCGATAATCTTTTTCCCATTCAAACATATTTTTTAGTGCTTTTAAAGATGGTTTATATTTAGACTTCTCAAGCCCTAACTTTTGTTTAAGAAATCGCTTGATGATTTGGTAACGATTTTTCAGTTGAGAAACGTCTAGTACAATAATTACATCTGCTTCTTCAAAGCTATTATCAGACCATTTAAACTGTACACCTTCAATAACCCAATTATTTTGATTAACAATTTTTGTTAACAAGGCTAGCTTCTCATCCATAGGACGACGTGTATCTCCTTTTTGATCACGAATCCAATGGATATCATCTAGTTCATATCGAGGAATATTCAATTCCTTAGCTATTTTTTTAGAATATGTTGTTTTGCCACTCCCTGTAGATCCTGTAATGTGTATTTTCATAATTTAACTTCCTTTACATTAAAAATTCTTTTTAGGTTTAGTACCTAATAAACTGGGGTACAGACCCATCACAATCAGGCTAAGAAAAACAAATACCCCAAAACGAGAAAATATGTTAAATTCCCATAGATAACTATCTTATATTTAAGGGGGGGGGATTCAAATTGGTTAAAAACTTACCTTTACTAATAGTGATTTTAATACTAGGTGTAAGTTCTTCTACATTAAGTACGAACGGATACTTTTCTCCAGTTATAGAATGGTCTTTAATGATTATAAGTATTATTTTAAACATTACTGCAGTGATAGGTTTATCACTACACGTCCTTGTATATCAACCTATGAAAAGATTTGATAAAAATTTAAAAGAGACCTTCAAATAAAATAATTATATTTGAGGTAACACCACATCACCATCGAGCAAAAAAATGTATCCATAAAAAGATAAAATACGCTATTCTTTCTGTAGAATCATAGGAAAGGATGGCGTTTTTTATGTCTGTTTCTGTGTCTGACGAATTGCAACTATTTGCTCAAGAGATTCAAAGTTCCCTATCTCCAAACACCTTACGGTCTGTTGCGCGAAGTGTTGGTTTTGTAAAGCGGATTAGTAAATATCAAGCACAAGATTTAGTCGCTTTATGTGTATGGATGAGTCAAAATGTCGCGACAACTTCTTTAGCTCAGCTATCTAGTTGTTTAGAGGCATCAACAGAAATACTTATCAGTCCTGAGGGACTGAATCAACGATTTAATCCAGCAGCTGTACAACTTTTACAACATATATTAGCTGAGCTCTTAAACAAAAAATTAACTTCATCTATGTCAATTGCTTCTCCATGTACTTCAATTTTTAAGCGTATTCGTATTCTAGATTCTACGGCTTTTCAACTTCCAAATATATTTTCTTCCGTTTATCCTGGTGCGGGAGGTTGCAGCCATACTGCAGGAATGAAAATTCAACTTGAGTATGATCTTTTAAGTGGGCATTTTCTACATATTCATACAGGACCAGGGAAACAACATGATCGAACTTACGGTTCCCTTTGCGTACCCACTGTAAAAGAAGATGATTTGTGTATTCGGGATTTAGGCTATTTTCATCTGAAGGATCTTCAATATATACAGGATAAAAAGGCTTACTATATTTCTCGCATTAAATCTAATACACGTATTTATCAAAAAAATCCCAATCCTACTTATTATTAAAATGGAAAACTAAAGAAGGGAACAGAATATAAACAGGTAGATATGGAGGTAGTAATGAATTCTCTTCAACCAGGACAAACATATGAAATATATGATGCTTATGTAGGAATGGTCGATAAAGTACCAGCTCGTGTCATTGTTCATCGACTTACAGAAGAACAGCAACAAAAAAGATTGCGGGATCAAGCTATACGAGAAAAAAAGAAAGGAATGAAGTATTCTCCCCGTAGCAAACGACTTAGTGGTATCAATGTATATATGACAAACACGCCTATAGAGATTGTCCCGATGGGACAAGTGCATGATTGGTATTCTTTACGTTGGCAAATCGAGATTTTATTTAAAACTTGGAAATCATTCTTTCATATTCACCATTGTAAAAAAATAAAACGAGAACGATTAGAATGCCATTTGTATGGGCAACTGATTGCCATTCTACTCTATTCTTCTACTATGTTTCAAATGCGGCAATTACTTCTTATGAAAAAGAAACGAGAACTGAGCGAATATAAGGCCATATATATGATTAAAGATTACTTTCTTCTTCTTTTCCAAGCTATACAGAAAGACACCCAAGAGCTATCAAAGATTCTAATTCGCCTGTTCAACCTCCTACAGCGAAACGGACGAAAATCCCACAGATATGAGAAAAAAACGGTCTTTGATATTTTGGGCGTTGTTTATGAGTATACCACTTCAATCCATCAGGTAGCATAGTTATAGTAAAAAAATTGAAACCCGTCAGGGTTTATTTGATATGCCTACTTTTATGATATCTATAAAAGATAATAAAAAACTACATGGAAAGATCAGTTTTTATATAAACATATAGTTTAAGTTGATGGATGTGTGGTTCTACCCCTTATAAATGTTACAAAAATCTTTCAAATAGCTCTAACTTGCACAATGCTTCCCGTTAATATAATACGCTGATTCTGTGAAAACCGTAAATACAACCTCTACTTCTGGAAGTCCAAAATCCATTACATATGTAGTAATTGACTTGGCAAATCGATCACGAATTTCCTGTCCACGCTCGAACCATTTCACTTCAATAAGAGGAAACGCTTCTATTTCTTCTCCATTGAATACAAACGTAGAACTTGGTAGTTCCAACGTAAAATTATCCGTACCACACTCACAAATCTCTGCGAGCTCTTCTACTAATGGCTTGCTTATGCGTTTTAATTGTTCAGTAGTAATTCCACGAAATACAACATGTGGCATATGAATCCCTCCGTTAGATAGCTTTATATTTGCTCACATCATAACACAATTTATTTTACTGCACTAACATCTATTGGTACATTTCAATGATATGCTTAAGAATGATCATATGTTATTGAAGCAATACATGTATTGTAACTATTTAAAACATTTGAGAAATCAGTAATTGGGTAAATAAAAAAAGCCTTATCATTCTCCCTGTAAGGAGGCATGAGGAAGGCCTCTATTAGGAAAGGGTTAGTTACGTTTATATATTTTAAAAAGAAAAGACACCCTAAGGTGCCTTCCTCCGACTTGATAACCACTTTAATTTTAATAACATTGGATTCCCATCCGAATACTATTTTACCACGTTAAGTAATGTTGGTCATTGAGAAAATCAAATACGTAGTGTTCATATATAGTGACATCTAGGAGCATGCAAGATTTAATACAGTTTTTTATTTATCCAACAACAAAAAAGAACACTAAAACCGTGCCAGGATAGGAATGTATAAAAAATGCATAGGTCGATAGAACAAAGAAAGGAGGTTCCCTTGTAAGGGAGAGATGCCTCCTTGACCTTGCTACCGATAATAAGACGTTATGTGAACTACACATGAATCTTTATTCATAAGTCAAAATAAAAAGCATGTGAACCTGACGAAATCATGAATTTTATCAGGTTATTTCTGCGTTCTGGCTCTTGTTAAATTAAAGTAATCTAATTAAAAATGAAAATATTTTATACTTTTATATAAGTTTAATTTACTTTTTGTAAAAAATAGGTTTATAATTTAATTCAAGAGGTGATGGTCATGAAGAAAGATTTTGGTGATTCGATATCAAATAAGGTTTATGAATATCGTGTACTTGCCAGAATGTCTCAGCAAGAATTAGCAGAAAAAGTCGGAGTTTCCAAACAAACCATCTTCGTAATGGAAAAAGGAAATTATGTTCCGACTCTGCTGTTAGCTTTTCGAATTGCCGAATTTTTTAATGTTGATGTAAACGATATTTTTACTTATCTGAAAGGAAATGATAAAAATGGAAATTAAGTCAATCTCAGATATCCCTAATGCAATTTTTTACCCTTTAAAGTCCTGGGCTGAACAATCTACAGGAAATTGGAATATTCTCGTTGGAGTTGGTTTTTTACTGCTCATGGGTAGTTTGATTTTTGCTTGTGTATTTTATAAGAAGATTGGAAAAGACGACGAACGAACAAATACAATCTTTTTGAAAAGCAGTTACTTTATGCTGTGTGCAATTATACTATGTGACATGATTTTTCCAAAAGACTACATGTGGAACATTTTTTTCTTATTCAAATATGCGCTAGCAATTTTAGCTGCTGGAACTTACATGGCTATCCAATATAAAAAGGATTTTTTATAAGGAAAGGTCAATTATTCTTGAATGTGAGTGCATTGATAACCTCTCTTTTTACTAGGTTATTTCCTTTCTTTGGTACATAGAAAAAATTAATTAACTTCCAATAACGATAATTATGTAAATAAGTTGCCCACACGGGCAGCTTATTTTATTTTTCCGTATAGCATAGATTATTTTGAAAAACGCTGACGGTATCCCAGGGAGCATAAAAAACAACAAAATACTAAACTTTAGAAGCTAAATAAAGGAAAATTAAAAAAGTATATGGAGTGAGATATTCTATAATTGTAATGCATATTTTAAGGTTGTTAGAACACTCAAAATTCACCGTAAGAATTGCTATTTTTTATAGTCTATTTACGTAATTTATGTTATGGTTTCATATGTTAATTACTTACAATTTCTCAGAAGGGGTATGGGAGTTTGAAGGTAAAGGGACTAATATTATTAGCATTTTCACTTATGTTTGTAGCAGGGGGAGCAGCAGGGTGTACTACAAAAGAAAAACAAGTAGATAGTAAAATTTCTATTGAGCAAAATAAGAAAGAAGACTATGAGGAAAACCTGGCTTATCTGATGAAAGATGTTTCTGAACAGTCCAAGGTCGTAAGTGACATATTAACAAGCCAAAAATCAGTAGAAGAGAAGAAAAAAGAATTTGATTTAGCTTCTAAGGACTTACTTGAAACATCTGAAAAGGTTAAAAAATTAAAGCATGACGAAAAGTATAAAGATGTGCAGTTTACAATAGATACTGCTATGGGTTTACTAGATATGTCAATTAAATTAATTGGAGACGGTCTAGAATTAAAAGATAGGAAATTAATAGAACTAGGTAATGATGCAGTAGTCAAAGCTTCTAAGAAGATAAACGAAGCAAACGAGATGATGAAAGACATTAAATAGTTGGTAATTTAGTTAGCTTCTGAACTACTAGAAAATGAGCTTTAAGAAAGTAGGAAAAGATATGAAACAAAAGGCACTAAAACTTGCTTTACCCTTCATGCTATTAATAGGAGGAGTTGGTTGTGGAAGTAATGCAATAGATGAAGAGCACGCTATTGTTTCGAAAGAAGATGCAAAAAAGGAAGACATTTATGCAGGAAATCTACTCCAATTAAATAAAGAGTTTAACACTATTATTGAAGATCTAGCTATAGCTGAGGAAAAGGGGTATAGTTCTGAATCATCCAAAGCTGAGTTTGAAGAGAAATTTAAACAAGCAAAGTCAGTTACAGCACAAATGAGAAGATTAGCACCAAGCTCAAAATATAAAGATGCCCATAAAAAGGTATCTCAAGCAACTACAGCGATAGATAAATCTTTTAATAAGCAATTAGACGCTATTAAACAAGAAGATTCAACTAAACTTAAAGAAGCTACAGACAGTATGAATGAACCATTTGACAAGTATTTAGAGGGGATAAGTGATGTGAACGATATATATTTAAAAGAGATTGAAGATATTGCTGAAACATTAGGAAAATAGGTAAAATAAACGATATTCATAGTGGCGAATAAAATGGAAACAAATAAAAAAGTGGAAAGAATAGAAAAAGCATTTTAAAACAAAGGGGTATATGTCAATGAAACGTAAGATTTTATCTTTTTTAGTAGTTCCAATGTTAATGTTAACTGGGGTTGGATGTGAGACAAAGGTTAAGAAAGATGAAGCAATGGAAGCTTCTGTTAAACAGAATAAAAAAGAAGACTTCAGTAAGAACCTAGAATATTTAATGAAAGATTTCTCCGAACAATCTAAAGAAATAGACGGTATTGTAAAAAGTAGCAAGTCAATGAAGAAAAAGTCAGAAGAGTTAAAAGAAGTATCTAAACCTTATTTAGAGTTAGCGGACAAAATAAGTAAGTTAGAGTATGAAGTAAAAGATTACCCAGTACAACATAATGTAGGTTTAGCGATGATTCATGTAAAAGATGGAGTGGAAATCATACAAGAAGGTTTAGATAAGGGTAAAGAATATGAAGTTGATGCTGGGGTTGAAAGATTAGAGACTGCTTCTAAGTTAATAGATAAAGCAAACGAAGAATTGAAAAAATCTAAGTAACCTAACTATAGGGGAGTGTGTTATATCTATAGGCTATCCTATAATTAATGGATACTAAAGCTTAATACATAATAAAATACTGGTTCTAATAAGAACCGGTATTTTAAATGGTGTTATTTTGAAGCACCTATTTTACTAAGTAAAATAAGTGTATAGTCTAATTCCTATCAATAATCCGTAGGTAACATCATAATAAAACTTTTACCGTTATCAATAATCCATATACGATGTGCTAATGGAAGTTAATCCACTTTTACATTTGTTTTGGAACGTATCTCAAAACCTGGACTTTCTGGTTGATAATTTAATACCAAATAATTATCTTCCAATTTTAAATCAAAGATGTGTTTATAGCTTAATAAGGAATTGTTTTTTAGAAGTATTTGTGTTTTAAAAAAATCCCAAATACTTTTAGTTATTATTGAAGGAAGAATTTTATCTATACTTGCAGTTCCATAACTATGACGATAAATATTACGTATTTTCATATTGTATCCTCCTTTTCAAAACCAAAGGAGATTGAAACATTTAAGGATAAATCTAATGATGGTACATGTAAATTACTCTATGTATCTAATGGATCATGCTCATCTATAACATATCTTTCCTCAATTCTTGCTAAATAATAGTTTTCACTTCCAATGCAATTTAGCCAATAAAATAAAAGTAAAATAGATTCGCTATTTTTAGTATTGTTTATGTTTTCTCCTAGTTCCTCTGGCATATCCCACTTAAAATCCGTCCAATGCCATAACAGACCGTGTGGCAGTGTATTTTTGTCTTTGCCTTATTCAGTGATTCTTGCACTTTTTCTACTGATTCAGAATTAGTTAATATTTTATTCATAGATCTTAATAAATCTGAATTCCTTATAATTAACACAACATTTGCCATGTGCTTAATACCTCCTAAAGTGTTCTTTGTAAAATTTCACGTACCATATGTTTAATACATTTTTATACATCAGGTAATCAAGGGAATACTGTCCCTGAAAGGACGGAAATATCATTTAGAATTTCACACGTAATTACGTAAAACATAATCACAATTGCTACATATATCCTTATATGATTTACTGTGTATGGTTTTCTTTTCAAATGGTTCAATTGTCTCGACATAATAGGAACAACTTGTATATTTTTTAAAGTGTAAATCCAGTTAAACGGTAGTTAATTTATTTTTATACAGCCAAATAGCTACATCAAATTGTTTTAGTTTTTTGATTCTTGAAAATTTCATAGTAGGAGTTTGATAATTATAATTTATCATTTTAGGCAAGAAGACTCCTTCCTCAAGGAACGCGAAGTGAGTAGGTGGGAGATGAATTGGCTTCAGACAAGGGATGGCAGGAAGCCACCTTAATTGTTCTACATTCATAAACTGTTACTTCACTACATATGGAATGTATGTTCGTTGTATAATAGACACATATCGATATGGGGGTGAAAGGAATGATGATCAATAAAGCATATAAATTTCGTATCTATCCAAATAAAGCACAAGCGCCCCTAATGAATAAAACGATTGGTTGCTCTCGTTTTGTATTCAACCACTTCCTATCTCTATGGAATAATGCATACAAAGAAACAGGAAAAGGTTTAACATATGGTACATGCTCTGCCAAGCTCCCTGCCATGAAGAAAGAGTTTGTTTGGCTAAAAGAAGTGGATAGTATTGCGATTCAGTCGTCTGTTCGCAACCTTGCGGATGCTTATACACGCCTTCTCAAAAAACAAAACAATGCCCCGCGTTTCAAATCTAAGAAGAACAACGTACAATCTTACACCACAAAACAAACAAATGAAAACATTGCCGTTGTAGGAAACAAAATGAAATTGCCAAAACTAGGTCTTGTTCGATTTGCCAAAAGTCGTGAAGTAAAGGGACGTATTTTAAATGCTACGGTTAGACGCAACCCTTCTGGTAGATACTTTGTGTCATTGTTAGTTGAAACAGAAGTGCAAGAACTTCCGAAAACAAATTCTTACATTGGAATGGATGTGGGACTAAAAAATTTCGCCATTTTGTCAGATGGAACACCCTATGAAAACCCGAAGTTTTTTCGGTCGTTAGAAGAGAAGTTGGCAAAAGCACAGCGTGTTCTTTCTAGAAGAATGAAAGGATCTTCTCGTTGGAATAAACAACGAGTAAAAGTAGCTAGAATTCATGAATACATATCAAATGCTAGAAAAGATTACTTGGACAAAATCTCAACCGAAATCATCAAAAACCACGATGTTATCGGTATAGAGGATTTGCAAGTATCGAATATGTTAAAGAATCATAAGTTAGCAAAAGCGATTAGTGAGGTATCATGGTCACAGTTTCGAACCATGTTGGAATACAAAGTAAAATGGTATGGCAAACAAGTCATTGTCGTATCAAAAACATTTGCTTCAAGCCAATTATGTTCCTGTTGTGGATATCAAAACAAAGACGTTAAAAATCTAAACCTACGTAAATGGGATTGCCCTTCTTGTCATGCACATCATGATAGGGATATTAACGCAAGTATCAATCTAAAGAATGAAGCAATAAGGCTTCTAACCGCAAGGACTGTGGGGTTAGCCTAATAAATTAGAGTTCGATAGAACTCTTTACTTAGGAATCCCCCTCTTCTAAACGAAGTGAAAGTGGGGGTAGTTCAAAAGAAGTAAATATGAAAAAGTTAGAGAATTATCTTAGTTATTAAATAGATTCTGCCTATACTTTAAGTAGAGCCTAATTTATTTAATTTAAATAGTTTATATGTTCATATATAGAATTTTGAAGGGGTATATTGTAAATGATTCCAACGTCAACATACGTGGCTAAATGGGTATTAGATGACTTAACACTTGCATCAAGACCAAATCAGGAGATCAAATTAAGTACATTTAAAAAATTAGAGAAACTTTATGTAGAATACAGAGAAATGATTGAGGGAGATACTAGCTTTGAAGTCACGCATTATTTGCTAGAGTTTATCAATCCGCATAATCTCTTTGTAGTAAGAGAGGGTTACTATATATTTGATAATAAAACAATGAAATTTATTAAAGTATCGGATGACATCCATTTTTCAAATCAAAGCTTAGCGTACTGTAATAATGGAGTTGCAGTGGATTTAATAAATGGAAAAATGCATTTTTTAGAAGGGCATTATTATAAAGTTAAGACCTCATATGTTGATTTATTAAAAGGAGAAACTATCCCTGTAATGGTACTAAGTCATTTAGATAATAATGTTGGAGTATCAGTTCCTTTGACAATGTTTAATGAGGAAAGAACTTTTAAAATTTCAGAGAGTTATATAGTGGACCTTACCTCAAATAATTGTAACAATGAGAGTGAATTTAGCGAAAAGGGAAACGTATTACGATTTCTAAAACCTTCTATTGTGTAGTTAAGTATATATGTTAATTAAATTCATAATGAATTTAAGAGGGTGAAAAAATTGTCTTTTGAAATGTATACAGCCTTTCGAGGTAAAGTAATTATAAAGGATGAATATAAAGAATTGGTGGAATTAATAAATACAGGAAACTGGGAAGAAGAGAATGACTATTATACAAATTTAAAAGGTTATGAATGGTCATTTATAGACAATCTAAAGAATTACAGAGATACAGAATATAATGTGACACCTATTTCATTATTTATGAATTTGATATTAAAAGAAGTAGCAGAACATATTATAAAGCTGGAAGTTTGGTATGGTGAAGTTGATGAACCAGAAGAATATGTTTTTATTAATAATGAATTTATATAGAAGTTGTAGCAGTAATAAAATATTGCTGCTTTTTTATTTCTTAATAGACTAAAATTATTGTTGTTGGCTTTATGTATATTCATTTATAATAGGATATGGAAAGTTTTACAATGCAATAATAAAGATTTTTAGTATAAAAGAGCTGGGAGCAGCTCTTTTTATTTTGTTCAGAGGGAGTGTGAAAGAAAAAAGTTTATGTTAGTGGCAAAGTTAGATAATCTAATAGAAAATAAAAAATTAGAATTAGTAGAACTGGTAAATAAATATGGCTTTAGTCATACGAAAGTCCTCTATTTAAGTCAGGAAATTGATAAATTAATTAATAAATATATGATTATAAAAAAAGAAACCCTATAATAGTAGGGTTCAATGGGAACAGATACAGAAAATAAATAAAAAGAATAATTCAATTATATAAGAAATTTGATACTGTAATATTGAGAAAGTGTAAAAACTCAATTAAGTTTGTTTAAAGTTTAGCCTTTTTAAGGGGATGGGAAAAGAAACCCAATTAGGGATTCAAACATCATAGGACAGGATAAAGCTTGCTGCACAGGTGCAAAGACATATATTGAGGAAAAAGAAGATAACAACGAAAGAATAAGCGCAACAAGTAGAGGGTACAGCAGTCCACCAGTTGACAATTTCCGTTTGATTTTAATTCCCTTAGAATTCGTTAAAAACATCAAAATGTCGCAACTGATTTGTACACATTACGACTATATTTAATAATACTGTAACCTATGCATTTACCTTAACTCGAAAAAATTATCAACAATAGACCCCAAAAAAATCTAAAGCAAGTTGAATTGTGACCTATCAACCTAATCTTGCCCATCTGTCGTTTTGACTTTTACGTATTAGACTCGGATTATTTACCATTTTGTTAGTGAATTAATCAAAAAAGATTAAATGCATTTTACTGCTAGATCTTGATTTCGCAAAAAATTCCGCTTCATTTCCTCCATCCACAAAGCCACCAATATTTCTGAAAACGCCACATTCACCGGGTCCTAAATATCGTACGCCTACATAATCATTATAGCTATCAGGATCGTACTCCCATAATTCAACTTTTAACTTACTAGTTGAACCTACTTCAGCAGCTCGGCAAATCTTGTAATCTCCACCAGTCGAGGCATATACATAACTTTCAGCACCATTTGAATATAACGTTTCTTCTCCTAAGTAATCCCATCCAGAACTAAAAAGCTCTATTGTGTTTGCAAATGTAGAAGAAGGGACCAACAATACTAACAACGTCGTTACAAATGCCATCATACTCATTTTTAATTTTTTCATTCTTATTCCTCCCTTTTTTTAATTGAAAATTATTGTTCTTCACATAATACATAAAATATTTTGTTTTGTTCCAAATAAATGAATGCTTGAAAATAATGTTGTTTAAAAACACTTCTATCCAGATGTCAGAGCAAATAAAAAACGTAATTTAAATAGTTTCATTAAAAATCAATTGAATTTCATTAATCGAAAGAGAAGAAAACACTACGATTTTTTTCAAATCCATGCATAAGACATACAATTACCTAATAGAAAAAGTATCACAATATATTATTTTTTAATTTCTCCCGCTTCATATCAAAGTACTAACCTATAATTTCCAATGAAATCCATTGCAATGTAGCAAGATAACTTGTAACATTTATCAGTATTTAAATAATCTCAATAAGTAGTTAAGAGGAGAATACAATGAATAAAATAAAAAGGTTACTGAAACGTAAAACGACTTGGATAATTCTTTTCCTTTTCGTATTTATTTATGTAAATAACAGTTCTTTTTTTGCTAAGAGGGACGAGGGGGCTCCAATTCTTCTTGCTCACCGAGGACTTTCGCAAACATTTAGTATGGAAGGGATTGAGGGTGATACATGTACAGCAGAACGTATAAATGAACCTGAATATTCCTATTTAGAAAATACAATTCCATCTATGGAAGCGGCATTTAAAGCTGGAGCTGATTTAGTAGAATTTGATGTTCAACCAACTAAAGATAATAATTTTGTTATTTTTCATGACTGGACTCTTGATTGTCGTACTAATGGTAAAGGTGTTACAAGAGATTTTACAACAAAAGAATTACAAGCACTAGATATTGGTTACGGTTATACAGCTGATGGGGGGAAAACATTTCCGTTTCGTGGTAAAGGGACTAATCTTATGCCAACACTTGATGAAGTACTTACCCATTTTCCGGATCGTTCTTTTCTTATTCATATTAAAAGTGATGATGAAAATGAAGGAATCCAATTGGCTGCTTATTTTAAGAAACTACCAGCAAAACGCCTTGAGCAACTAACTGTATATGGTGGTGATAAACCAATAGCTGCGATTGAAGAGCGTATCCCTAGTTTACGAACAATGTCAAAAGCAACTATGAAAAAGGATCTTCTTACTTATATTGCGTTAGGATGGACTGGTTACATGCCTTCAAGCCTGAAGCATGGTGAGTTGC
This sequence comes from Bacillus paramycoides, assembly GCF_038971285.1. NCBI lineage: Bacteria > Bacillati > Bacillota > Bacilli > Caryophanales > Bacillaceae > Bacillus > Bacillus paramycoides. The sequence continues at coordinate 270,232 of NZ_CP152429.1, forward strand.
ATATACCAGACAAAGTAGCTCCTTGGCTTTGGGGATGGCCAAATCGTTTTCTTAATCGAATGGATAAAGCGGATACTCGAGTTATCATTGTAGGAGGAAATGGATTTGGATTTTCAAGTGGATTTGACTCACCTGAAGATATAAAACGTCTTCCCGAGGAATATACAGGTGGAATTTGGACAAATCGCATTGATAAAATAGCACCTTTATTTAAGAAATAAGGGGTGATTTAATAATCGAAGTGTTTATATGATTGCAGTATTACTTTAAGTTCCCAAAATTGTTGTAGAATTGATAGAATTAAATATTTAACAAAAAAGATGAACTTATGATATATTTTTAAAGTAGTGCACAAGTGCAAAATCACAAAAAGATCACCTGTTAAATTTTATAGGTGGTCTTTTAATGTTTATTAAATAATCTTTTGATTGAAATAGTGCAGAAGTTTTTTACTTATTTTCAATAGATAAAACTACATGAAAATAAGTAAAAAAGTGGAGGGGTATTTGTCTGAATATATAGAATTTTTAACGGAAATTCATAATTATGTTATATAATGATGTTAACAAACCATATTTTAGGCATTACCTCCGATTGTGTAGAATAAATAATTTTTCGATGAGCTAAAGTATTTGGCTAAAAGAACTTGTAGCGGGGCCTGCTACAAGTTCTTTTATTTTTTAGTAAAGAAAAATAAGAAAAAAGGAGGGAATACAAGTATGACAAGAAATTTTAAGAAAGCAGCACTTAATTCGTTAGATGGGAAATGGGGAGTAGGTATAGGAGTATCAGCTTTATTCTATTTTGTACCAACCTTAAGTGCATCAGCAATCGCCACTTTTATGTATTTAATATTTGTACTGTTTATCGGTATAATTGGCCCTGATGCATTATTTATTTATTCAATTGGTGGGCAACCACAAGTAGATCCAACAGCACTTGCTGTACTTATTCTAAGTTATATTGGTTTAGGTGGGGTTTGTTTCCTAATTTATAGTGTCATACAAGGTATCTTTAATTATGGATATTCTGTTTTTACTTTACACTTAGGGAAAAAAGAAGATGCTAAGGTAGACGATGTATTTTCGGGATTTAAAAAGAAGAATTTGTTTAAATCAATGAAATTGGGGCTACTGCAAGCTATTTTTCTCTTTTTATGGAGTCTCTTATTAATTATTCCAGGTATTATTAAATATTTTTCTTATTCCATGTCGTATTACATATTAGTAGAGAATCCTGATTATACAGCAAGTGAAGCATTGAGAGAAAGTAAAAGAATAATGAAAGGACAAAAGCTAAAGTTATTTGTTCTTTGGTTATCATTTATTGGTTGGTTTTTATTAGCTGCATTTATCGGAATGTTTACATTTAATCTATCATATATTTTTATTTCTCCTTATTACAACACAACTGTCTCACATTTTTACTTAGATTTAATTAAAAAACAGGATATTGGAGAAGCGAAGGGAAGTATATAAATAAGAAGAAAGTGTGGAATAGGTGAAATGTATACTATTCTTAATACTGGATATGCAATTAAGTATATCCTTTTTTTAATAATATATTAAAAGACTTAAGCTGCTGGATATATCATGATTATTATGATTTGAGTAAGAATACCGCAAACATGTTGTAAGTTAGATGGAATAGGGCAAAGATACCGCAAACGTGTTGCAAGTTGGAGTGAATAGGGTAAGGATTATGCAAAGATTCAAGTACTGATTATTTAATGATGAACTTTCATTTAATTAATACAACTTTTAATAAAAGGATGAAAGTTATGGTGTTTAGAGGAAAAAATAATTCTTTTAGTAAAGGATCGTTATGATTGTATACATTTTTATAAAAAAAAGTCTAGAGGACCTGCAGAATTAACTCAATACAGAGAGTATCTTCAAAATCTTGAAAAGAATAAAGACATACATTTAATACAGTCTTATGTCATTAATAAAGAGAATAATGATAGTAAATATGTATGGTGTTCTCACTTAATAAGAAAAGAGATAAATGAAAATATATCACCTAATCATCAAAAATATATAGACTATTTAGCAAAGAATAGATCCGATATCACTTTTATTGGGCCCTATAAATCAATGAGGACTAAGGGGGTACATGTATGCTTTCGTGGGCATGAATGGAAGGTAGCCCCCATTAAGATCAAAAAGGATGGTGAAAATTGTCCTAGCTGCAACAGAAAGTATAAAGAGTCTAATGGAGCGGAATTTATTACACAATTTCTAATTAAACACAATATAGTTTTTATTAAAGAACTATCTCTTAAAAAACTTGGATTTGAATTTGATTATCGAATGGATTTTGTTGTTTGCCAAGGGGAATATCCTTTATTTGTTATAGAATATAATGGTATACAACATTATAAATATATGAAATCTGAGTACTTTTGGGGTTTTAAGGGTTCGAGAAAGCGAATGTTACGTGACAAAATAAAGCGGAATTTTTGTTGGGGCATTGGGTTGCCAGTTATAGATATTCCTTATAGTGAGACCAATAATCAAATAGAAGAAACTATTTTATATTTTTTAAAGTTATATGAATTAATTTAAGCTTAGTACCAAGTTGTCATCAAGTTGAATGAGATGATCAATTTAAACAATCTTATCATTAAAGGAATATTATAAATGAGCATATAAAATAAAATGAAAAAAGCCCTGGCTAGGGCTATATGATTTTCTTCATTCCATATTGACGACATTCTCGCAAAAAGATAAATCTTAAACAGAACTTTTAAATAAAGTATTACCACAATTATGACAGCGACCGCTAATCTTATCAGGAAACTCTATGTATGTGTATATTTTGCTTAGATCGTATTTTTGTTTAGGATCTTTATTTTCCGTTGTCTCACCTACATATCAATCTGAATTAATATGGCTTACCTATAATAACATGAAGTGTTCATATATTGGACACTTTTTATTTTGTAAGAGAAAAAGCATTGCAACTTTTTTATAAACAGTTAACCTTTATTTTAAATCCCCATAATAAGAAAAATTATCTATGATTATTAAAGTGGCCCACCTTCAAAACCAATCGGCCATCCATTGTCTTTAAATTTTACTTTATACTGAAACTCATAGGTACCTTCATAAATAAACGCTAAACTAAAACCTGGCAATATATAATCGTCAATATTAGCAATCTTTCCAAAAGATATTGTGGATAGGTAGTAATTCTTCATTTCTTGATTAGGGAAGAATTTCTGTAAATATTTTAATGCACAGCTTATATGGAGATAGAGTTCATCGAATATTTTTTCTGCCATATCGACAATCTCAACATTTGGATTTTTATTATTTCCTTCAATAATAATATCTACATCTTCCCATTCTCCGATATTGATACTACAAAACCACCGTTCTTTAATGAGATACTTCTCATATTCGTATATAGTAGGATTAACCAGGTTTAAATTTTTTACCTCATCTTTAGTTAGTGGTTTATCAAGAATAAGCCTTTTACGCAAAATATCTTTGATGTTAGAGACAATATATTTAGATTTGTTTAATTCTAAAGAGTCCATTTTCCACCTCATAAATTATAATATAAAGTACATTCCCCTTAATTATATCATCACCCCTATTAAACTATCTTGCACAGTTAGTTTAAAAAGAATTGAGCACCAAATTTATTATCACTTAATATAAGAAAACAATTATTTACGACGCCTTCTCTTCGCTTTTTTCTGCTGATTTGTTTGACTATATTTTTTTATATGAGTGCTTTTGCCCCTATTATAATTAGGTAACTTAAATATAAGAACAGAAATCGCAGTAAAAATGCAGAATATAAGCATTGCAATCATCCAAAGGTTAATGTCATAGTCATATAGCTTACTAAAATACTTTTTGTCTTGAGTAATATAGCTTACATTACTGTCAATGGTTTTGAGGATGTAGGGAATAACCCAAAAGGAACCAATTATCATAACAAATGTTCCAAGTATGAAACTGAGTATATGTTTTACCATGTTCTGCTCTCCTTTAATTATGTTTTCTATATAAATTCATATAGAATTTAATGTTTTTCTGCAAAGATTGTGTGTATTTAAAATAATAATATAAATTTCTATTAAGTTGATAGTGCATGTGGTTATTTCATGGAAATGAATATTTAAATTGAATATTTTAAAAATCGTAGAAATATTCAATTCCTACGATTTTTCTTATTAATGGGGTGGCACCACATCGCCATCAAGCTAAGCTTATATAAGTTTAATTTCATGTGAGATTTTTTCTTTTTTCTAAAAATCCATTGCAAGTTCTTTAAAGATTTGCATACTAAATAAGCCCTATTGGGTTTCAATTTTTTTGATTATGCTACAGGATTGTAAGACATAGTAAAGTCATATACGACACCTAAAATATCAAAGACTGTTTTCTTCTTATACCGGTGAGATTTTCTCCCGTTTTTCTCTAAAAGATAAAACAAACGCAGTAAAACTTTTGATAATTCATAGATGCCCTGCTGTAATCCTTCATAAAACAATAGATAATAATTTTTTATCATATAGATGGATTTGTATTCACTTAGCTCTTTCTTTTTCTTATCCAAGAGTAACTGACGCATTTTGAACATCGTTGATGAACAAAGTAAAATACTAATAAGTTGTCCATATAAATGGCATTCTAAGCGCTCTTTCTTGATTTCTTTGCATTTGTCAATTTGAAAGAAAGATTTCCATGTTTTGAACAAGATTTCAATTTGCCAGCGTAATGAATACAGGTCGTGGATATGTTCCGTTGGAACATTTTCTGCAGAAAGATTCGTTATATACACGTTGATTCCACTCAACCTTTTACTTCGTTCTTTGTAGGTAATACCTTTCTTCTTTTCTTTTTTGACTTGTTCCTTCAATCTTTTCTCTGTTTGTTCTTTTGTTAATCGATGAATAATAACACGAGCTGGTAGTTTTTGATACTGCCCAATGTATGCTTCTGAAATCTCTATTGTTTGACCAGGGGTCAATTGATTCATGAGTTCTTCCATATCTAACTGAATATATATTGTTCCTTTCTTCACGGTCCCATTTCGAAAATAATCTGGATTATCATTCTTACAATAGATTCGAGAATTTAATTTCAAACGTGAGATATAGTAAGCTCCTTTATCATGGATCTTCTGTAAATCAAGTAAGTCGAAATAACCTAAATCTCTTATGCACAAGTCCTTTGGTTGCATGGATTGTAGGCTTGTTGAACTAAAAGTTTTATCATTCTCCTACATAAACGTGCAGAAACTTTCCACTCAATAGGTCATACTCCAATTGAATTTTAACTCCTGCAGTATGGCTGCTTCCACCTGAACCTTGATAATGTGAAGAAAACTGATCTGGAAGCTGAAATGTTGTAGAATCTAGAATCCGAATATGCTTAAAAATCGTGGTATATTGATGAATTATTTCTTGTGTTGAATGGATTCTTTGGGTTAGAAGGTTAGCTAGAACTTGTTCAAGAAACTTTACTGCGGAAGCATTAAATCGTTGGTTAAGTCCTTCAGGACTTATAAGAACACCTGTAGATACTTCAAGACAGCTACATAATTGCGTGAGGGATGTACTTGCAACCTGTTGACTAAGCCATACACATAAAGCAACTAACTCCTGTGCTTGATATTTACTCTTTCGCTGAACGAATCCTTTTTCTTTGGCTAAGTGTTCTAGAACATGAGAAGACATATGTCGTTGTAATTCTTCAGCAATCAGTTGAAGTTCATCAAGAATCGAAAGATTCATAAAAAAACGCCATCCTTTCTTATAATTCTACAGAAAGGATAACTTCATTTTTGCTGTATGGATAGTGTAAAATCTTAGCTTGATATCGATGTAACGTGACCCAAAATAGCGGACAATCTACATCAGATAAAATACCAAAATATACCTTTAAAATGATATAATAAAATATAGAATACTATACATAAAACTACAGGAGGCTATTAATGGATAAAATTTTTGAACATATGAAAACCAGGTTCATTTTAATGTGGGCCATTATCTCTTTTGTAATAATGATGTTTATTTTACCTTTAATATTCACAGAAATTCCTAAAGATGTACAGTTGAATATTGCTCTTATTATTTCAATTTATGCTATTCCTATGTTTTGGATTGGTTTTAAATTTAAAAGATATAATATCTCGTTTAAAACTTACTTGTCAAAACCATCTTCCTTTTCTTTCAGAAAAATTTTTGCATCAGCAATTATGACTATGATTTTCGGGTTAGGTATGTTATTGCTAATCGTAATGGTATTCTCATTAATACCCAAGAGCACTTCGCTAGAGGGTACAAACGAAATAGTTAAAACACAAAGCATATGGTTTGTTTTAATGAAAGCTATAACTCTTTCTTTCGTCGCTCCTATCTGTGAAGAAATTTTGTTTAGAGGCTTTATTCTTAGTCGTTTTACATATAAATTCGGAATAAAAAAAGCAGTTATATTCTCTTCCATCTGCTTCGGTGTTTTACATCTAAACAATGTATTTGGAACCACAATATTTGGGATTATTTCTTGTTTAATGTACTTGAAAACGAAAAGTTTATTCCCTTCTATAGTAGCTCACATGGTTAATAATATAATTGTAGCTTCAAGAGATATCTTTTCTGCATTAAAGTCTACAACTACAAGCACACCTTCAGCGCAACCTGAATTAACTATCATTCTTTTAATGTCTGTTGTGCTGATAGCAATTGGATTAATGTGGATTATTCCTTTTATTAGAAGACATTCTGAACTATTAAGATATGATAGTTTACCGCCTTTAAAGTACACAACAACCTAATTAAATTTGTATGGTGTATAAAAAATAGTAATAGAAGTTTTTGAGTAGTAAACGTAATCATTTGTAGTACAGAAAAGGATAGATAAGGCTAAAATGCCTTTATCTATCCTTTTCTTTCATATATTATTTGAAGAATTTTTTTGTTTTGGGGTTGATTTGTTTTCTTAGGTTGATGGGCATGTGGCGGTACCCCACATCCATCAATTTAAGGATTTTGACTATTCTTGAAATTGAAAGTGCGTTACTATTTTCTTATATTAATGAGAAAGGGTGACGTGCTTTTTATGAATATGCATCAAAAACAAGAATTGTCTTTATTTGCCGAAGAGTTGTATAGATATATGTCTCCCGCTACACTTAATCGATTAGCTATAGAAGCTGGCGGAATGAAACGAAAACGTAAGTGCCATGGGCACCATTTTCTATCTTTGTGTGTATGGTTAAATCAACAAATCGCTACTACCTCTCTTACTCAACTTTGTAGTCAATTAGAAACCTCAACAGGGGTTTTGTTAAGTCCAGAGGGACTTAATCGACGCTTTAACTCAGCTTCGGTAGCCTTCTTTCGAACTGTATTTACTACACTTCTACAAGCTAAGATTGGAGGGTTATCTAAGATTTCTCATTCTCTTTCTGCTTACTTTGAGCGCATTCGCATCCTTGATTCTACAACCTTTCAAGTTCCAGATCGATTCGCATCTACTTATCCTGGTGCCGGAGGATGTAGTCATAAAGCTGGTATAAAAATTCAATTAGAGTATGACTTGTTGAGCGGAGAATTTCCTGATGTGAAAATTGAACCAGGAAAACGAAGTGATCAGGCATATGGTGCAACTCGAACAGGCATGATACAAAAGAATGAACTATATATTCGTGACTTAGGATACTTTCGTTTACAGGACTTTAAGTCTATCCAAGATAAGCAAGGATATTATTTATCACGTCTTAAATTACCAACTAAAATATATAGGAAAGAATTCGAAACAGTGGTATTTAAAACAAAACCTGCTCAATTGAGACCCGTATATATACAAATTCATTTAGAAGATATCATGAAACAATTACAACCTGGTCAAGTGTATGAGTTACATGATGTATATGTAGGGAGTAAAGGCAAGTTGCCTACTCGCATTGTGGTTTATAGGTGTACGGAGGAGCAAAAACAGAAACGCTTACGTGATCGAGCTATTCGCGAAAAGAAAAAAGGGATTACATATACAGAGCGTACGAAACTCTTACAAGGAATTACGGTATATATGACAAACATTCCTACGGAATGGGTGCCAAAAGAGAAAATCTATGATTTATATTCATTGCGTTGGCAAATTGAGCTGTTATTTAAAATATGGAAATCTTGGTTTCAAATTCATCGTTGTAAATCTATTAAACAAGAGCGACTAGAATGTCACCTTTATGGACAACTCATTAGTATCCTATTATGTTCTTCTACTATGTTTAAAATGAGAGAACTTCTGTTACGTAAGAAACAGAAAGAGCTAAGTGAATATAAAGCGATGTACATGATTAAAGATTATTTCTTACTTTTTTATCAAGCATTACATAAGAACACCCAAGAATTATCAAAGATTCTTCTTCGTCTGTTTAACCTCCTACAGCGAAACGGACGAAAATCCCACAGATATGAGAAAAAAACGGTCTTTGATATTTTGGGCGTTGTTTATGAGTATACCACTTCAATCCATCAGGTAGCATAGTTATAGTAAAAAAATTGAAACCCGTCAGGGTTTATTTGATATGCCTACTTTTATGATATCTATAAAAGATAATAAAAAACTACATGGAAAGATCAGTTTTTATATAAACATATAGTTTAAGTTGATGGATGTGTGGCGGTACCCCATCGCCATCAACTTAAGCATTTAGGCTATTTTTAAAGTTAAAAGCACGTTACTATTCTTTTATATTAACGAGAAAGAGTGACGTACTTTTTATGCATAATTTCAGTGTACACAATGACATTATTTTTTGCACCAGAACCAAAATAGGTTCTGGTGCAAAAACTCTAAAGCTCTTGCCAGTAATCTCCTAAACTTGGACATACTGATAGTATTACTCTAAAAAAGGTGTGTGATCGGTATGGAAAAGAGAAATTTGTTCAAATGGAAGCATTATCAGCCGGAACTAATCTTATTAACAGTAAGGTGGTACCTAAGGTACAATTTGAGCTTCCGTAACCTGGTGGAAATGATGGAGGAAAGAGGATTATCCATTGCTCACACAACGATTATGCGCTGGGTTCATCAATATGGACCTCAACTAGAAGAGAAAGTACGACATCATCTAAAATCAACAAATGATTCATGGAGAGTCGATGAAACCTATATTAAAGTAAAAGGGCAATGGATGTATTTATATCGTGCCGTTGATTCAGAAGGGAATACCATTGATTTTTATCTAAGTAAATCAAGAGATAAACAAGCCGCCAAGTGTTTTTTCAAGAAAGCCCTGACTTTTTCGTACGTTTCTAAACCTCGCGTGATAACAATAGATAAGAACCCTGCCTATCCTGTAGCAATTCAAGCGTTGAAAGAAGAAAAACATATGCCTGAAGGCATAAAGCTAAGACAAGTTAGATATCTCAATAATATAGTGGAACAAGATCATCGTTTTATTAAGAAACGTGTGCATCCTATGTTGGGGTTTAAGTCATTTAAAACTGCAACTTCTATATTGAGTGGTGTTGAAGCCATGCATATGATTAAAAAAGAACAGATTGATTTACGGGACCAGTCTGTCCAAAATCAGAAAGAATTCATCCATCAATTGTTTGGGCTAACAGCATAAAATACAATTCCGCTCGAAATATATGCGCTATATTCTCTTTTATTTTATCTTTGCACCAGAACCGTAAATTCATCAGATAAATTAGAAGCAGAAAATTAAGGGTAGCTTTAATATAAATTTTTAAACAATACCAATTAATTTTGTACTTCAAAATTAATACTTGCAAATTCAACACACCTCGTATGCAATGCGTATACATATTGTATACGCATTGCATAATAAATAAAATATTCCTTATCTATTAACTATTGAAATTCTCTAAATCTCGATGTATTATATTCTTGTATTTTCTCACTTTGCGAAGCTGAGAAAACATCATCACTTCTGAAAGAACCCGAACTCCAGCGGGTTCTTTTGATTTACTTGAACTTATTTTTGAATCATTGTATTATATTTTCGAGTCTTACTTATATAAATCATTATCAGGAGAATCTGCAGGTTTGCAGGTTCTTTTTTATTTTCATACTATTGATTTTTATACGTGTTTGGTAAAAAATCAATGAGATACAAAAAATTACTATACCGAAATCTAGTTTGATATAGTAATGTGCATATAAAAGATCCCACTTTGCTATATCCCTCGGAAAGAGTCATAAAAATCTATATTTTTAATTCAGTTGCAAACTTCAAAACATCTTTTAAAAAGAAATGCATGTAAATACACATTATATTTTATTCTATAACTCTCTAACTTTTGTTCACGATAGTCTGAAATTGAAAAAAATAAAATATTTGGTACGACATCACTTTGTTTTTATATAGTTTTGTAATTAAACTATAATATTGTATTTTTTCTTCATTATTGAAATTAGTAATAATAAAATGTATTATTGAAAAGCACAATTTATAATTCAAGTCATCAAGACCATGTACTCATTATAATTTGAACATTCAGAAATTATAATATTGTCTGAAAATGAGGTGTGATTCATAGAAACAGTACATATTAAATGGTATGGAATGTATAGTATAAATGATTTTTATAATAGGGAAGAAGCTTCTAAGAAGGGGATATTTGTAATTTCTAGAGTATATGCTAAGAATGTAACATTGCTCTATATAGGACAAACCAAAAGAAGCTTTATACAAAAGATAAGGGAACTTAATAAGGAGTGGTCTTTTGATGAGAGTGAATTAAAAATTACATTAGGAATAATAGAATTTCCTAGTGGTGAAATTTACTCTGAAAAGAAGGTAAAAGAGATAAAATCCCTATTGATTTTACGGCATACCCCATTAGAAAATGAAACATCTTTATTATACTATAGAGGGAAATTTAATTTAAAAATTATAAATAAGGGAAGAAGAGGTTTAATTGTTAAAAAGCTTTCTACAGGAGATCTAAAGTGGACGTAATTGGAATCAACTTTGAATAAAATTGAAGGTTGCTTAAGTGCAGAAACTTATTAATTTTTAATGTATTAAACTATTTTGAATAACATATGTCAGATGCTTGAAAAAACAAAAATTTTATTATGATATGAAATCCTGTATGAAAAGTGTAGTTTATTTCTATTATTTAATAAAAATATTAAGAATTATAGGGATAATACATAAAGAGTAGAGGAGAAAGTAAACACGGAGGTTTGAAGAATGGGACAAGTAAGCAGATTTCAAGAAAAACAACAGAATCGTCGTCAAAAGGCAATTTTTAATATTGCATTTACTTTAATTTTAGTGACAGTTGGTATAGTGACATACCAGTTGTTTACCCCTTCTAATACATCAAAGAAAGCAATTGCTCAAGAAAAGAAAGCAGCACAGTTAGAGGAGAAGAAACGTGAAGAGAAAGAAGCGGCACAGTTAGAAGAGAAGAAACGTAAAGAGAAAGAAGCGGCACAGTTAGAAGAGAAGAAACGTAAAGAGAAAGAAGCGGCACAGTTAGAAGAGAAGAAACGTGAAGAGAAAGAAGCGGTACAGTTAGAAGAGAAGAAACGTGAAGAGAAAGAAGCAGCACAGTTAGAAGAGAAACAAAAAGCAGAAAAATCGGTATCTCAAGAAAAGGGTTCTCAAACTAATCCTTCTTGGAAGCCAATTGGTACAAAGCAAGGGGCTAAACCTGAAATGAAATTTAAAGAAGGAACAGTAGATTGGAATGAGATGAAAAAAGCAATTTCTTATGCTGTTGATGTTCCAGAGAGCCAATTGATTTTCGATTTTATTGGGAATAATGGTAATAATAAAGCCTACGGTAATGTGCGAGATAAGCAAAGTAACAAAAAATATAAGGTTGATATTGATTGGGTAGAGAATCAGGGGTGGAAACCAGCATCTGTACAAGTGGTAAAATAAATAATAGAAATGTAATTATGTGTTTAAAAGTTTACTCTTGTAAAAACTCATAAAAGAGTTCGTTTCAATCAGGACTCTTTTTATTATGTTACCAGCATTAATTGCTAGGACTCAATTGTTAGATCCTGATGCTGACAAAGTTTGAAGTTTATTAAAATCTACCTGATTTAGTGCTTCGAAAGATTCAAAATTGCATTTTTAAAATACTAAATAATTAATGGTACCTTTTGAAATATTTTTGGCCTCATTTCATTAGAAACTATTCCGTCTATATAACTAAAAAATGTGTTATAATATCTATTGAACATATGAATAGGATAACAATTACCTGCTGTTGGCAAGTAGCAGTTTATCTAATGAAAAGATCACTTGTTTCCAAGACAAGTGATTTTTTTATATACATTCCCTGTACTATTTTTGAAATTGAATAGATATTTCAATCTGTGTAATTACAATAGGCTTGATTAAAATTAAAACTGCAACAAGGATAATACCGTCTATATTTGTAGTAAGTAATATATGAAAAATATGTTAACGCAAGGTTGGCCTATATTCTATGAAGATATTAAAGAGTTATAGGAAACATTGATAAACGGGAATTATTTTTATTACAATATTTATGCATCTTTAGGTCTAAATAGTTGGGTATTAGCTAAGAAACTTGAGATATTAGACTCCTATTAAGTTAAAGATGACCTTAAGTGTACGTCCAATAAAGAAAATTATGTGAATAAGCTGTCCATATGGGCAGCTTATTGTATTTTTTGGCTTAGCTTGTTTTTTTCCGAAGTGCTGGCGGTTCCCCTACAAGTATTCTTGCATTTAAATTGTTTTTAATATATTATATTTATATTGTCATATATATATGTATGCAAAAAAAGACTCAAATCTATTAATAAGATTTAAGTCCTTTTTAAAGATAAAAAGGTTGTACCAAAATGTAATACAACTTATGCTTGTCTTTTTAATATGTGTCTAGTAAAAAAGCATTTTTTATCAATACAATTGTATTTTGAAATAAATGGAAATTTTTAAATAGAAGTTTATTTACTTCCAATGATAGGAGATAGTGGTTCTAGAACATAGAGGAACAAGGAACCATACAGAGTAATCTGAAGAACCTGCGAACTATTGTATGTAGTTTGTTCATCCCGAGTACAATAAAAGAGTCTTACTTCTGTAGGCAAGACTCCACTAGTATAGTTGTATAATATTTACATATCAACTAAGAAACAGAAACCATATAACACCAAGTAGCAGAATCCTAATATTCCTCCTACAGCTAATACTTGATTAAACCAACTCTTAAATTTTAGATTACTGTAAATATCTTGCGCTTTTTCCATATTTCCTCCTATTAAGGAGAGCCCTTAAAGACTCTCACCTCGTTATGGTACCATTAAATGATGACTAATAGAGGTCAAATATTGTCTAAACGTATAAATATGCAATATTGCATAAAGAAATGTATTGTTATATATGTAAACGCTTACTATAATAAGGGCATAAAGATTAATCACATTCCAGTACTAACAAAAGAGGAGGAAATAATATGGAAATCGCAATGGCAGTTTTAAAATTTATTGGTGGAGCAATCCCATTAGTTCAAGAACTTCTAAAAGCATTTATGTAAATTGACTATTTAGCAATTATTTATAAAAATTATCATACAAATGATCTGTAAATCAATTCATCTTTGATATACAGATCATTTGTATGAGCAAAGCCCCTTTAACATTATTAGGGAGCTTTTTAAATTTCGAAATATTTAAGGTTATGTCATATCAACATCAAGTTAAAAGTAAATTTTAAGAATAAACCTTTAGAGGATTTTTTATAGTAAATCAAAATCCTTTTACAAAGTTGTAGGCATTAAACTCCCACGGCTTTTATTAAACTTTATTTAAGTAAAAGTCTCTTCAGAAAATGAAGTGACCCCGAAAGTTAGACAGGTTGTTTCAGTAGGCAGCCTCTAGGGTATGAGTCCGGTATTGTATCGGGCTCATACCCTTTAATTTTGCCTTAATTCTTTTATGATTATAGTAGTCTATGTACTTTGCTAATTCTTGTTTGAAATGTGCTATACTTTCAAATTCTTTTCGATACAGAAATTCGGATTTCATGATACCTAAAAAATTTTCAATAACGGCATTGTCATAACAATTTCCTTTGCGAGACATACTTTGTGTTATACCACATTTCTTAAGAGAATGACGATATTTTTTCATTTGATAGTGCCACCCTTGATCAGAATGAATGAGGAGTTTGTCTTGATCTGTTACACGTTCAAAGGCTCGGTCTAACATCGTTGAAACAAGGGAATAGGTCGGTCTTGAACCAATTGTATACGTGATAATTTCACCATTAAATAAATCTAACATTGGTGATAGGTATAAATTCTCCCCAAATAACTTAAACTCCGTAATATCTGTAACCCACTTCTCATTTGGTTTTTTAGCTTGGAAGTTGCCATTTAAAATATTCGGTGCAATTTTCCCAACTGTCCCTTTGTAAGAGCGATATTTTTTTATACGAACCAGACATTTTAACCCTAATTCTTTCATAAGATGATACACCTTTTTATGATTCACTTTGTGCCCACGATTCATCAGTTCATCGCGAATACGACGATACCCATAACACTCACCATGTTCATCATAAATAGCTTGAATCAGTTCTTTTACCTCCGCATTTGAATCAGGACGATTGAACCGTTTGATCCAGTAATAGTACGTACTACGTGGAATGTTTGCGAGTTGAAGTAACTCTTTGACAGGAAATTCATGCCTTAACTCATAGATTACTTGGGCTTTGTCTTGTTTGGTGATTGTTTCTTGTTTTGAACTAAGGCATTCAACTTTTTTAAATATGCATTTTCCATACGTAAACGCTCATTTTCCGCTTGTAGTGCTTCTATTGAGCCCTCTACTACTGGTTTTATTTTTTTATCTTTCATGGTTGGACGCCCCTTTTTCTTTGAATGTAGGGAATCCAATCCTCCTGTTTCATAAGCTATTTTCCATTTCCGGAGTGTTTCATAAGACGGAATATTGAAAAGTGCCGCTGTTTCTCTGATAGATGTCCCGTGTTCATTCATATAATTAAGTACGTCTAGTTTATACTGGATAGAGTAGGATGTATAGCGTTTTTCAAAAGCATTTTCACCTGAAGAGTCATATCGTCTAATCCACTCACGAAGTAAGCTAGGAGTAACTTCTATAGATTTAGCAATTGTTTTTCCGCTTTCTGTACCATCTAAATATCGTTTCACTGCTTGGATTTTCTCTGTTGAAGAAAATTTAGCCATAAAAAATGCACCTCCCATTGTTAAACCGTGTCTAACAATGGGGGTGCACTTCATAAGATTTGAAGAGACTTTTCTTTCACATGTCATACAATTTAGCTCTTATTAAAATAGGATTTGAGTTCTTTCTAAGGTGTTTATGGCGTACCGATAGTTACTGCTAGCAATGCTGCAATTCTATCTAAAGCTTCCTGAACTGTTGTAGGAGGAAGAGGAGCCCAGTTTGCTGGATTAATAGGTGTATAAGCTAAATCGAAAGCATCATCAACTCTAATTAAAGATGTATTTGTTCCTATAAGATTTATTCGAGAACGAATAGGTAATGAATCAACTGTCGCTCTAACTCTTGTAATAACGTTATTAGCGCCGTTGACAAATAAATTTCCTGAATTAGGGCTGGGATTGAAGATGTTTTCTGTAATAGCAAAGCTGGTTAAATTTAAGGGGTCAATTGGAATATGACCAGGTAGTACATTTATAATGACATTACCATTTATTCCTCCACCAACTAAATTGACGTGGGTATCAGTGGTTGCTTGCGAATTAATAGTAATATTGCCACTAGAAACGAACGAAGCAAACATCGCCATGTTAATTCCATTTTGAGTATAACCAGCGGATAACATTGAATCACGGATATTCACTTGATTCACAGAAGTCGATAAAGCTGTGAATATAGGAGTAGGGGTGATATTAACACTAACAAAAAATAATTTACCTGAAACACTTTGCGCCGTTTGAAAGTTAAAATCAAGAGGCCCACTTAGTAATGTCAGATTAACAAACCCAGATCTAGGATCCTGGGAAAAGTTCAAATCAAACCAAGACGGATCATTTATATCGAAAGGAATTTGTAATCTAGTTAATAAAGTACTTGTTCCTACTAATTGAACGTTAGCTTTTAAATGAATTAATGGTTCGATATAGTTGCCAGGTCCAATAGAGATAGCATAACGTTTAGTTAGATTTAAAGGGTCCGGAAATGGGGTGATTAAGTATGGGCATTGAATACGGAATGTTTGTATTAAAAAAGAGCAGACTTTAATCTACACATAAAAGTGCTGGAATTGTTCTGAAGAAAGGAATATTTGAAATATAAATATAATTGAGGGGAGTGAAATAATAATGGAAACTAGTACTTTTTTAGGGCTGTTCTGGGGATGGATGACGGTTATCGTATCGGGAATACTTTTCGTCCGTCCATCGGTGCTACGTGACTTGAAAAAATTAGTGTTTGAAGACAGAGGATTTGGTATTATGTATGGTTTTCTATCGATTTTCCTAGGATTAGGCACTGTAATTCTACATAATGTATGGGTATTCAACTGGCAGGGATTCCTAACGGTTATTGCATGGCTTGCATTATTAAAGGGAATTTACATAATTGCATATCCAGAACCCTCCAAGAAAACAGACTTTGAAGTAAGGGTACTATCTACACGTATAGTGCTCGCTAGCATTGGTGCTTTGGCTTTATGGATGCTTATAGTAGTCTATATAAAATAATTCTTTTAATATAAGTGGTATGTAACTTCAAGGTACAGTTAGAGTATAAACAGAATTGGAAGAGTTATATGGGAATAGAACTTAATGAAAGGTTTATTTTAAAAGAAAGTGGTGATACAAATTTATATCTGTCCAAAATGTTTAGATTATTTCGCTGGTCGAACTATTACTTCCGCTATTGGAAGTACGCCTTTTGATTTTATAAGCAGTAATGTAAGAAAGGATTTAAATGTTTATGGAAACGTATTGCAGGAACAGGAAGTACGAGTAAAAATTACATAATTGATATTAGATTGTATACAGAAAATTGGCATGAATAGTAAAAGGGTACCAGTGTTATATGAAATTTACTTTGCATTACAAAAAATAAGTATAATAGAAGAAATAAAAAAGTGCTAACAAGTTTGCAAACGAACTTGCTAACACTTATACGAAATAGACATAAATTATCGCTGATATACCATCTTCAATAATAGCCATAATCAATTAATAGACACTAACACGAATTGATCATAAAAACATTGTTAATATAGAAAATATTATCCTGGACCATATGATAATGGCGGTGTTCATATTAACAGTAGTATCAATAATAAAGCAGCATATTTATTGTCGGAAGGTGGCTGGCATTACGGTGTGGAAGTAAATGGCGTAGGGCGCGAAGCTACAGAAAAAATTTACTATCGTGCTCTTACAAAATATTTAACGGCAAAATCTGATTTTAAAATGATGCGCCAAGCTGCACTTCAATCCGCAGAAGATTTATATGGTAAAAATTCAAAAGAAGTACAAGCTGTAGCGAAGGCTTATGATGCAGTTGGTATAGAATAAGACCTGATATAAGACGTCAGGTCTTTTTTTACTGAGTATTCAAGAATGGTTTTCGCTACGACATTATAAACTTATAAAATATTCGTTAAATGAGAATGTAAACCTCATAACTCGATAAATATATTGTTCACACTTTTCTTCCCCTGTTTAAGATAGGAAAAGTACAATTTTACAACAACAATTTTTTTCTGCGTTTCCTTGTATATTAAAAAATTTCAACTTGAGCTACAGTATCCGTTGTAGCACTTGCGCCTCCTGTAGTTACTTTTAGTGAAATACGATCCCCTGCTAGAAATGTCACTGAAATATCATTATTTACATTGGAAGTTTGATTACCAGTTAGCGAAACAGTAAGAGGTGTATCTACACCATTTTTTCGAATTGTCAAAGTGACCGTGTTTGTACCCCCAGGTCCAGTTAAGGCTTGAATTGCTAAAGATTTTATTACTGCTTTTTGGCCTAATCGTAGAAAGACTTCTGTAGTTGAAACGGCAGCTGTCCCAGGTCGATAAAAACGAGTTGCACTATTTGGTAAACTACCAGGATCTGCCCAAACAAGGAATGTAGGCTGTGAAATTGTAGAAAAACCAAAATTGTTAGCATTTGAGTTTTGAAGATTTGTTGAACTTAAAACCATAGTTCCAGCGGTTTGAGATATATCCGCAGTAGGACCTTGAATAGATGCTAAACGTAAACTTAATTGTGCACCAGCCCGATTAACTTCTGCACCAATATATGATCCAGATCCACCTGCACTAGTAGTAATTAAATTAATATCACGACAATGAAAGTTATGTGGATTCGTGTTAACTAATAATGTTCTTTTATTGCCAAGACCAACTGATCTAGTCGTTATTGTGGAAGCTCTTACAGTACTTATACTTTCATCAGGGGTTCCTGTTCCAAAAGAATGAATACCATAAACAATGGAAGTTTCGCTTGTTGATGCAGTTGAATTATCTACTGTTACAACTGCGTTTCGTAATCTAGCCGTTAATGATGTAGTGCCTGGAAAAGCAACTCCTGTTAAATTGACATGATTAACTGAAGTTAGTAGTACAGTAATATCTTCAACCCTTGTATTTTCACCCATTGTTAATACAGTTGTATTCGAGGTTACATTCTGTTGACGAATCGTTACAGTTAACAAGCTAATCCCTCTTAATGAATTTCCATTTGGAATGACTACTGTCTCATCATAAATTCCAGGAAACACAAAAATCGTTATTCCAGTGGCACCTATTGTATTAATTGCTGTTATGGCGCCATTAATTGTTTTAAAAGGATTCCCACCAATGAAAGCCGTTGAATCATTTCCTGATTTCATTACTACAGCTGTGTTACCTCTAGATATCAAAACTTCATGTATACTCATTTAATCTCACTCCTTTATATCAAGAAATTGATTGAAATTCCGTTCAACCATAACAACTTCTTTTGGAATGGTAGCTAATTAGTTGTGCATAAAAAATGAGACACATTTTGTGTCCCTTAGGATTCTTGAATAGTATGAATGAAATAGTAGGATTTTTACAAAAAGAATATTGCATACCACATCATTAATAAAAAAATCCACCCAATTGTAAGTACTAAGTATCTTAAAAATCCTACAAAAAAATGCATACATACTCCTTTTAGATATATTGTATACCATTTAAAGAAAATTTATTATGTCATAATGGTTTACATACAAATGGATAAAATCATTTTCTAATTTGTTCCTCTATTTATCATAATTTCCATGAAATTCTTAATAAACTGTTTTTGATTTAATTTCAATCCAATTCTAGCTCCCTCAGCTTTTGCACCTGGTCGAAAATCTGCGACAGTCTGTCCCCTTAAAGATTCTAAATCAATCTTTACTTTTCGATACATGTATTGAAGAAAATCTGGATTGACAATTGCACTCATCGCAACAACATCATGTAAAGGAGCGCCTTTTATACTAGGGTTTAATTTTTTGTAGGCACTAAAATAATAATCATAAATTGGTTTAATTAATGATTTAAATGGGGTAGTAGTGTGTTCTGCAATATATTCTGCTTCATTTGGAAGTAAAATAGCTGAATTTGTTACATTTAAAGGAATTATTATTAAATTTTTAGATTGATTAATTACAAACTGGGTTGAAACTGGATCACCATATGCATTTGCTTCAGCTACAGTTGAGACGTTTCCTGGTTGAAGAAATACCCCGGACATTATGTATATTTCTTTTATGCTTTGCATTGTTTCTTTCCAAAGGTTTAAAGCGATTGCAAGAGAAGTTGATCTACCTACATCAACAATTGTTAATTCTTCCTTATATTTTTCAACAATTGATAGAATTAGACTGAAATTATGAATAGGAATTGATGCTACACTTTCTGGTGGTTGGATAGGTCCAAGTCCTTCTGCACCATGTATTTCTGGATAATAAGCAGTGAAACCATTAAAAAATGGTAAAGAGGCACCACTTATAACTGGGATATCTGTTCTTCTAGCTAATTGTAATAAGTAAACAGCATTTCGAGTCGTTTGTTCTTTTGTAACATTTCCGTAACTTGTAACAATTCCAACAATCTCAATTTCAGGATGCAATAAACCGTATATAATTGCCAAAGAATCATCTATACCTGGGTCTCCAAATAATAATACTTTTTTCAAGGGGGATTCTCCCTTCTTACATAACTTAATATTTAATAAGACAAGCTCTGTATTATATATGTAAGAAGAGCATATATTTATGATTTATATTTAAAAAATTGTTTAAGATGGTTATTGTGGGATTTTCCGTCTTCATTTAAATGTTTATATTAATGTAATAGCATGTGATAATAGACATGTTTGTTTAGAAAAACCTAGTTTATTTAGAAATAAAATTGACTTTTTATTACTTATTTCACTTGTGGGGTTTTTCCGAATTGCTGGCCGTAACCCTATAAAGAACCTTCGATTTGTGCTCTCTTCATATGCTATTTTAGAAAGGGATATTATGATGAAAAAAAGTAGCTTAAATATAAGCATATCAATTTTAATACCAATTTTATTAATGATATGTTTTATTAATGTTAAATACAGAATCATATTAACTGCATTATTTGGAGCTTCGATTTTTTCAACAACATTTTTTTGTGCGATTGGATTTATCCTAGCTGTTTTATCATATATAGAAAATAA
The DNA here is from genome assembly GCF_038971285.1 of Bacillus paramycoides. NCBI lineage: Bacteria > Bacillati > Bacillota > Bacilli > Caryophanales > Bacillaceae > Bacillus > Bacillus paramycoides. Next base: position 290,930 of record NZ_CP152429.1, read on the forward strand.
AAATATTTGGGCAAAAATCGGAATAATGTTAAACGTGTTAGTGTTTTTTATTCCATTCATTTGGATTTTTTGGATGTAATGGTTAGTTTAGATTTATGGGCACCAATTTATCACCATTAAACCAAGAAAAGCGAATACTCCAAAACGAAAAAATGAGCTTTTTACTTACAAGTTAGCACAAATTTTCGTTTTGGGAGTACTATGAAATCTTAGCTAGATGGCAATGGGATCTCGCCACATCGCCATCAACCTAAGAAAAGCAAATACCCCAAAATGAGAAAATTGGCATCTCCCTGTAAAAATGAGCTGACTTCTCAAAATAACTAACTGTAGAGAAAGAAAATTTTCATTTAGGGGATACTTTAAAACCTTAGCTTGATGGCGATGGGGTAGCACCCCACATCCATCAACTTAAACTATATGTTTATATAAAAACTGATCTTTCCATGTAGTTTTTTATTATCTTTTATAGATATCATAAAAGTAGGCATATCAAATAAACCCTGACGGGTTTCAATTTTTTTACTATAACTATGCTACCTGATGGATTGAAGTGGTATACTCATAAACAACGCCCAAAATATCAAAGACCGTTTTTTTCTCATATCTGTGGGATTTTCGTCCGTTTCGCTGTAGGAGGTTAAACAGACGAAGAAGAATCTTTGATAATTCTTGGGTGTTCTTATGTAATGCTTGATAAAAAAGTAAGAAATAATCTTTAATCATGTACATCGCTTTATATTCACTTAGCTCTTTCTGTTTCTTACGTAACAGAAGTTCTCTCATTTTAAACATAGTAGAAGAACATAATAGGATACTAATGAGTTGTCCATAAAGGTGACATTCTAGTCGCTCTTGTTTAATAGATTTACAACGATGAATTTGAAACCAAGATTTCCATATTTTAAATAACAGCTCAATTTGCCAACGCAATGAATATAAATCATAGATTTTCTCTTTTGGCACCCATTCCGTAGGAATGTTTGTCATATATACCGTAATTCCTTGTAAGAGTTTCGTACGCTCTGTATATGTAATCCCTTTTTTCTTTTCGCGAATAGCTCGATCACGTAAGCGTTTCTGTTTTTGCTCCTCCGTACACCTATAAACCACAATGCGAGTAGGCAACTTGCCTTTACTCCCTACATATACATCATGTAACTCATACACTTGACCAGGTTGTAATTGTTTCATGATATCTTCTAAATGAATTTGTATATATACGGGTCTCAATTGAGCAGGTTTTGTTTTAAATACCACTGTTTCGAATTCTTTCCTATATATTTTAGTTGGTAATTTAAGACGTGATAAATAATATCCTTGCTTATCTTGGATAGACTTAAAGTCCTGTAAACGAAAGTCCTGTAAACGAAAGTATCCTAAGTCACGAATATATAGTTCATTCTTTTGTATCATGCCTGTTCGAGTTGCACCATATGCCTGATCACTTCGTTTTCCTGGTTCAATTTTCACATCAGAAAATTCTCCGCTCAACAAGTCATACTCTAATTGAATTTTTATACCAGCTTTATGACTACATCCTCCGGCACCAGGATAAGTAGATGCGAATCGATCTGGAACTTGAAAGGTTGTAGAATCAAGGATGCGAATGCGCTCAAAGTAAGCAGAAAGAGAATGAGAAATCTTAGATAACCCTCCAATCTTAGCTTGTAGAAGTGTAGTAAATACAGTTCGAAAGAAGGCTACCGAAGCTGAGTTAAAGCGTCGATTAAGTCCCTCTGGACTTAACAAAACCCCTGTTGAGGTTTCTAATTGACTACAAAGTTGAGTAAGAGAGGTAGTAGCGATTTGTTGATTTAACCATACACACAAAGATAGAAAATGGTGCCCATGGCACTTACGTTTTCGTTTCATTCCGCCAGCTTCTATAGCTAATCGATTAAGTGTAGCGGGAGACATATATCTATACAACTCTTCGGCAAATAAAGACAATTCTTGTTTTTGATGCATATTCATAAAAAGCACGTCACCCTTTCTCATTAATATAAGAAAATAGTAACGCACTTTCAATTTCAAGAATAGTCAAAATCCTTAAGTTGATGGATGTGGGGTAGCACCCCATCGCTATCAAGCTAAGAAAAGCAAATACCCCAAAACGAAAAAAATGGCATCCTCAGGTGAAAATGTACTTTTTTTGTTTTGGGGGTACTTCAAAATGTTGGATTGATGGGCATTTGATACTATTTTTTATTATGCATCTCTAAATTTTAGAGAATGTTTACAGCTGTAACTTTGCAGGTTGAAATAGCAAACCTAACGATTGTAGTTGGATTTATAGGTAAAGTACCTAGAACTATACCAAGACCTGTTTGTTCCACGTTAAAATCTACTGCAGTAGAACCAGTATTTGCTAAAAGATTCACTGTAGAACCAATAAGCGTATCTAGTAATTCCCTAATTGGTCGTTCGCGACAATCACATTCGCATCCTAAGTCTACAGGTGGAAGTAATGTTATAGATGGTCCCGGCGGGAAAAAACCTACCCCTGTTACATCAGAAATATTGACTACAAAGGATGTGGAACCATCTGTAACTGTAACTAAAAAATCATTTACGGAAGTAATAGTAAATAAAAAGAAAAGTGGTGGAGCGTTTGGTGCATCTGCAATAGTGCCAAGAAGCACTGTTTCCCTAATAAGTTGTTGTAAAACATTCTGCATAGGTAAAACACAGCAATCACAAAGGCAACCTTCAGTTGCTCCTGTTGGTAGAGTAAATGGTGGAATTGGTGGAAGTGTAGGGCCAATTAAATTTGAATTAAATGCATTAGCTTGAAGTATTTAGTTTTTATCAAACATGTAACTACCTCCTACAGATATACTTTATTGTAGGAATATATACAATTACCCTTCATAAAATTTATTTATCACCATATAATATGCTATATCGTTACTATTGTGTGTTTTGTGGTGATTCAATGATAGTATTTGTGTATTAATAGTAAATTTAGTTCTGACGTAAAGAGTGCACCCATTCGAAAGAGGTATATAGAGTTTTAATGAAGCCTGTTCTTGTGGGGATTTCACAACATGCCTATCAAATTAAGTGATTTTAATAGCCCTAAGTAGAAAAAATGCGCTATTCTTTCTGTAGAATCATAGGAAAGGATGGCGTTTTTTATGTCTGTTTCTGTGTATGACGAATTACAACTATTTGCTCAAGAGATTCAAAGTTTTTTACCTTCAGCATCAGAACCCAAAAGATAAATAACTTGAAAATTTTATTTTTTTTTACAGATAACTCACAAAAGTAACATATTTCAATCTTATTGTTATATGTAATGATTATTTTATATAGCTAGTCTTTTTCAAAATAATTATTACATATACAGGAGGTTTTGAAATGGAAATGGATTCCTATTACTGGGAAATGGTAAAAAAGAATATTGGTGTCTATTCAAAAGCGGAACAAGGATGTCTTAGGAACAAAAGAGTAATTATCTTTGGGTTAGGGGGAGTAGGAGGTTACGAAGCAATCCTCTTTTCTAGGATGGGAATTGGGCATATTACAGGGGTCGATCCAGATGAATTTGAAATATCTAATATAAACAGACAAATGTTAGCCCTTTCTAGTGTGGTGGGAACACCAAAAGCAAAAGTTGCAGAACAGGTAGTAAAAGATATACATCCTTATATTTCAACAAACTTCTTACAAGTAAAAGTAGATGAAGATAATGTAACGGAACTAATAAAAGGACACGATATTGTGGTAGAAGCTGTAGATGATATGCCTTCCAGGGTAATTATACATAGAACAGCTAGGGAATTAGGTATACCGAGTGTAGGGATGTCAGGTAGCCCACCTACAAGAGGATTTGTTTCTACATTCTATCCAACTGGAATTCCTTATGAGGAGGCATTGAATGTGTCGATTGTAGGTTCAAAATTAACAGACCCTAAACTAAGGCAACAAATTGCTGATGTCAAGAAAAAAAGAGCATGGTATTCAGTCGAAAAAGGAGCACCAGAAGATTGGGCACAAGATTTTTGCGATGGAAAAGTAGGATGGATTATCACCCCTATGCGTGCTCATCTTTTATCACTTTTTAGTTTTCATGAAGCAATTCAAGTGCTAACAGGTCGTGAACCTTTAGCTAGAGCACCAAAGGGCATAGTTATAGATGTAGATAGTCTCACTCCTGTTCAGGTAAAAGACGCACCAGAAAACGGTTGGGATTATGCAACATTATAAGGGGGAAGCAAATTTGTTCACTGAAAATTTAAATAACCAAAATATATATGAAGAGAGCTTTACACGAAATATTGGTGTAATTTCTACAGAAGAACAGAAGAAATTAAAGAATGCTCGTGTTACTGTAGTGGGTGCTGGAGGAGTAGGGGGGATTACACTTATCCAGCTGGCACGAATGGGAATAGGAAATCTTCATGTGATTGATCAGGATGTTTTTGAAGCGAGTAATATTAATCGACAAATGCTTAGCTCTATAAGTAATTTAGGGAAGTCAAAGGCACTTGTGGCTCTAAAAACCTTAAAAGACATTAATCCTTTACTACAAGTAAAGATCACACAAGAGTTTGTTACAGAAAATAACGCAAAAGATCTGCTAGCAAATACAGATATCATTATAGATGCTACTGATAATTTGGTCGCAAGAGTTATTATTCACCGTATGGCTCAAACTTTAGGAATTCCTTCTATCTGGATTGCTGTTACTCCTCCTTTTAGAGGTGGGGTAATGACATTAACACCTGAATCTGTACCTTATGAAATTGCATTAGGATATCCGTCGTATCAACAAGAACTAACGCCTGAAATACAAAATAGAATTCATAGTTTAAAAGATGGACGTGCTCTATATTCTATCAAACATGGTGCAGATGAACAGTGGGCGAATAGCTATGTGAAAAAAGATTGCCCATGGGCTGTACTATCTCCTGTTGCAAATATTGTTGGGATTCTAGCAAGCTTTGAAGCATTCAAGTTTATTGTAGATCGAGAAGATTTACAACCTATAACCAGTCCAAATATTATACAAATTAATCTCTCAGATCCAAATATGGTACAGGTATGTGAACCTGAAAACGGCAGTTGGAATTATACAACTTTATAGAAGAGGTAAAATATATGGTTTCTTTTATACTGCTAGGAATTATTTTTATACTCGCTTTGGTTGTTAAAGATTATGCATTAGCTAGTGCAGCAAGTTTACTAGGTGTGTTGCTGGCTATTGGGCAAAAAGTAATATTGCATTATATTCAACAATATGCTTTTCCGATTGGAATTTTCTTTCTCATGTTATTTCTTTTAGCACCCATCACATCTGGGAAGATTACCATTGAAAATATAATAAAATGTATTACCTCTCCTATTGGTTGGGGGGCAATTTTAGCAGGTTTTATGGTGTCGTTTATAGGAGGAAAAGGGGTAGGGGTTCTACCTATGAATCCTACTATATTATTAGGCATTTTAATTGGTACTCTGATCGCCGTATTGTTTACAAAGGGGTTACCAGCTGGATTAATTATTGCAGCTGGAATTATAGCCATCATTTCTATGAAATGAAAGGGACTTTAAATATGAAGAAAAATTGGAAATATATAAGTTTAATAGGAGTATTTTTTATTCTTTTACTGCCTGGTTGTTCTAATTACCAAGAGGTTTCAAAGAAAAGCAAAGTATCTAAAATAGCAAAAGAAGAATATAGCATCTCACAAGAAGACGAAACATTATTTCTACTTCATAAAAGTATTAATACAAAAAAACGGTATACATCTGACGAAATCATTTTGTTTTTAGAACCGTTTAGCGTCCCTACTGCAGAAGCTTTTGATGTATCAAAATACTCATGGATGGATGCGTATGCTAAAAAAGGATATGACACGTGGGCAATGGATTTTAGAGGATTTGGGCAATCTTCAAGACCGAAAGAAATGTCAGAACCGCCAAACCAGAATAAACCAATCATTCATTTGGACGATGCAACAAAAGATTTAGAAACGGTTGTGAATTGGATTAAAAGTAAAAGGAATGTAAAAAAAATTCATCTTGTTGGCTGGTCATATGGGGGAGTGGTAGCTGGAAATTATGCAATATCACATTCTAATGATGTTAATACACTTGTTTTATATGGATATATGCATAGATTTACGCTTCCAATGATGACTGAGCCCTTTGACAATCCGTTACAGCGAGGAGAATTTAATCCTCATGCACCCTCTTACCAAGCTGTAGACTTTGATAAAGGAATGCATCACTGGCATATGATGATGGGCGAGAAAAAAATTGTTTCAAATAAAGCTATGGATTCTGTAAAAGAAGTATTTCTTCACTCAGATCCAATTAGCGAGAAAAATAATGGCGTAATTCGTCGACCGATGGGGCCTCTTGAAGATTTATATTCTATTTGGAATAACCGTCCTTTATATGATGCATCTCAGATTACTTCTCCTGTGCTGGTTATTTATGGAGAAGATGATTTATTTGCCGATAGAAATATGTTGTCAAAATTAACAGGTGCCAAACACAAAAAGGAAGTTGTGATTCCTGATGCCACGCACTGGGCTGTTTATGAAAAAAATCATCCTATACTATTTGAACAAGTATTGAACTTTATAGAAATGAAAGAAGGAAAAGAGTAATGGGCCAGAATATAACAATATTAGATGCCACTTTACGCGAAGGTGAACAACAATGTGGCGTCCGTTTTTCAAAAGAAGATAAAATTAACCTGCTTCAGATGTTGGAGGATTTTGGAATTACCTTAATTGAGGTTGGACATCCTGGGGTTTCTCGTGAAGAAGAGGAGATCTGCCAAGAGGTTGCTGCCTCCGCACAACATGCTGATATTTTAATGCATGCTCGAGCAAAAAAAGAAGAAGTTCATGCTGCTTATCGAGCTGGTGCCGATTGGGTAGGAATTTGGGCGTCTATTAATCAAATTTCTTTGCAAACAAAGTATACTAATCGATCAAAAGATTATGTGGTAAGCCAAGTGAAGCAAGCGATTGAAGAAGCTAACTCTTTAGGAATGAAAACCAGATTTACAATTGAAGATGCTTCCAGAACTACCTGGGAAGATATTGCTTACCTTGGACAAATTGCATATGAAGCTGGAGCGAATCGAATTAGTTTGGCAGACACTGTGGGGATTTGGGAACCTAATGAGTGTGCAAATATAGTCAAGAAAGCAGTAGAAACATTTCCTTGTGAAATTGAAGTCCATCTTCATAATGATTTAGGACTAGCAATAGCCAACGCTCTTGCTGCTATTGATGCTGGGGCTTCTGTCATTGATGCCACTTTATGCGGGATAGGTGAACGGGCTGGGATTGTTGATTTACTAAATTTATCTGTTCTGTTATCACAAAAATATAATCAATACTTTCAATTGAAAATGATTCCAGAATTAACACAATCTCTTCAATTAGCTACAGGTTGTAAAGTTGATCATTGGAGACCAATCATTGGAAAAAATGTTTTTACACATACAGCACCTTATCACGTAAAAGCCGTGAATCATAATGTTTTAGCATATGAAGGAATTCAACCTGAAATGATAGGGAGAATGAGGAAAATCCAACAAAAACGGGTAGAAAGAAAAGGCCCTCGCCTTACAAAGAATTTACGTGTTAGTAAACCATTTGTAAAAGGGGCATCTGAGCTTTTGTATCATAGAGATGGACCAGGAGAACGATGGGTACAAATGGATTATAGAACAGATGAACGTGCTTCATTTTATGTAATACAACGTATATTCTGTAATCAGCATATGGAGGAAAACTTGGAAGGTCATGTGGATTATCATGCACATCATTGTGACAGCGCTTTTATTTTTTGGGGTAATAATTTAGATGGGAGAGGGCTTATATGTGAAGTGGAAATCGAGGGAGACGTGCAAATCATTGAGAGCCCTGCATCTGTTTTTATTCCATCTGGTTTCAAACATAAATACAAGTACCTTGCAGGTGTAGGAACATACACAAACATTGTACTAGCCCCTAACTATAATTCAAGCTTATTAGAAGAAGATTTGTCGAAATTATATATATATTAACAAAGATTAGAAACAGATGGGATTCAATAGATTTTTTGGATCCTATTTGTTTTTTTGAAAGGTATTAAAAAGAAGGAATCGTTGCCTCGTCCCTATAGTGTCCTATCTCAAAATAAACGAGTACAAATTTAATTAATCCTCTTTTATCATAAATGCTTATATTTACAAAATGGCTGAGAATATTTAAATGAAATTGGAGGGTTTATGTTCTTAATATTTATTTTATATTATATAAACAAACTTAAATGTATTAGGGAGTTAATAGTAATATGAAAGAAATTGAAATTATAAAATCAAAAGAAACAATGACTATTATATGGCAAAGTGCAATGGTGATTATTCCCTTAGAGGACATACTTAAAGTTTATAAAGATAATAATAAAATTGCAGACACTACCAAAGTGGTGAATATCGGAAAATGCTTTCAGCATTCAGAACATATCCTTATTCGAACAAAGAAATTAGATTACTTATTATTTACAACTAATAAGGTAGCACTTCTAAATAAAATTAACCTTTAATTATTGTAAAAAATACTTAAAAAGGCTCTGGTACAAAATTGACCTTTATATCAGTAGTAAATGAGTTGTGAAAACTGCCAAGCTTTCTCTAAAAAATCCGTAATTTCTTAGGGTCTGTTGCGAAATTTTGTAAATGAATTTACACTCTTGAAAAAAAGGAGTAGAGAGAATCACAAATGTTATACTCTAAAGAGAAACAGTTCAAAAAGAATATTATCTTGGGAGTTAGATGAAACTTATATAAAAAGGAATACTTTCAAAATGAGAAAGTATTCCTTAGTTTTTTCCTAATCCCAATTAATATCTCCAGTAGTTATAGCTCCTTTAGCTTTGCAATAATCTTGACCTATACATTCTAGTTTTAAGCTATATTTACCTCGACCTAGTTGTTCGTTTCTTTCAAACATATCACCTGGTTGCAATGTCTTTTCATACTTGACTTCATGATTTTTATATAATGTTACCTTTATAGGTACCTTACTTTCCGAATAATTTGATACATGGAAGAAAGGACTGTATTTTTTCGTGGTTAACTCCCTTGTTTGTTGGGATTTTATATCTACTAAGTTTGCCATGCTGATTCGTAAATCTTTTTGCTCTTCATATTGTTGTAGTTGGTTCCAAATTGCTTCATGCCCCTCTGGTATATGTGTAGTAAATAAAAATGTATCAATTTCTTCAAAATGGATTGGATTTTTATCAGTTTGTTTATAAACTTTATCTTGGAAAATTGAAATAAAGCCCTTATTGATGAGGAAAAGTCCTAGTCCCCCTAATACTAAAAAAATAACTATACCTGAAATGGAGAGTTTAATGGAATTTCGTTTGAATGCACGCATTTTATATATCCTCCTCGTGCCAATGGATTAAATCTATCAATATTAAAATAATTATCAAATAGTACTATATGTAATATAATGATATTTGTCAATGTAATTTATTGTGAACAATAAGAATAGCTCTCGAAAAGATTTCGCAGACGTTTATCTGAAATATGTATGATATAGGTGTCTCATATTCTTTTAGATAAAACATTCGGTATTGTTTTGAAGGTTCGCTAATGCTTATTGCTTGATTTCGTTGGTTTGGGGGTATCTCATTTTCTTTAGTTTGATGGCGATGTTGCCGTGCCCTAACGCCATCAAACTAAAGAATCATAATTTCTCCATAACGTAAATTCTATTGATAATGATATGTTATCTTCACATGAATAGGGTATACAATAAATTAGAGATGAAAATTATGAATCGAGAACAGAGCCCATTTAGATAATTAAAAAATACTCTCCTATGCTGGATGACGAGGATTTAACTGAAGAAATCATAGATGAATACGCAAATGTAATTATATATTTTGGAAAGAATCCACATCCAAGTTATATAGAGTCTATTATGATTACCTTTAGTTTAGATGATTGTTATAGTGTATATGATCATGGAACAGGTGTATTATGTGGGTTTAATAATGAGGAGATAGCTCCACACTTAATTAGAACTTTACAAGATAAACATGAAGGAAGAAGATACTGGGGAACAGAATTAGCTAAATTATTTCCGGATGTAAGATTAGTGATAAGACATTTTTGCCTGTATTACATAATAGATTATTTAAGGAACACAATGAAGATGTCTGTAAAGAATTAAAATAAGCCATCTCAAAAATAGAAAAGCTTAAATAAAGGTAATAGAAATAATTATGGTTCCGGTGAAAAATTAGTGTCCCCTATCTGTAATAGGAAATGCTATGTTACTAATAGTGAGTGCTTATGTATATGCAATTTTTGATTACGGAACACCAATTGAATTTAGTAAAGAAGCTCGGTCAAAGACTAAAAACAGTTAAACAAACAACTATTGGTAACCTAAAGCAGAAAAGAATATTGATGTTTTCAATACTCAGATTGATTTCTCAGAAGAATATTCGAAACCTAAGATTGACATGTCTCTGGTAATGAGCAACAAAAGATTTCTGCTATTGTAAAATCTTTAGAAGATTCTCGAGATAAGGACACATCTAAAAACTAAATTTAATGTTAGCGAGCAGTTAGCTTTGGCTAGCTGCTTTTTTGATGTTTCATATACAGGTTTTATAGTCTATAAAATCTCTGTAAGTGTTTTGTAATATTTATGAGAGACTTTTTTAACAATTATGAGAGAGAAATGAAAGGGTTGTTATATATGATGAAATTAATCTTACTAGTAGGTATTCTAATTGACCTAGAAACCAAGGAGGAAAAATAACAGTGAAAAAATTGAAGCCAACACTTAGTGTATTAGGTAGTGTATCAATGGCACTGACTTTAGCATCCCCTGCTTTAGCGGATGTAAAACAACCGAATCCAGGAGGTACAGTTGAAATATTCAAAGAGAATGCAAATGCAAAAAAAGAAGATAAGAATTTCACGCTCGGATCTGATGGGGAGATAGGTTCGCTCATTACACAAAACATTGAAATGGCAAACAATGATTGGGACAAAGATGGTATTTCTAACGACTTAGAGATTAATGGTTATAAAATTGAATTCAATTCACAAACTGGAAAAAATGAAGCGAAAGCATGGGATCCTGAGAAGGATAAAGGGAAACCAAAATTTATATCGAATCCTATGAATGCAAATACGGATGGTGATCCTTTTACTGATATGTATGAGGTTGAGAATTATAACAACGATTCTGATACTAATTTCAATCCAATAGTTGCGAATATGCCAAATTTACAAATAGGTGTCAAACGAATTGAAGTAATTCCTATTGCAAACATTACGGATACTAATGGTGGATCAGTTAGCAGAGGATGGGAAAAAAGCGTATCTACACAACATTCATTTAATGTAGGATTAAGTGGTTCAGGTGGTGTAGAAGGGTCAGCAGCTGGTCCTGTTCCTTCCGGAAGTGTTTCAGTAAACGTGGGATACGGATATTCAAAAACAACTACTGAAACGGAGAGTTATACAAATAATTTTGACTGGTCTACCGCAACAACTGTAGATACGGCGAATGCTGCAAAATTACGGGTACATCTGGAATATAAGAATGTAGGCACAGCATCTGCTGAAAATGTTTCGCCTCATTTTAATATTCGTTTAGGAAACAAAATTATTAATACTGTAAAGGCAACACAAGATCGTTATAAGGCAAACTATTTAAGTACAGAAAAAGGCGGAAGGAATAAAACAGAAGTAGTAATTGACAGTTTAGAGGGACAGGCAGATGCAAATATTGTCTTATCACTGGATGAATTGAAAGCTGTTGAACAAGGGGAACTTCTTTCGATTGAGGTTCTACCTACAAGTACAATGGATTTATCCATTGAAAAAGGTGAAGAAATTATGCATTTAGGGGATTCAGGGAGATATGAATCTAGAGTAAATGCAGCTACTGAACAATTAGAAACAGATATAGGAAATATACCAAAGTTTAGGGTGTATACTCCTAAAGACAAATCCCTTGCTGATAAGCCAGTTTTATCCTATAACGAAGTTTTTCAACATGTAAATATAGATACGAATAAGATAAATCATATTGTAAACAAAGCTAAAAGTACGAATAACGTATCAGTGGTTTCAGCTAATAATGGCACTGTTGCATTGAATGATTTAAAAGCGGGGCAGGGAGATCGCGGTTATTTACATAAAGACTCTGTACACGGTGCTTTTGCAAAACTACAGCAGCCAACATTAGTGGAAGGTAGTTATGATCCTGTTACGCAAAAGATTAGGGCATCAATCTTACCTGGTTTATTTGGAGTGAGTAAAGAGATCCCTACTACTTATAGTAAGAAATGGAATGCGCCTTCACAAACAGTAACACTAGTTAAACGTGAGAATGGATTTACATATGAATCTAGAGAAAATATACACCCTATTAAATCTGAAATTGCTGCGCACAGAAAAGTTAAATTTGAAATCAATGATGCACACAATCTAACACCTACACAAAAGATTGATACCGAAATTAAAGCTAATAAAGAATTTGAAGATTATGTAGTAGATAATTCAGGTGAATTTGTTACTGAAGGAATTCCTTATACTATAGCTTCATATGGAAATACAGCTTATTGGGGAAGTCATCACGCCGGGAATAAATGGGAGTATCTATGGGCTGAGCAATCTAGTGATGAAAAAGTGAATGTAATTATTGAAAGAGTAGGTCAACCTAAACCCGGAAAACCAATTAAAAAGGGTGAAGAGGTATTAATTAAATTTCAGAATCCTATTTATTCAGATTATGCTTATTTGAAACTTCAAGATAGTTATATCCATTTAGATCAAAAACAAAACGCAAGTACTTTTAAATTTAATCATGCATACCCAAAGAACTTTACTGGACACCATAAGCAATGGAACATACTATCTAATGGTAACAAGTTAAAGGTAGGATATTTAATTGATTATATGAAATATGGTAATGGAGAAAACGGGACGGATACTATAGCATGGAATCTATCAAGAGCTCAGTAATATATAACAGTTCTGTTGCTAAGATTGAAAAAAACGGTAATGAACTGAATATGAAAAGTTAGATACAAAAATTTAGACTACTAATAGGGAATGAGTTTGATGTTGAATCGGACTCATTCCTTTTAATTTATATGATTTAGACACTACTATTTTAAATGCTTATCTAGGCATATAAGTAATCAAATGTTAAGATTACTATCTGGATTACATAAATCGTATTCTGAATTTTTATTTGTTTGGATGTCGAAATGAGGAAATTTTATTTGTTGATACAATCAGTTTATATATATTTATTGGAGAATAGAAAAAATAAATTTTTTTGTTATTGGTGAAAAAAAGTGAGGATAGTATATGAAGAAAAGAATTTTAATCGTAGAAGATGAAGAAAATATTCGAGAAGTATGCAAACGGTATTTAGAAAGAGAAGAATATGAAGTATATACTGCTGTAAATGGTAAAGAAGGTTGGGATTTATTTCTTACATATCAACCAGATTTAATTATATTAGATTTGATGATGCCAAAAAAAGATGGATGGGAATTATGCGAGGAAATTCGTCAACAATCAAACGTCCCTATTATTATGTTAACTGCTAAGGGAGAAGAAAGGGATCGAATTTTAGGCTTAACAATGGGGGCGGATGATTATTTAACAAAGCCATTTTCCCCTCGTGAATTAGTATTAAGGGTCCAAATTATACTAAGAAGAGGAAGCCAAGTACCAATACAAATAAAAGAATCTCTATCGGAAGTGATAGAATTTCCAGATTTGAAAATATATCCAAAGACAAGATGTGTACTTGTTTGTAATAAGGAAGTGGAGTTAACGGTAAAAGAGTTTGAGGTACTTTATCTCATGGCAAAGCATCCAAAACAAGTATTTTCTCGCTCACAGCTTCTTGAACTAATTTGGGATTTTGGACATGAAGGAGCATCAAACACGGTTACCGTGCTAGTGAGCCGTTTACGTGAAAAACTTGAGAAGCATACGATAAAGAATCGCTGGATTCATACGGTTTGGGGTATAGGATATCGCTTTGAGCCGAATGGAGGAAATGAAACGTGAGATTACGTATTCAATTGTTACTCATGAATTTATTAAGTACCAGTATTATGGTAATTGCTATATGGTATAGTGAGACGAAAATGTTACTTGAACCGGAACAAACGCGGTTATTAACAGTAATTGCATTTGTGGCATTCATTATTTCAACGTTTATTTATTGGTTAATGACACGCCCTATCATGAGATCTATACAAAATTTAATAAAATTGACGAAACAATTTAGTGATAGACACTTTGAAACAATGTATATAATTGGCCAAGAACCACGTGAGTTTAAAGAATTAGCAACAGCCTTTCAAAAGATGGCAAAAAAACTAGAAGAAGGGTTTACTAAGTTAGAGGAACAGGAAAACTCTCGTAAGGAGCTAATTACCAATATCTCACACGACTTACGAACACCTATGGCTAGCATGCAAATGATGATAGAAGCATTACAGGATAACCTGATTGAAGATGCTGAAATGAAAAAGCAATACTTAGCGACGATTTTAAAAGAAATAGAAAGATTAAGTGGATTAATTAACGACTTATTTGATCTTTCAAAGTTAGAATTTGAGCAAGTAGATTTTCACCCAAGTTTCACACATTTAGATAAAGTGCTATTAGATGTATTAGAATCACATTCTGTCTTGTTAGAAGACAAAGAAATTCATGTGCAATTGGTTGTTCCAGATACATTACCTCGACTTTTAATTATGCCATGTAAAATAGAAAGGGTCATAGGCAATTTATTACATAATGCAATTCGCTATTCTCCTAACTCTGGAACAATTGAATTGACTGTAGAAGAAAATAAAAAAACTCAACAGGTCCAATTCACTTTGCGGGATGAAGGGATGGGGATTTCTCCCAATGATCAGTTACGCGTATTTGAACGTTTTTTTAGAACAGATCGATCAAGAAGTTCGCAATCTGGAGGTTCCGGTCTTGGATTAGCTATAGCAAAATCATTGATAGAAATGCACAAAGGGGATATTGGTGTAAGGAATCGCGCAGATGGTAAGCAGGGAAGTGAATTTTGGTTCAATCTTCCCATCACATCCGAAAAAAATAAGGCGGCTGAAAGACTTTTGTAACATTTACGTTAGAAAAATGAAAGACCTTCTTGTTAACATACTAATAGACAGTATGTTACAGGAGGTTTTTTACTTTATGAAAAGAAAATATGTACGGCTTATAGGTGGTTTGATAATTGTATTGGGGATTTTATGGTCATTGTTCCGACCAGAGAAATTATTTATTGATAAGTATGTAAATGAATCATTGCCACAAGCAGAGATACAATCAACGGAAGTAAGGCAACAAAGTGATCGAGTAATAAGGGAAGGTCAGTTTCAAAACGGTGTCCATGAAACAACTGGAACGGCAAAAATTCACCAATTAGCGGATGGAAAACGTGTTTTACGACTTTCTGATTTTTCAACATCTAATGGGCCAGATGTACGAATTGTATTAGTTTCTACAAATCGTTTGAAAAATAATGAAGACGTGAAAAACTATCAGTATATTGAATTAGGAAAATTAAAGGGGAATAAGGGAGACCAAAACTACGAAATTCCTCAAGGGATAGATGTAAGTGAATATGGTTCGGTTTCTGTTTGGTGTAAAAGATTTAATGAAAACTTTGGTGCGGTTTATTTTAATAATTAAATATGAACTTAAAATTTCCTCTATATTGAAAGTAAATAAAATTCTATTTAAAAGTTTTCATTTATATTGAAAACACAATTGTTTTGATAAGAAATGTATTTTTAGTATATACATATTAAAAATACAGGCATAAGTTGTATTACGTTTTGGTAAAATATTTTCATTCTCTTATAATTATACTATAATTTGTGTATAACAATATATAAAAACAATAATAGTAGTGGGCACCGCAATATTGCTAACAAATTAACATATTAGTTATTTGGAACCGAAGACTATCAAGAAATAAAAATTTCATTTTTATTTCTTTTTTAAATTATTTATATTTATATATTTTAAAAAAAATATCGTATATTCCAGATTATTATTATACAATATATAAATTTAACTATATATAAGAATAGAGAGTTTTTAGTTGAAATTATTGAGAAACAGTAAGGTTGGTACAAAACTAAACATATTAATAGGTATATCAAGTATCGCCTGTATAGTATTATCCTTAATAGGATTTTGGGGATTAGAAAGAGGAAAGACTGCTTCTTCTAATATGTATGAAGATAATTTAAAATCAGTTGATTGGATAGGAACGATAGAATCTAACTTTTATCATGTTAATATGAATTTTATGGAAATAATGGTATCCAAAGATGAAAAAAGAATGAACGATTTGATAAAAGAAATGGATGGAATTCGTAAAGAAAATGATCAGTTATTAAAGCTGTTCGAAACTAAAGTTATTTCTAATAAAGAAAAAGAGCTATTTAGCAAATTTCAGGAAGAGTTTAATGAATTAAGAACACAGATGAAAAAGGCACAAGAATTAGGGAAATCTAATAATGAAGAAGCCTATGCTTATTATCAAAAAGAAATCGAACCCAATATGCAAAAAACAATCCAGTCCATTCGTGAACTAATTGTATATAACAGTAATAATGCAGAGCAGTTACAACAAGTTAATAATAACAGTGCTCAAAATACAATGGTAATGTTTGTAGTCCTTTCAATTTTAGCAATTATCATAGTTATATTGATTGGATATTTTATTAAGTTAACTATACGACAACCACTATTATTATTGCAAAATGATATGAAGAAAGTAGCTGCTGGTGATTTAACAATACGTACTTCTTATAAAGCAAATAATGAGCTAGGAAATATTGTACAGTCTTTTAATAGTATGTTAGATAATCTACAACAATTAATTGCAAGTGTTAAATCTACAACACAAGAAGTTATTTCTTCTACAGAGGGTGTTTTACAAGATACAAAGCGAGCATCTAATATTTCGAATGAGGTTGTTCAGACTATTTCTGAAGTAAAAGAAAAAATAGCAGGACAAGTAACTAGCATTCAAGAGAGTTCATCTTCAATGGATGAAATAACAATTGGTGTGCAAACTGTAGCTGAATCTTCAGCTGTAGTTGCTGAGGTAGCAGTAACTACCACAGAACAAATACATATTGGTAGTGAAGTGATAAAGCACTCAATTCTTCAAATGAACAGTGTTCATGATGTGGTGGAGGAAACATCAAAAGTAATAGATAGACTTGTTACACGTACACAACAGATTGATACAGCTCTGAATGCAATCACTAATATTGCCGAGCAAACCAACCTTCTTGCCTTAAATGCTGCTATTGAAGCAGCACGTGCTGGAGAGAATGGGAAAGGGTTTGCAGTGGTTGCAGCAGAAGTGAGGGATTTAGCTGAAAAGTTTAAAGAATCCGCGAATGAAATTAACCATTTAGTCAAATCTATTCAACAAGATACTCAAGACACAGTTCATGTCATGCAAAAAGGAGAACAAAAGGCAGCAGAAGGAAAGGAAGCAGCCCACCAAGCGGATCAAACATTCTCATCTATTATGAGAGATATTGACAAAATCACAAGTCAAATTCAAGAAGTCTCTGCAGCAACAGAAGAGATGTATGCCGGTACAGAAGAAGTAAATGCGTCTCTTTCACTAGTATCTGATACTTCAACACAAGTAGAAAGAGAAACAATTCAAACAGTACAATCAATTCAATCACAAGCAGTTTCAATTCAAGAAATTTCAAATCAATCCAACAAGATGAAAGAAAAGGTGAATGCACTAACAGAATTGCTTTCTAAATTTATTATTGAAGAGCAAAAAAACGAGAAATAAAATATATTATATATAAAAAAGTACAGGTCCTTAATTAAAGACTTGTACTTTTTTATTATGAATAACTGTAAGTTGTGAAATAAATTTCTATTTTGTAAACAATTGTGAACAGAATTTTAATTTTTTGTGTTGTTTATTTTTTCTGAATAATACATATTGACAAAATAATGGTAGCAATATAGAATTGATTTTGTTCACTGGTGAACATTATGTGGTTTTTTGTTTAGTATTATTTTTATTCACCATTTCTAACATCAAGATATTCTATCTCTTTTTTTATGTAGTTTGAAATATTATTGGTTACTTAAAATCAATAAAACGGTTTATATTGATAAAATTATTTAAAGGGATGATTGTATGACGAATGCTATAGCGGTAAGAAATGTACGAAAGTTTAGTTCTCAACCCTTATCTACTAATTGTGCTGAAATATTAAAACGTAGTAAGCATGCAATAATAGGTATTAGTCCGTTTAATAGTAGATTTTCTGATGAATATATTAATAGACTTATTGAATGGGCATTACATACTTTTGATGATGTTAGTGTTTTATTAGCTGGAAAAGAAGCTGCAAATTTACTTGAGGCTTTAGGAACACCAAAAGGTAAAGCGGAAAGAAAGGTTAGGAAAGAAGTATCTCGTAATAGAAGATCAGCTGAAAAGGCACTTAAAGAGCATGGTGGTAATGTAAATGCTATCCATACTTTTTCTGATTTTAATGACAACAATGCATATAACTGCATGAGAGCAGAAGCAGAACATACCTTTTTAAGTGAAACTCATTTCCGAAATGCTTGTTTAGAAATGTCATATGCAGCTATTTTAGGTAGGGCAAGGGGTACCAATATAGATATTGATCAAATATCAAATGATATGCTAAATATTGCAGTAGAATATGTAATTGCAGAACTTCCATTTTTCATTGGTGGAGCTGAAATTTTAGGGGCTCAAGAAACTGTACTTATTTATCATAAACCATGGGAACTTGGTGAACAGATAGTTAGAAATGATTTTTCTATCAAGATGAAACCAAATCAAGGATATTTAATGGTTCAAGAAATGGAAGATTTATCTTAGCAAATAGTAAGTATCCAATACAAGGGGGAAGTAATATGTCAAATACTATGCAAACGGTAAATATATTAACAGAGGAATTTCAAGAAAATCCATATAAGTATTTTTCATACCTACGTCAGAATGACCCAGTACATTATGAACCTGAGATTGATAGTTATTTTATTAGTAGATATCAAGATGTCCGTAATATATTGAATGATACTGAAACATTTACAACAAAATCATTAGCTGAACGTGCTGAACCAGTAATGCGTGGACCAGTATTAGCACAAATGCGTGGAAAAGAGCATGTAGCGAAAAGAAAAATTGTTTTAAGAAGTTTTATGGGAGATGCTTTACAAAAATTAATGCCTTTAATTAAAAAGAATGCAGAAGATTTACTATTTCCACACCTTCCAAATGGAAAGATAGATTTAATTAATGATTTTGGCAGAACATTTGCTGTTTATGTAACAATGGATATGATTGGATTAGATAAGAAAGATCATAAGAAGATAGGAGAATGGCATAGCGGTGTAGCTGATTTTATTACTAGTATAAATCAACCACCAGAGGCAAAAAAACATTCTCTTTGGTGCAGTGACCAGTTAGCTAATTATTTAGAACCAATTATTAAAGAACGACGATTAAACCCACAGGAAGATTTAATTTCTAAATTATGCAGTGCTAAATATGAAGGAATAGCTATGACTGATACTGATATTCTAGCATTGATTTTAAATATATTATTAGCTGCAACAGAACCTGGTGATAAGACTCTTGCTTTATTAATTTATAATTTAATTAACCAACCGAAACAACTGCAAGATGTATTAAATGATCGTTCATTAGTACCATTAGCTATTGCAGAAACTTTACGTTACAATCCACCAGTGCAATTGATTCCCCGCCAATTGTCAAAAAATACTGAAATAAATGGTATTCAATTATCCAAAGGAACGACGGTATTTTGTATGATTGGTGCCGCGAACCGTGACCCTAACGCATTTGAAAGACCTGATGAATTCAACATTTATCGTCAGGATCTTGATATTAAAAAGGCATTTAGTGGTGCTGCAAGACATCTTGCATTCGGATCAGGTATCCATAATTGCGTAGGAGCAGCGTTTGCAAAATCAGAAATTGAAATAGTTGTAAATGTAGTCTTAGATAATATGAAAAACATTAAATTAGAAGAAGATTTTCAATATGTTGAAAAAGGGCTTTATACACGTGGACCTATTTCCATGCCTATTCTTTTTGATAAGTTAGTTTAAAAAAACATGGCTATTTTAGTTATTAATATAATTCAATTTTTGCTAAGGGGCTAAAACCCCTTAGTTTTTCTATTTTTATGAGAAGGTCAACATATATACCTTCTAAGCTGATATAACAAAAAAATAAATACATTGTTTCCATGCTTCTAAAAATTTTGTTACAACTTGTAACTCGGAATCATTAAATCGTTGGAATAACTCACTGTAACGCTCATGTGCAATTTTGTGTAACTTTTTATGAACAATGGCTAACTGTATTCCCTTATCAGTTAAAGTATAAAAGATTTCCTTCTTATTATCTGTATTTTGATGCGTCAATAAAATTTTATTATCAATAAGAACGCGAATAGCTTTAGAGATGGTTGCTTTAGAAATATTAAGTTCCATAGATAGTAGAGTGTTATTCATTTGTTGTTTACTCTCATGAATAACCGAAACAATATGTAGTTGCGTTAGAGTCCAATTTTTATTTATATTTTCATATTCACTAACTAATTCTTTTATCATCTCTTGAGATGCATATTTTTTCTTTTCTCTTGTTATGACAAAGTCTTCAATAGCTTTTAAGGTTTGTTCATGGACAAAATTTGTCATAATAATTTCCCCTATCTAGAATTATTGTTTACCGGTTAACAATATAAAGTTTACCAGTAAACAATAATTAGGTCAACAATTTAAAAAAGGACTTTTATGCATTGAAACTAACTCTTTAATATAATAGGGCTTTATTAGGGTAAATTATGAAAAACAGATACATTAAAGGTTCTTACATAATTAGTTAAATTCCAATTTAGCAATTGACAATTGCTAAATGAGGATATAAAATCAAAATAGTTTACCGGTAAACAAAAATAAATAAAATAGATAAAGAAGGGTAGAAACATTTAAATGAATAAGGGCATAAAACAGAAAATTTACGATAATTATCTACATTTGTTACATCTCAATGAACAAAAGGCAGATAAGGATATTGAGACTTTTTTTAAGCAAGCAAAAATGGAAGAAATAGAACATGTACCGACAAATATGACAAGTATACACGTAATTGCCTGTATTGGTGAGAATCAACCAATAAATAATATTACAATTGCAAGGAAAATGAATTTATCTAAAGCGAATATCACAAAAATTAACACCAAATTAATAAAAGAAAATTTAATCACTCGTTTTCAGTCAGTTGATAATAAAAAGGAGGTATATTATCAACTTACTCCGGCAGGACAATCACTTTGTGAATTACATCAGAAAATTCATGACCAGAAAGAAAATGAATTTTATCAGTTCGTTGATTTATTTTCTGAAATTGAACAAAACGCAATATTGAAGTTTTTACAAAATATAAACGATAAAATGTTGGGGAAATAAATTTATTATAACTTAAATAAATTAGCTAATTATTAATAATCTTTTAGGAGGGATAGCATGAACCGTGTTAAATCAAGTGCTTCTTTTCTTTTATATTTGTTGTGCATTAGTGCTTTTTTCGCTTCTTTAAATCAAAATATATATTCTCCAATAATCCCCATAATTCGGGATTCATTCCAAGTATCTATAACAATGGTTAACCTTTCCGTTTCCATATTTATTTTTATTACGGCAATTATGCAAATTGTTTTTGGTTCTATAATTGATTTTAAAGGTGCTAGGACTATTCTTATTCCGAGTATTATTTTAACAATTATAGCGAGTATTGGTTGTGCAATTACAAGTAACTTTACAGTATTTTTAATATGTAGAATTTTACAGGCTGTAGGGACAGCAGCAATACCACTTATTGCTGCAACTACAATTGGTACTGTATTCCAAGGAGAACAACGAGGAAGTGCAATGGGTACATATCAAACCATGTTATCCATTGCACCTGCTGTTGCACCAGTGCTAGGAGGTTTTATTGGGGAAAAATATAATTACCCAGGTGTTTTCTGGCTACTTGTAGCAGTATCTGTAATTCTATTTATAACTAATTGGATATATTTCCCTAAGGATCGTGTAGGAAGTAAAAAAGAATTGAGTGGGAAAACACTTATATCTCACTATGCTTCTATATTTAAAAGCAAAGTGGGCAGTTCCATATTAATATTAAGTTTCTTTGCATTTTTTCTTTATTTCTCCTTCATTGTTTACTTACCAATTTTATTAACTGATCATTATCAATTAAGTTTACAGGTAGTGGGTTTACTTTACTTACCAATGGCTATTAGTTTAATAATTGGCAGCATGACTTTTAAAACAATTCAATCAAAAATTTCACAAAAAAAGCTTTTTATAACTGGAAATGTAGTCTTAGCTTTGAGCGTTATATTATTTGCTGTGACACACTCGAATACTTTAATTGGCGTAACAGTTGCTTTAATTCTTCACGGAATATCAATTGGTATCCTTACTCCTTTATTTGCTACTATGATTGCAAATGAATTTGAACATAATAGAGGAAGTGCAATGGGAATGTTTAACTTTATTAGATATATGGGAATGGCTGTAGGACCCATTGTTTCGGGGTTATTATTAGCACATTTCAAGCCTACAGTTGTATTTGCTCTATTTGGTGGGTTTTTTATCTTTCTCTCTTTTGGCATGCTTATACGGATTAGTAAGAGATCTATTAAAATTGTGTCAAAACAAGAAAATCTAAAATAAGAAAATGATTTATCATAAAGAATTAATAGTATATAGACTATACAGTAAAATTATTATCCATAATAACATTATGGTAAACTAAAAGTTGATCTTATTCATAATAAAAGATGTAATATATTGTTTCTTTTGTAATTTTGAATAAGGTAATTAGAAATTTCAATAAGAGAAATTAGATTTAGTTAAGTAATAAAAAAAGTGTAGAAAGGTTTTATTTCTACGCTTTTTTTATTTGATACCAAATTTATTGCTATTTTAAATTTTTCATATAAGATTTTACAGCTTGCAATAGAAATTCTTCCTGTCCCATACCTGCATCGGCTGCCATTTGCACTACTCTTTGCTTGAATTCATGATCTGCATGAAAAGTTAATGGCTCTACATTACTTTTAAAGTAAATACCCTCTACATGAGGAAGTATCGTGCCGGATTTCATATGAGAATGTAAGTATTTAACCTCTTCTTGAAATTGTAGTGGATCTACTTGTAATACGAAAGGCTTAATTTCTAATCTGATAGTATCAGATGAAATACCTAATCGCATATTTGTGACACCTAGTTCTTTATAAAATAAGTTTATTAGATTATAAGTGATGGAATTAAATAGCTGAGGTTTTTTAAATGAAAAAGATAAATAACCTCGTTTGGTAATTACAGCTTGTTTAAGGAAAGGTTCAAAGGAGTAATCATGTTCCTTATAAGTGGATAGAGGGAAAATTTCTTCGTCTTCTGTAAGAATCTTGCCGTCTGCTCCATTGATTTCTATTACTCTAGCTGTTTTTCCGGTATGTTGATGTGTTAATAATTGATATAAATATATCTCTTCTTGTTGAATCTTAGTAATGAATGTTTTTCGCTCTTTTGTTTTAGTTTTTTCATAATCAAGCATAAAAATCTCTAGCTCTTCTTCATCGATAAGATATACTTGTTTTCCTCGTTTTTCTACCATTTTCGCGGGTAATTTTCCAGATTTGATGTATGTAAAGATAGTAGATGGTGCAACATTAAGAATTTCAGCTACTTCTTTCGTGCTAAGGCCTTTAACCTCATTTTTATTTTTTAAACGTTCAATGTCCTCTAAATAGAAAATCTTACTACCGAATTGCTTCCAGTTATCTTTATATACACATTCTATTAATCCATCTTTTTCTTTTTTTAAAATTGTTTGTACCGTTACTCCTAATAAGTCGGCTGCCTCTTTTGTCGTTACAGTAGGTTTTGTAATGAACAATAAATCTTGTGTCATGAAAGGACACCTCCATAACTATCGTTTGCTAGTATTTTAGTTATGTATATATCATATCAGAATATGATTTATATTTAAAATAAGAAATAGAATTTATTAAAGTTCTTATACATATTTAC
This sequence comes from Bacillus paramycoides, assembly GCF_038971285.1. Classification (NCBI taxonomy): domain Bacteria; kingdom Bacillati; phylum Bacillota; class Bacilli; order Caryophanales; family Bacillaceae; genus Bacillus; species Bacillus paramycoides. The sequence continues at coordinate 315,138 of NZ_CP152429.1, forward strand.
AATTTATAAATAGTTTTAATTTGTTTTATATTTTAATAGGTATTTATAGTTGATTTTATTATAAAATTAAATTTAATGTTAATTAGAAATAATTAAACTATATCTATTTGCTAATAAATTATAAAAAAATATAAGTATAGATAAATAGAGAAGAATGGTGCATTCTTACAGAAAGAAAGTGATTTATTATTTGTATAATGGATAGAAGTAAAATAAAATAATAAGTATAGTTAATAAAGAGAATTATATTCGTAATCTTCAATAGGAGAGGTGAATTCGAATTATGGGTAATAACAATATAAAGGAAAATGTACCTAGTATAAACAATCAAAGTAAGTATATGGATACATATGTAGAGAATATAAGTGGGATCATTCCATTTCTGCATAACAATCGTTATATAGATAAAGTGGAAGAGAAGATGGAAGTTGCAGAAAAAGAGGGAAAGAGTAAATATACGTATTTAAGTGATATAGAAGTCATTTATCATTTTGTACATTTACAAAAAGATATGGATGAAAAGAAGAATAGAAAAGAGGATACGAAAAAGAGTTATGTGTCCGAAATCTTGTCATTTTGTCAGTGCATGGTTCAGCATGCAGAAGAATTTGAATTGAATGGGGAAGAATTACAACAAAATGACTCTCTGTTAAAAACATTACAGCCTTGGCATATTCGTAAATATAATGCTTGGTTGAAGCAGGTAGAGAACGGTAGAAATGGAGATACGTACGCGGTCGCAACACTTGCAAAGAAAACAGTACTTATTCGTTCGTTTTTAAAACATCTTCATGTATTTGCTTATATCGAAAAACCTCTTCATGAAGAACTGCAGCGTGCAAATGTAAATGAACAGGATCGGCCGAATCGGGATCTATCTTATGATGAAGTTATGAAAATTTTAGGATTTTATAAAGAAAGAGGGCATTTAGTAAACTATACAATCTTACTAGCTCTAGCAAGTACCGGTGCAAGAATTCAAGAATTATGTACAACAAGGGTAAAAGATTTACATTATGACGGAAAGTATTGGTTAAGAGTTAAGGGTAAAGGGGATAAAGTACGTGAACTTTTCATTTCTGAACATTTATTCCAATGTATTTGTGAAATGAGACGGAGAAGAGGATTCCAAACTGTATTGGATCGAGGAGATGAAAGTCCTTTATTTGTAAATCAAAGAGGGAACTTTTATAATTCAAAAACGTTATCAAACCAGGTAACAGATATGATAAAAAAGACAAATCTAGAGTTTCTACAGTATCGTGAAAATCCTGTAACGGCGCATACATTTCGTCATGCTTTTGCAATCATGGCAGTTGAACAAGGAAATGCGGATCTATATCATTTAATGCAAACACTGGGTCACGAAAATATCCAAACCACAAAAATCTATTTAGAGAAACATATGAAGCGGAAGAATAATGTGGGTACCTCCTTTGCGGATATGTTGGTGTGAAATGTTAATTTGAAAAACGGTTTAATTATGTCTTTTTTACATAATTAAATGCACATTATTGAACGTGTGAGGAGGGGTTGATTATAGAATAACTCAAGAATCTACACATTAAGAAATGGCCAAGAAAAATCAATAAAGGTAGAGTCCTGGCGTTCATTTAGAGAAGAAATGAATGTGTTAGGAATTCAGGATTCAGATGTGTTTCAAATTCAGTTAGTTGAATACGGGAAAGAGAGAACGAAAAAGAATTCTCCTAAAAATACTAGAAAAAAATAGTCTACTTACGTATAAATATCATAATTAAGCACATGTTATATACAAATATAGTGGAGGTGCAATTATGAATATTCAAAGACACGAAAGTAATACAAATGAAATTCTTATTTCTGCTGCAGCAAGTGCTATTAAGCAAATGAAGTATGAAATTGCCCGTGAATTAGGAGTCACACTAGGGCCTGATACATCATCACGTGCAAATGGGTCTGTCGGTGGAGAAATTACAAAGCGCTTAGTTCGAATGGCTGAGGAACAATTATCAGGACAACACAGATTACATTAAGTTAAAATAATAAAAGGAAAAAGGATCCATAAAACGGATCCTTTTTCCTTTTATTTACACAAAATCTGAAAATTAGTTTTTATTACTTAAAAACGACCTTTCAGATTCCTTTATAAGAGATTTTATTCAATGAGGTAATACAATAAGAGGTGAACTGAAAATAATCCATTACAAGTAGATTTAGAGCTGTTCAACATGTCGTTGTTATATTTTATTATTTTTTTATTAGTTTATTAAATATTTATAATTAATGAAGTCAGCTCTTTAAGTAACCAGTGATATTGATCGATAAATAAGGGGATAACAAGAACAACTAAACCTACAATAGAACCAAAGATGTTGCATTACTTCAGACAGTTTTTAATCATTCATCACCACCAATCACTATGAGGTACATTGGAATTGATGAAGATACAATGATGCACGGCTTCGAAGCATTTGGTGGTTTATAAGAAAACACTATATAATAGAAGAAACTCGTCAAAAAGGGGATATGTATGATGAATAATCGTATTAGTTACAAAGAGTTTAAAAGCTATCCAAAGTTCGAAAATCGAGAAGAAGCAGAGAAGTGGCTTAAAGAAAAGTATGGAGAAGACTTCTTCTTTTTATCGGAGAGAATGAACGATGGAGAACCGTTATATTCTTACAATTACGTTCTTGATAGAGAAACATACGATAAAATGCAAGAATGGAAGGAACGAAATAAATCTGTACTCTTTCCACCCTGGGCTCCTGAGACTAAAGGTTTCACTGACTCTTTCCAAGAAATCCTTATTTGGGATGATGGAAAAGTAGAAGTAATAGGTCCTAGTAATTAACAGTCTTCATTGGCTGTTTTTGTTATATAATTTTTATATAGAAAAGTATATCCATAATTTGATAATATTCGTTGTGAAATAATGGTTATTATGAGATAATTTATTTGGACTAGGAATAGTCTGTGAGAGCAGAGATACTGATAATCACTTTAAAGGAGGCAATCCAATGGCTGTAAGTTGTGTACTTATGGATGTAAGCTAAGCCAAGATTGTGAGGTGAAATCAGTTGCTTAAACTTAAGTTTAAGAAAACTCCGGAAGGCGGCAAAGAGTTTGAATTCAATTTCGACTTTGCCCCGATGATGGGAACTCCCATCATCGTCGAGCTTATCCAAAAGTTTTTGGGTATGTAAGACACAAAAAAAGATGTAGATTATTCTACATCTCTTTTTTATTTTATAAGATTCTTAGTTTTATATCACGTATACCGAAAGCATTGCATACTTCAATAGAATCAAGATAGACATCAATCTTATTTTCTATATGGGGCGGTACCCCATAGAATAAAAAACCCAATCGAGGGCTTTTTCCTTTGTTCAACAAAAAATAACATAATGTTATTGATTCGTAACATTAATAAGAAATGAAGCATCCAGTTGGGTGCTTTTTCTATTGGAATAGATGTAAAATGACAATAACGTTATTTAATTTTAATATCTAAAACACGTATAACCCCGTTCTGACTTTAAGAAGGCGTTAAAATAAAGTCTTTTAATTTTTGATGTGAAATACTTTACTACACTTAAAAATGCAACAATAAAGTTGTTTAAATCTAAGTGTTATTGTACAAACGTGCTCTATTCTAAAATAGTCCTTTACTATTACCTCGTGAAACCCTTCTCACTTTTCTTGTTCTTTTCGTCTCCAGAGTAGTAGCAGAATTTCGAACAATTGAGGTAAGCATCACATAACTCGAGACAGCTGCAACTGCATATCTGCATAAATAATCGCTATCCTCCACAGTGCAACTTACCAAGCCTCGGTGAACTGTGAAGTTACGTTTTTCTAGTCGAACCCAGAACCTCTAAATAATGCTGATTGTACATAATCCCTAAGATGTTCCCAAAGGGATCGACCACGGAAGCAGTAATAAAACCCTCGCCACGCTCTGTGGGTGCCTCGTATTCTTTTGCTCCCATAGACAGCAGATTTTTGAAAGTTGCTGTTACATTATCGACGTGCCAGTACACTACAGCACCGGCCGGTCCGGTCGCTGGACCATCGGGCGCATAGCGGCTATCAATCAGCCCCAGCTCGTGCTGGTAATCGCCAAGACGAAACTCGGTATATCCTGGACGTTCGAAGTAAGGTTCGATGCCCAACAGTTCGGCGTACCACTTCTTTGCCGCTGCTAGATCATCCGTCCAAAAACTGACTGTGGTTAATCCTCGTAATGTCTGTGTGTCACTCATAATCGATTTCCTCCTTAATGTTGAGTAGTACGTTCCGACGCTATACTAAATAATAGCTCTGAATTAACTTCGATTTACTTATGGATATTCCTTTCTATTATTCAAGAAAATGTCCCTTTAACCGAATAAAATGACTGACATTTTTAAACACCTTTATTGTAAATGTAACAATTTTATTTGTAATTAAACAATTGTATTATTACTTAACATAAAGGATTCATGCTTTACTTTAACTAGATTAGATATTGCAAAACCATATATTAAGTAACATTAAACTGAACAAAAAAGGAAGTGAAAAGTATGGCTGCATATACTGAAGAGCAATTTATATATTTTACAACTAAATTGAACCAATTGGAGTCTGTAAAAGAGAAGAGGGAAACATATTGGTATGAATATAGAAAGCTACAAGATTGGTTGCAAGAACAGCAACTAAGTACTAGTTTTATTAGATGGGTTGAAGAGAGAATGAAGAAATAATTTTTAATTTATCCTTTAGAAATATCCCTTATAGCATCATGATAAAATTGTATTTAATTAATAAATAGGGTAAGTGGGCATCCAGAGGGATGCTTTTTCTTTTGACATAGAAATCCCCTTGGTGACTATATTTAAAATATAATTAATAAATACGATACGTGAAATTTTATAATGTGTGTAGAGATAAGATTCGATTTAATACAATTAGGGAAGAATGGCACATAAGATGGTGGATTAAAAACATTTACTTTTATACAAATGGAGGAGTTTTATGAACGCAGTTTTTAAAGAGTTTAAGCAGACCTTAAACGCATTAAGTGCTGCCAACACATATTTAGATTGCTTAGTGCAAACTAAAACGTATCTGCAGTTTCTAATACTTGTCATATTTTGTATTATTACAGTTTATATACCTTTCCCTTCATTTACGCTTAATTATATAAATGAATTAGATCTACTAATGCAATACATAATTAAATCCGTTTATTTTTCTTTTCCTATTTCACTAGTTTTCCTATTTATAATGCGAGATCAAAGATCCTTGTTTTCTAAAAAAATCACTTTCCAGCAGCTAAAAATTTCTTTTTTCTGTGCTTTCATTATTTATGCTATTATGTTATCATTTTTAGCCGTACTAATATCTTTTACAACATTCAAAGGAACATCTAATCCTATTGGGAATGAAGGGATTACTAATATGCTTCACAAAACGCCTGGGATTGTAATTCAATTAATCGGAGAAAACATTATGTTTGTATCTATATTGTTCTTTTGGCATAAGATCATACGCTCCTTCAAAATAATCCCCATAGCCTCTATTACAGCCTCTTTAATATTGTCTGGATGCTCATTTGGATTACTCCATCTCTCTACGTATAACTATAATTGGGTACAATGTTTAACTATCATTGGAATACCAGCTATCGCTCAAATGATTTTCTTTCTAATATTTAAAAATATTCATATGGGATACATACTTCACTTCAATTACAATTTAATCATTATACTTTTTAACTATATAGCTTCTATTTAAAATAATTTACCACTAAAAATAAAAGAAAAGGTACCCCTGCTGCAAGGTACCTTTTCTAAGGGGTATAACTCATTAGCTAAGCGGCCGTTGGTTAAGTATACCGCTTAAACTATTACATGAGTTATATTTTTATTATACATTGATCATACCAAAAATATTATTATTAGTGAAATTAACATTCATTATTTTGTAATTCTAAAGCTGCCGCCATAATAGATATGTAACAGCATGAAGTTGGCTACACAGTCGTACTAATGAATCACTCGCTACCCATTGACTAATTCAGACACAGATAATAGCTAAATCATTACCTGGAAATTCACGTTTCTGTTGTATAAATCTTAGTTCTCTAGCAAAGTTTTCTAAAAATGAAGGAGTAAGATGTTCATGTAATTCTTCAGCAAATAATTGTAGTTCACTTTGAATCAAAAGATTCATAAAAAACGTCAGCCTTCCTGTATATTTCTACAAAAAGAATAGCGTTTTTTTGCTTTACGGATACACTTTGTTAGCTTGATGTTGATGTTTAATGTCTCTCAAACAATTGAAGAATCTCAGCCGTTTCTATAAATAATATTTAATATCCCAAAATATCTACTTCAGCTGCTGAAGCAAATCCATTCTGTCCATTCGTTACTTCTACCTTCATATATTTTGCAGTAACTGGGGCGAATGTTGCCGTTTTCTTATTGCTATTATTTTCCCATATTCCTGATGATATTTTGTCATACTTAACGCCATCTACACTCGTGTAAATATTGTAAGTTAAAATACGGCCATTTTCTGAACCATCTTGCCTTGGAAGATATGCCAATTGTGAAATGGTACGTGTATCGCCAAGTTCTAGTGTCAAATTGTACGGATATTGATTTGGTGTCCAACTACTATGCCAAAATGTATCTGTTTTTCCATCTATCGCCTTACTAGCTGAAGCCGTTGCTTCCTCACTATTTGCACTTGCCTTCATTATTTTTTTAGACAATACAGCAAGTGGTTTAACAGGTTTAGCATCCGTTGCTTCCCATATAGGTGCAACTAATGTTGGGTTATTTAAAGATTCTACTTTTTGTCTCGTTTCTTGGGTTGCCTTCAATCCCCACTGATCAAAAAATGGAAGTAAATTTTGTTTTGCTATTTTCGATGTATTGTAAATAAAAGCTTGTATTTTATCTTCGTCTGTTTTTGGAATTTGATCTTCTGGTATCTCACGATATAATTTGTGAAGATTTGGATAAAAATCATCCCCATATGCCAAATGAAGCTGCCAAAGCATAACAAGTTTTACAAACAGGTCATCAATATTTTTATATTCTTTATTCGTTTGTTTTAAATAAGCAAAAGCTCTATTATAATCTCCCTCTGTATCTAAACGTGTTGGTTTATTTGGGTATATTTTCTTGAATGCAGCTAAAGAATATAGATTAACAGTTACTTCACCCATACCTCTCACATCATTCCACGTCCATGGATATTGTTGTCTTGCATGTCCCGCTTCATGCATTTGTCCCCATCCAAACTCATTTACATTTAAAGTACTTTTGATTGCTTCACCAGCAGTCGTAAAGACAGCTCCATCCCAACTTGCATACATGCCCCAACTTTGTGCGTTAGGATTTTCTACAAAGGCCCATATACGACGAGTTGAACGATGTAAAGGATTAGGATTTGTTTCAGATAACCCCGATATCCTATCTTGTGCCCGAATCATTTCATCATATTTATTTAATAGAGGAACAGGATCTTGATTTACAATATATTTATTGGCACTATCACGAGTTACAGTTAGTACTGCTCGTTCTGATTTCAATTGTACCGCATGTGCATTTGGATATTTATTCATCATGGCAATCCAGTCTTCTTTCGTGTGTTTCCCTAATTCAAAGAATGGAATAGGACTACCGCCTTGTGTTACCTGCACCTTAACTGTTCCTGTACTTTGATAATTATCAAATCCTAATACGCCACCGTTTGGAGAAGAGATGGTATTAGAGCCAGGAGAAAGGTCAATTTCTTTTCCCCATTCTTTATCATATTGATGTGTGCCAATAATGGCTCTAATCTTTTGCGTTCCTGATACTGTAATAGTAACCTGCTCATTAGGTTTTACATAAATTCCTGTTGGCATATAATTTTTTTGCTCACCTCTTTTTTCTCTTTTTGCGTCATCCCAAAAACTTCCTGTACCTGGCAAGTCAAACTCTCTTTGTTCATATTGCGTTGCAATTTGTACAGAAGCTGTTTCAGCATATACACTTAGATGGTTTGTCATAATAGGTGTAAATAACGCAGTTGTCAAAATAGCGGATGACGCAAGCACCTTTATTGGCTTTTGTAACCTGACGTTCTTTTTTCTATTCATATAAATCAATCCTTTCTCATTCCTGTTTTTTTAATAAATATTTTAGATGAATTAAGATATCATCTGTATAAAATATACATTTATTAGAAAAAAATAGGTATTGAGAAAAAATCTACTTTAAGGGCTTTTTAATGGGAGAATAATTTGATTATGAACCGTAAAGAAAAAACGTCTTCTATTCTAATAATCTAGCTTGTTTAAAAGTAATAATGATTTTTACACTTAGAGGAAGTTAGTATTCTTAAGTTGGTAGATATGAGGTACCGCCATATAATCATCAAATTGAGATATCAGTTGTTTCAATACGAGCCGAACTTACATAATTAACTATCAAGAGATAAAAATTTTATTTTGGGAGTACTGCAAAATATTAGCTTGATGGGCATGTGGTGCTACTCCATATATAGATAGAATTAGCTTTCTAAATGTTTTAAACTATTTAATCGCTCTTTTTGTTCTACTTAGTTTGGAAGTAGTAAGGAGCTACTAGTCCTTTTTCTAATAAATTATGAACGCCATCAGGAAAGTAAAAGATAATTTCTTCAGCTTCTTTTATGTTTATCCAACTAATATCAGTAATTTCATTTTTGTCTTGAATAGATATTTCGCCTCCGACTATTCTAGCTACAAAGGTGAATATTACAGCATGTGCATGTGGAAAAAACTTTTCATTAATAGCAAATACATCTTTAATTTCAACCGTTAACCCTGTTTCTTCAAATGTCTCACGGATAACTGCCTGTTCTAAGGTTTCTCCACTTTCTCTTGCCCCTCCTGGGAGGCTCCATTCACTAGCATTTTCACGTTTGTTTCCGACCATAAGAATTTTTCTGTTTGTATCATCATAAATAAGTGCATATACTACATCGACTCGTTCCATAATTTTTCCTCCATTAAAAAATTAAAATCTACATTATACCTTATTTTAATGATATCTTTTAAATTTAACTAGCGCCTAATACAACACAATTTTAATTAGCGTTAAAATGGTTCAAAAATCCTTAGCGTGGGTCTTTCCGAAGTGTTGGCAGTACCTCTTCATGTAAAATGGACATTTTGTTTATATTTTTGATAGATTTCTTGCGAAATATGTACCTAGAGCGGTATTTAAATTTAAATGTGATACGATTGTTGTATAGTAGCAAGTATTAAAAGAAAAGTAGATAAAAATAGGAGGCGCATTTCATGTATAACTTACAAGAAGATATGTATGAACAATTAAAAGAGAAAAAAGGGGATATCACTATATTTTTAAAGAATGGGGTTCCCTTACGTGGGCAGATCCTTGCAACCGATAAATTTACCGTTCTTATGATCGTTCATGGTAAGCAACAACTAGTCTATAAGCAAGCTATTTCCACAATTCTTAAGTAATTCTTTTTCCTTTTTTCGAGGGAAGTGGAAAAAACACAAAAAAATAGAAGATTGAGATCAATCTTCTTTAAAAAAGGAACAGATGACAGATTACTACTCCAGCTCTTAATCAATTATAAATAAGCGTATAGAAATATTCAATTCGTTCCGAATTTTCTCAATGTATTTGTCTTATTTTTTAAATTATAATATAAGTAATTCTTTTTATTATTATATATTTGTTCTTTTCTGTTGCAGAATCCTTAAGCTATTAAGGATTCTTTTTTTTGTATCTAAAATCCAAAAACAAAAGGATAACCATCATATTTTTATTATAATTTATTTTTTGTTAATTTTGAATATCGAATAAACATCCAAAAAGGTATACATTCAAAACACTGTTATTTTGGTTGTTATGAACAATTGCTACTTTTACATAAAAACACTCGAACAGCTTAAAAATTATATTTACGTGTCCGATTAACTAAAATGATTTATCAAATCAAAAAAGAGAGTGAGGCAGATGAAAATAAAATTCAGAGTTGGTAAATTGTATTTCGAGATTAACAGAGCTACATTTAAATTAATAGGCGAATTAATAATGAGGTCTCGCCAACTAAACGTGAACTTCGTATGCTAAGGAATTTCTAAGTTAAAAAACTGGGTTTTACCGTATGTTAACAAATTTTCATAAACGACATTTAATGTTTGTTATGGGATTTTGTTTTTAGTAATGAGTTTAAGAACTGGGTTTTGGCCATATTTCTTTCAGATATCATCTTTTATTTATTATATATAGTTTGGAAAAATTACCATTTACACACAATCAGTATTAGTGTATTATTCATCTAGTACACTAATACTGAGGAGGGGAGAAATGGAAATTGAGTTTTCTCCTAATATCCCAATTTATATACAGGTAATGGAATACATAAAAAAGGAAATTGTAACAGGTCGTTTAGCACCGGGTGATAAAATCCCAGCTGTACGTGAACTAGCCAGTGAATTACAAGTGAATCCCAATACGATTCAACGCACATTTCAAGAGCTAGAACGAGAAGGTATTGCTGTGACACGAAGGGGAACAGGGAGATTTGTAACGAGTGAAGGAGAAAAGATTACTGAACTACGCAAAGAAATGGCAACAGAGTTGCTTGATAATTTTATAAATGGAATGGACAATTTAGGATTTACGAACGAAGAAATTCTTCCAATTCTCCATTCTTCATTAGAAAAGAAAAGGAAGGAAAACGAATGACAGAGTTATTACAAATTGAAAATCTGTGGAAAAGATATAACTTAAAAACAGTGCTTCAAGATTTAAGTGCAACAATTTCTGAAGGGAAAATTATTGGTCTTGTTGGTGATAATGGTAGCGGAAAAACGACATTATTAAAAATGATTGCTGGTTTGCGTTATCCTTCTAAAGGAACTATCACAATTGAAGGTCAGAAGGTAGGAATAGAAACAAAGAAAACTGTTTCATTTATGCCTGATAGTCCTGTTTTTGACGAGTGGATGACGATAAAAGATGCTGTAGTTTTCTATCAGGATTTTTATAGTGATTTTGATTTTCATCAAGCAATGGACTTAATAGCTGAGTTTAAAATGCCATTAGAAGAGCATATAGTTGCTTTATCAAAAGGTGGAGTGGAAAAATTACAACTTATCTTAACTTTCTCCAGGAAAGCAAAGTTATATATATTAGATGAGCCATTGGGTGGAATTGATCTTGTTTCTAGAAAACATGTACTAGATTTAATTCTTAAATTTTACCGAGAAGATTGTACCATTCTCATTTCAACTCATTTAATAGAAGAAATCGAAAATATATTTGATGAAGTAATCTTTTTAAAAGACGGAACTATTGTATTACATGAAAACGTAGAGGAAATTCGTTTTCATCACGGGAAAGCGGTACATGAGTTGTTTAGGGAGGTGTTTGAGCAATGAACCCACTTTTTTTCTATTTATATAAGTGCAATAGAAAAAAAATAGCAGTCTTTTATTCTGGTTTTATTATTATTTCTTTACTTCTTTTATTTAGTACGATAGGACTCTCAAGGGTACTACCTCCGTTTATAAAGGATTTAGCATTACTCATATACCTAATAATAATTGGTATAGCTGCATTTTTACTTCTTCTAATAGCGCTGCCTTCTTTCAATAAAATATTAAAAAATTCTATGATTCGTTATACAGCCATCCCAACCCGAAAATATATATATGCGAATTTATTATTTTTTACATTAATGTTTATTATTTTATTAGGTATAGGCTTAATTTTTTCATATTATTTTTCACAAAGTCTTTATGATGGAAAAGTAATTGGTTATAATCCCAGTCTTTATGGTGGGGAAGTAACCGGAGAATTTCGACAAGAATATCACAAGTTGTATAGTTACGGAATCTTCCAACACATATTTGCTTTTCTTTTATGGGGAATCGATTTCATGAGTATCCTTATTTCTTGTTATTTTACCATAGCCATTATAAGGCTGTTTCCAGTGAAGTCATGGATGAGTAAAATAATTTTATTCATTATTTTTGTTGCTATCTTTTCAACAATACAAACAATAGTAATGAATGTGTTAAGTAATTTAGAGAAATATGCAGTTACTATTAAAAGTTCTAGGTTCATGGATAAGAATGATTTTTTTGATACATCATTTTACCCTATTGAAGATTTCACTATTTTGGGTCTATGTTTTACTTGCTTGTTAATAATTGTACTCGTAGCGATTACAGGTCGCATTATCAATAAGAAATTAGAGATATAAAAATTCACTTTAAACGCAAAATACATTTTAGGAGGAAATAATGAAAACATCTAATCCAATATTAAAAAAAGACAAATTTCATAAAGAGAAGACAAATGCTTCTACGATGACTATTGGCGGAACGATAGTAAAAACATTTATTATGCTTATCTTACTTCTTGCAGCGTCTGTCTATTCCTACGTACAGATGACACAAGGGACAATGAAAATACCCGTGTTAATTGGAATTATAATAGTTACTCTAATTGTCGCTTTTGTAGTTATATTCATTCCGCGCATATCCCCAATTTGCGCACCGATTTACGCAATATTACAAGGGGTTTATTAGGAAGTATTTCAGCATATTATACAATGCGCTTTGGTGATTCTATCGCTTTAACTGCCGTATTACTAACAATTTCGATTTTATTTGCAATGTTAGTGTTATACGCAACTCGAATAGTAAAAGTAACTAAAAAGTTTCGTGCGGTTGTAACGGTTGCAACACTTGGAATTTTTATTATGTATTTTATTGTTTTCTTATTGAGCATCTTAGGGGTGACTGTTCCATATATTCATCAAGGTGGGACAATTAGTATTATCATAAGTGCAATTGTAATTGTTGTTGCTGCATTAGATTTATTACTAGATTTTGATTCAATTGAACATGGTACTCATAGTGGAGCACCAAAGTATATGGAATGGTACAGCGCAGTAGGGCTTATGATGACATTAGTATGGTTATACCTGGAGATCCTTCGTCTGGTTTCTTACATTATGAAAAACAAAGACTAGAAAACATCCTGCATGGTTCAAACATGCAGGATGTTTTTGTATTTCGTAGTATCAATTAGGTCACGTTAGTCAGTGGAGAATGTATGAAGGTCTTTACAACAACTTCAACTCATACCTATAACCTTTCAGCCGCTCTTTTCTATAATCTTCTTTCGACCACTATAAACAAATTAACAGTAAAAAACTGATTCCCCCTTAGCTTACAGGAATTCGGCTTTTTCTATGTGAAAAATTGCTTAGCGTACGAAATTCGCGTTTTGTTGGCGCTACCCTATGCCCATCAACTTAAAGGTTTTATAACATCCAAAAATAAAAAAATGGGCTTTTTTAATACAAGTTAGCACTAAATTTCTTTTTGGGAGTAGTTGTATTTTCTTAGCTTGATGGTGATGGGGTAGCACCATCAAGCTAAGGTTTTGAAGTACCCACTAAATGAAATTTTTCTTTCTCTACAGTTAGTTTTTTTGAGAAGTCAATTTTTTGTTTTTGGGGTGTTTACTTTTCTTAAGTTGATGGATGTGGTGATACCCCAAATATGACAAGAGAGCCATTTGGCTCTCTTGTTTCATACACAATAATAAGTTTATGAAATCGGGCTTGTAAAAGGAAATCTTGATGCCGCAAAGAATGTTGGATTAAATTGATTGCCCACAATACTTCCATTTGTAGTAGCACGAAATATAACTTGCACACTGTCTCCTGCTTTTAATCCATATATAGTGGAAATATTCACAAGTAAGTCGGCAAAAAAATCCACATCATTAGTTGCAACTATAACTTCAACATTGTTAAGAAAAATATTGAATGAAAACCCATAACTAACTAATGTACTACTAGGGCTAAATCTTACACCTGCTGCTAATGAATATACTCCGTCTTGATTTGGTTGGAATGTTGAAACACTGTCAAATTCATTTCCAAAATCAAATTGTTCATTATTAAATGTAAGAACTAAATCATCCCCTGCGGTATATGCTTGTGCCTCTAGTGGCCCTTGTTTAGAAGCTCTAAATGCAGATTCAATTACGTTTAATCCAGTTGGACCCGTTGGTCCTGTGGGGCCTGTTATTCCGGTTACTCCTGTAGGTCCCGTTGGTCCCGTGGGGCCTGTTATTCCGGTTACTCCTGTAGGTCCCGTTGGTCCCGTGGGGCCTGTTATTCCGGCTACTCCTGTAGGTCCCGTTGGTCCTGTAGGCAAAGTAAATGGTGGAATAGGTGGAAGTGTCGGACCGAGTAAGCTTGGGTCTAATGCCGCACCTTGTAAATCTTTTTCTTCTGACATACGTCACCTCCAAAAAACGCTTATCATACTAAATATATGCATTGTGGAATCAATTATGACAAAAGAACCTATCGGATCTCTTTTTTATTTTTTCTAAACAATACAGCAGATGGTTGCGAATATTTTCACTGTCGATATTCAATTGAAAAAAAGACATGTAATATTCATATCCACAATTTGTAATCTAATCTACATTTTATTGATACTACTATAGTTACAAGTATGCTAAAATACACTGGATCTGTTGCATTTGTTAGCTTGATATTGATAAGATACTAGCATCCCATTTTTTACTATTTAAATTAGAATAAATATCTACTGTCGTTTAATAGGCAATGCATAATAGCCAAAAGCTAAATCCAGTAAGGCACCTGCTTCTTGACGCAGTAACACATCTTTCGGACGGAATATAAAGGATCCGTCAGCATTGATGGAAGTATCAGGGTCTAGAATTCCTTGGGAGGCAAGTGCTTGAATAGATTGAACTGCCCAATCATCTGCGGCATCAAGTAATTTAACTTTACTAACTTTATCAGTTTGAATCATTTTCAGGTCTTGAATTTGCTTTACGTTTTGAATCATGGTTGCTGCGACCTGTCGGGTAATCGGAGTAGCAGGGTTATACTCTGGAATTCCATTCATCATTTTTCCCCTTGCCTCCTTGGATTCGTCTGGAAAACCGTTCCATCCGTGAGCAAGCAACAGCGTATCCGCAAATTCTCCTTGTGTCATGGTGTCCATCGGATTAAATAGATTATCTGTTTTAGCACCCATAATATTTAGAGCATGAAGATTATCAATGTGACTTCTATATTTACTCTTTGATGGCACGTCATCAAAAGGTGGTTTGTTGTTAATTCTCTGAGCATCTGCTACAAAATCATAGCTTTTAGGAGAGTTGTAATGAAAATATGCAATTTCTCCAGCCGAATTTTTTTTGAAAGCGACTTTATTACCTTCTGAATCCTCAAATAATAACGGATGAATCATTTTAAGAACTTGTTTTCCCGTTGTACCACCCTTCATGATCAAATTCCCATTTTCATAAGTAAAATGAGTGCGAATGGTAGCGAAACGTGTATTTTGGAATAAACCCAAGTATTTATGAGCCTCTTTTTCCTCTAACGGGAGATAGCTTGTTTTTACTTCATTCTTCTTAGCAGGGAAATAGTGATCCATTAGAGCTTCATATATGTCTATACTCATCATTGAATCATTATTGTAAGACATGAAGAATGCTGTTTTTTGTTCAGGCACTAAAATCAGCAGTGATTGATGTCCAGGCATACTTCCTCCTTTCATTACAACATGTTGACCATTAGCAAATTCATTAAAAGGCGTTTCAAATCCAATTGTCGCAACAGGAATTGTCTTATCATCAAAAACTTGATAGGCATGCATCATATCTATGCTTTTTTTACTTACAATTTCTTTGTCTTTAAACGTTCCTTTCTGTAGTTGCATAATCATGTATTTTGACATGTCTTCCGCAGTAGATAAAATGCCTCCTTGTGGTGTATCCCTTAAACCACTCCCACTTGTTGGAATCGGATCACCAGTGGGACCATAATGTGTAGCCATTCTTTCGAGAAGGTCAGGCGTAAAGCTCATACTCGTAGATTTCATATCTAATGGTTTGAAAATATTTTTTTCCATATATTTTGAGAAAGGGGTGTTAGTAGCATTCTCTACTGCAAACCCTGCGAGCGCAAATGAGACGTTGTCATACGTATAAGCTTCCCCTGGTGGCCGTATCACCGTTGGCATATGTTTAGAGAAAAATTCTTTCATTGGTATACTATTATGAACGTATTCAGGTCCAGTTATATTTGTGAGGTCCGGAAAATCTACCCCGCTAGTATAAGTTAGCATATCAAACAGGGTGAGAGGTTTCTCTGTTTGATTAGGGATTTGTAATCCACCAAGATATTTTTGTACGTCTTGATCTAGTTTAAGCTTTCCTTTTTCGACTTGCTGCATCACAGCCAAAGCAGTAAAAGTTTTTGAGACTGAAGCGATTTGAAAGACCGTGTCCTTAGTGACGGGGATTTTCTTTTCTTTATCGGCATATCCATACCCTTTATTGACAACGACCTTTCCATCATGAACGACGACCAAACTAGAACCGTTCACATTATACTTCTTCATTTTTTCTTCAAATAACGGATCAGCAAAAGATTCTATTTCTTTTTTATTATTAGGTCCTTCCATCATTTGAATATTAGTCGAGGATGCTAATGGTTTTGATTTTTCAGCTTCTAATAATTGTTGGGAACACGCAGAAATCATTGTTGAAGAAGAAAGAAGAACTGCAACAATCCCCAGTTTGTTAATTGCTTGTTTCATTTTTGTACGCTCCTTTAATTGATTTGTTTTTTTATTAGCGCATGAACAGAGTGTAGCAAGAGGCCAGCCATAGTAGGTAGTGAGTTTTTGTCATATTTATAAAGGAGAACAAAAATTGAGTGGATAAGGCTGTATTAATAGTTATGTCATAAAAATCATGACATTTTGACACTACCGTGTGTGACAGAAAAACATTTAGAATCAAGGAGCAGTTTTTAACGCATTAACAATAAATAAGGAGGGGAGATCTACATTGTGTATGTTAAAAAATATAATGAGGCATGAAAGGGGAAACAGGTATGATTTATTTATGAAAAACAAACCAGTAATAAGAGTGGTTCTTCTAGGATTAACATACATGTGGAAAAAGAGGAATTTATCGTTTGTTAGAATACAATGGCATTTGTAAAAAAATAATTAGCAAGATAATTACAAATGTAATATTGAACTTTTAATAGAGATGATAGCTGTGTGCTTAGTATGAAACAGCTAATAACCATCTACACAATATGAATAGAGGAGCGGGAGAATCTTATGAAAACAAGTAGGCAAATTACGAGTGCAAGTCTGACCCTTTTAATAGCTGGAAGTTCCCTAATATACACAACACCAAGCTCAATTGTAAAAGCAGAGTCTGATCAAAATGTATCTAGTTCGTTACAAACAAATACTCAACGAGATCGTACTTCCGTCAAGAAAGCAATGCGGGATACACTACAACTTGGATACCCTGGAATACTCGCTACTATTTATAAGGGTGGAAAAACGTGGAGTTATGCCGCTGGTATAGCAGATCTGAGAACCAAGAAACCAATGAAAGCAGATTATCGCTTTCGTATTGGCAGTGTGACGAAGACATTTATTGCAACAGTTCTACTTCAATTGGCTGGAGAGAACCGCTTGAATCTAGACGACTCCATCGAAAAATGGTTGCCTGGCGTTATTCAAGGAAACGGCTATGATGGTAACCAGATTACGATTCGGCAGATATTGAATCATACAAGTGGGATTGCTGAATACTTAAAGTCAAAAGACTATGATATTATGGATACAAAAAAAATGTATACGGCCGATGAATTAGTAAAGATGGGAATTTCTCTTCCCCCAGATTTTGCCCCAGGTAAGGGCTGGTCTTATTCAAACACGGGATACGTAATATTGGGTATCCTTATTGAAAAAGTAACTGGAAATAGCTATGCAGAAGAGGTTGAAAATCGGATTGTTGAACCGCTCGAATTGTCGAATACATTCCTACCTGGTAATTCAACTGTTATCCCAGGTACCAATCATGCCCGTGGATATGAAAGATATGACGGAGAAAGGGAGCTAAAAGACGTTACTTATTCTTACCCAGGTAACTCCGATGGAGATATAATTTCTACTGCTGATGACTTAAACAAATTTTTCTCTTACTTGCTTAGTGGAAAATTACTAAAGGAACAGCAACTAAAACAAATGCTTACTACAGTTCCTACAGGAATGGCGGGAATTGATGGTTATGGTCTTGGAATCTATGAAACTAAACTTCCAAAGGGTGTCTCGATATGGGGACATGCAGGTGCCGCTCCAGGTTTTATTACTCTTGCTGGAGGCACACTTGGAGGAAAGCATACATTGGCAATCAACTTAAACAACCGCATAGTTAATAGTCCTGATCCTTTTAAAAATATTCTACTTGCTGAATTTAGCAAGTAGGTAAAAAGGAAAACCGGATAAATTTTGGCATAGTTTTTATAGTTTAAAATATACCTTTCTGGTTCAAAAAAACAACTTCCTTTTAAATTTTTTTGAAATTAAAGTGGTGAATGCTATTAAGCTAATAAAACAAAATTCTCCGTAACATGAAAAAACGTTATTCTTTCTCTAGAATCATAGGAAAGGATAACGTTTTTTATATTTTGGGGTAAAACAATTTCTTAAGTGGATGGATCTGGGGTATCGCTACATCGCTATCAAGTTAAGACTTTTATTTGCCCCCATAATGAAAAGTTTATTCCTCTACAGTTATTTATGAGATTTTGGTTCATTTTTTCGTTTTTGGGAACAATTAATTTCTTAAGTTGTTGAATAGGTATGATTCCCCTATATAACAAAGAAGGAACCTATCATATTTCATAATAGGTTCCTTCTTTAAATGCAGAAACTTCAAATGTATCAGGTTATACTTCGAATCGTTTCCATAAAAAGATTATAAAGTTGAATTTCTTGTTATATTTTGGCCTAACGATAATGGGATACCATCATCCAATTTTTTTATGATTCAATTTAGGATGAATATCTAGCAAGCGGTTAGTCATAGTAGATAGTGAACTTTTGTCACATTTATAAAGGACAACAAGAATTGAGTGGATAAGGCTGTATTGATAGTTATGTCATACAAACCATGACATTTTGACACTACCGTATGTGACAGAACAATACTTAGAATTGAAAAAGTAGCTTTTAACGTATTAGCAATGAATGAGGAGGAGAAATTTTAATGACGAAAGTATCAGCTCAAAAAAATTTGCAAGATTTTTATTTCTTGTTATTTACCTTTGTATCCGGATTTTTTTACTTTTGTTTCTATCTGGTCAGCATTACATTTGCATTAGTAATGACGATTATCTTTTTGGGTATTCCCTTGTTGGCTTGGGTGCTGCAAACAACTCACACGTTTGTTCAGTATGAGCGTATTCAGACGAAGGTTTATACAGATATATCGATAGAGTTATTCGAACCAAGAAAAAAAGAGGAGGGAGATAAATGGATTAAAGCGAGGGATATAATCCTTAATAATAGCAACTGGAAGGCTATTTTTTGGCTCATGCAGAAATTTTTTGTCGGAATAATGAGTCTTATATGTGCTGTTTTACTGTATGTAATGCCGCTAGTATGTATCGTTACACCATTACTTTTTCGATATTTTAATATATACTTATTGGGCATTGCTGTGAATTCATGGGAGACAGCAATTTCTGTCATGATTGTTGGTTTTATTCTCATCTGGATACAGAATCTTATTAGAAACTGCTTGGTTCGAATTATTGGAATGTACACGCGTTCCATGTTTAAAGCTATAAAGGAGTGATAATTTGTTTAAGACTTTGAAACTATGGTTTTGGTATGATTGGGCCTTACTTTGTATACGCTTTATTATTTGGCTATCATTGATACCAGCGACTATCCAACAACAAGATCATTTGACAGTACCACTTTGGATCATAATTCTTTGGGAAGTCGTTTCATTTTCAGTACCTTGGATTTGTTTAATGTTCAGTTATCGCTATTATTTGTTTACTGAAATAATATTATTTGGCGGAGTGTGTTTCTATTTAACTTTATTATTTCCGTCAGCGTATCTTGCTTTTTTAATGCCAACTTTTATGATTGCGGCAAATAGCGTTCATAAATCTTACCGCTGGTCGGGTCCTATCACAATTATTTTGTTCCCGTTGCTCATTGCGATATTTTCCAAAGTGACAGATTTATGGGTAATCATCCTACAACTCAGTTTAGCTTTTGCTATGGGCTCTTTCTTTCGTTTACTGGCTATTAATTACCGTCAAAGTGAAATTATTCGGAACCAGAAACATGTATTGGAACAATACGTATCTCAAGTTGAGCGGATTACATTACTGGAGGAACGTGATAGGCTCTCAAAAGACTTACACGATACGATGGGGCATTCCTATACTTCAATTATTATGGGGATGGAAACATTGCGTATGGAATTAAAGTCTAAAGAAGGAGAGCAACAGCTCGATTCATTATTACAATTGGCCCGTAACAGTATGGAAGAAGTAAGACTGTATTTACACCAATTAGATTTATCACAAGAATCGCTTCCCTTAGCTGCCACATTACAACAATTGACAGAGGAATTTAAGAAACATGCAAAAGTAAATGTACGTACTCGAATAATAGGGGAAGAGTATATAGTCTCCAAACAATCAAAAATGACACTATATCGGAGCTTGCAGGAATCACTAACAAATGCTGTTCGCCATGGACATTCCACAGAAATCATTGTGTCACTTCATTTTGAACCACAACAGATAAGATTGGATGTACAGGATAATGGCTGTGGGGTAGAAGAGTGGAAGGATGGCTTTGGATTAACTGCAATGAAAGAGCGTATGAGTCAGTCACAAGGAAGAGTCATTGTTTATTCCAAAAAAGGGGAAGGGACATTAATTTCATGTGTTTTACCGAAACAAGTACAACTGTCTAATGACCAAATCCGCCTTTGTATTGTCGATGATTATTCTTTTATCCGAGAAAGTCTTCATACAATTTTGGATGTACAGGAGGATTTACAAGTAGTGGGAATGGCTGAAGATGGAGAACGGGCTTTGGAATTGTGTGAGAGACTAAAACCAGATGTAGTATTAATGGATTTAGAGATGCCAAATCTGAATGGGGTTCATGCAACTAAAATGATTAAGAAAAAATGGCCGGACATTCGTGTACTCATTCTGTCAACCTTTCAGGATACAGAAAGGGCAAAAGAAATCATACGAAATGGTGCGGATGGATATGTATTGAAATCCATAGATGGGCGTGAACTAGCTGAATCAATTCGTTTAGTCTATCGTGGAGGCGCGATGATTAATCATGACTTGTTCCATAGAATGTGGGAAGAAAATGAAGAAACAGGATTATTTGAATCACGATCAGATGGAAAAGAGTATGGATTAACGAAGCGAGAACTAGAGATTTTGGAGCTATTATCACAAGGAAGCCGTTATAAAACAATAGCTTCGACACTTTACTTGTCAAACGGAACGGTAAGAAATTACGCCTCCAATCTCTATGAGAAGCTAGGAGTTAACAATCGAGAAGAAGCCGTACAAAAGGCAAAAGATATAGGATTGCTTTCTTGACTCTGTCACTTGAACTAGTTAGCTGAAGTCAATGGGGAACTTACAGATAATGCAGGGCATCACTACCTAATACTACATTTGAAATTACAATGAAAAATAAAGATTTGGAACCCCTCTGCTTTTTTATAAATATAGTTGTTTAAAAAGGCTATTCGGATTTTTATATCGAAAAAGTTAAACACTATAGACGATGACTATAACAGTTGTAGACTATAACTGAAATTGAAACAAGGTATAAGGTCGATGAATATTTTATTCAAACCTGTCTTCACAGAGGACTGGTAAATAGTTTTCATATTCGCTAGTACATCTGTCCTAAACCTAAAAGCAAAATAGGTATTTTGATCAATAACATCTGTGATTTAGATGTTATTGATCAAATTTAGAAAATATTTATTCCGTTTCCATGAGTGGTTTTAGAATTGAAAGAGGCATTTCCATAAATCAGGGGATAATAATACTAAATAGATTCAAGCTTTCTATAAAGAGAAGAATTTAGCAACTAAAGAAATCAGTGTGACGGTGCTTGATTGTAGTCAAATATAAAATATGTTGTTTTGAGTTGAAGTAAGATGTGTAATTGAAAAAGATAACAGGAAAATATATTTCTAATCATTTAAAGGGAAGGGGATGTGATTGAGGTGAATAATACATATAATGAAAAGACGCATACATCGATTAAACAATTATTAAAAAAGTTTTCACCAAAAGCTCCTGGCTTTGCATATATTGCTAGTTTTGATAAAGGTGTAACTTATAAAGGTGCAGTTGGTTTAGCTTCTATAGAGGAAAATTTACCTATAACCACAAAAAGTATTTTTAATATTGCCTCAGTTTCTAAACAATTTACAGCGTTTTCTATATTACTCTTAGAACAAGAGAGGAAATTGAGTTTAGATGATTCAATTGTAAAATTTGTCCCTTCTATAGGTGCATATGCTGAACCTGTAACATTGAAACACCTAATTCATCACACGGGTGGACTAGTTGATTATATGGAATTGGCTGAAGTAGCAAATATTAAATATACGGACACATTAACTGTAAAAGAATCGCTAGAACAACTTAAAAGTCATCAAATTGCAAGGTTCCCGGTTGGAACAAAATTTGAGTATAGCAATACAGGATATTTTTTATTGTCACTAGTGGTAGAGAAGGTAAGTGGCAAGTCTCTACGTCAGTTTGCAAAGGAACGTATTTTTGATCCTTTACACATGAAAGACACAACAATTGTGGTTTGCTACCCAACTACTATTTCAATTGCTAATGGATATTCGAGGAATGATCAAGGAACATATAAAATCTATGAAAGCCCTTGGGAACATACAGGGGATGGGGCAGTTCATACAACAGTTGAAGACCTGGTAAAATGGGGAGAAAATTTAACTACAGGTACCGTTGGTGGAAAAAATCTTGCTAAAAGAATGAGCGAAATAGGTCCGAAAATTTCTTCAACTGGGGATATAATTATTGATAATGAAGATTATGCTTTTGGGCTAAGGCTTGCAGAAGGTTTTAACTGTCGATACTTGGAACATTCAGGTAGCTGGGCAGGTTATCGTTCATACTTCATGCGGTTTCCAAAAGAATATTTGTCTGTTGTGGTACTAGGTAACTATGATGAATTTGACTCTAAAAAATATGCTAATGAAATAGCAGAAATTGTTTTAGAAAAGTAAAAAATAGGGCGTAGAAGACAGTATCTAGACCTCACGTTGTTTTAGGTTTAATTGATTATGAGAACGGAAGGCAAGCATATATTTATGCCTGCCTTTTTTCGTATTAAAAGGAACATAAATATTAATATTTATACAGTTAAAAATAAATTAGAAATTCTTTAAATATAGATTAATTAATGAGGTCAGATTTTAAATTTTTTAATTAGAATATAAAAATTACATATAATGATTATCAAACTTAATTTTATTAAAAATTGAAATATTAATTAATATTCCTACCGATATTAAATTGACCATTAAAGAACTTCCACCAAAACTTACAAATGGAAATGGAGTACCTGTAAGAGGAAATAGTCCCGTAATACCACCTAAATTTACAACAGATTGCATACCAATCATACTTCCTATACCAATTGCTATAAAACTGCCGAATGGATCTACACATAATTGTGCAATTTTTAAGGAGCGAAGTACTATAGTCAAAACTCCAACCAATATAATAAATACACCAATAAATCCTAGTTCTTCAGAAACTATTGCCATTATAAAATCAGTATGTGGTTCCGGAAGATAACCTGTTTTTTGTATGCTATTTCCAAATCCACGACCAGTGATTCCTCCAGAGCCAATGGAAATAAAAGAATTTACAAGCTGGTATCCATTTCCTTGCGCATCAAGAAAGGGATTGAAAATCGTAGTAATACGTGTCTTTTGAACTTCTGACAAACTATATTGAATCAAGAAATATAAAATAGGTAACCACAAAATAGAACTGATGATAGTTCTTTTGATTAGTAGATTTATATTTATTCCTGAGCAAAGAAATATGCTAAAACCTATACCTAATATTAAAAGTGCAGATCCTAAATTTGGTTGTTTAAAGATAAGAAAAAAAATTGTAGCTAAAAAAACTAAAAGTTTTCCGATACCACTCCAGTTATTTTTATCTTGTTCTTGTCGTAATGCAAAAAAACGGGCTGTTACAAGTATTGTTCCTAATTTAAGAAATTCAGCTGGCTGTATTCCAAAGATCCATGATTGAGCATTATTTACCACTTTTCCTTTCCATAAAACCATAATTAATAAAAAAATCCCCCAACTATAATACAGATTGAGACTATTCGTTTTTTCCATATTTCATATGGGAGTATAGCACAAACTATGAAACCTATTGTTCCTAAAAGTAGCTTTGTTAATTGAGAATCAACAAAGTGTCTACTGTTATAACCGTAATGCTGGACAGCGACAATGGAACTCGCACTATACATCATGATAATACCTAAGGTACATGTTATGAATAGAGGGAGGAGCAATAGATAATCGAGTTTTAATATTTTTTTCATTTTAATATCCTCCTCATTTAAAACAAAACATAATATTACATTTGCTAATGAATAGAATCTTGTTTTCGTCAATTACTAAATATGACTTTTGTTTAGAAAGATTTTATCGCTTACTCCCTGTTTTTTACGCAAAAATCCCCCTAGGATGTAACTAGAGGGATTCAAAATGGCAGGACTAAATAAGGCTTTTCTCCCCCTAGTAGAGCTTTGGCACTATACAACGTAAAGTAATGAAAATTCATTACTTAGCTATCTTAAGAAGAGCCTTAATCCGACAATTCCTGTTCTACCCATTGGCGTCTTTCGACATTTTTGGGCAATAGCCTGTGTTTGCATAGGAGCCTCACCTAACAGGTTAAGCAATATAATTTTTATGTGTGTGTTTCGTGTAGCAAGCATAAATATATATTTTTTTCTTGTCAAGTAACCGTAATGCTAATTTTATATGTTTTATCGCTATATAATCCTTTGAGAAATGATGTGAGAAAATGTATGTAATCATTCCGTATAAGTACATATTTTTGACTTGTAGTGTATAGTTTGATTAAGTAGTTTAACCATATAAATTTGATAAACAGTAAAGAAGATTTTAATTATAAAAGAAGATTTTTTTATGAATGTTCTTTTAATATACAGAATGACTAATTATTCATCTTTTGTTATAAAGTTGGAATTTGATTAAAAACAATAAGTTTCATATGTTTTATAACGTTTCTTCGAATTAAATCTATTTGAATTCTATGTTTTTTAAGGGGAATTTTAAATTTATAATAAAATATAATTTCATTTTCTATAAAAGATTTTTTTATGAATGGAATTGAAAGTCATTTGACAAATATTAAATTCTGGTTTAAATTTTGAAGTAATTCAATAAACTTTGTTAGGTGAGGCTCCTGTATAGAGAAACGCTGCTGCCCAAAAATGTCGAGAGACGCCAATGGGTCAACAGGAACGGTCGGATTAAGGCCCTTCTTAATGTAGCTGGTTATAAAAACCTATGCTATACAGTGCTAAAACTCAACGAGGGAGTGGTATACGATTTGATAGAAAGGCACCTCTGTGATTTTGGCAGAGCTGTCTTAATAATCATTTATTTGTATTGTGAAAAAACCTTTACTCCTTTTTGAGTAAAGGTTTTTCTGTTTAATTTTATTTATTTTTATCTTGTCTTGTCTATATTCAAAAAGGAGGTAATTCTAACTAATGAATTGATTGCAATGTAACTATTATTGCTCTAATAAAAAATTTAAGACAGATAAAATAAAACAAAACCACTCATGAAAACTCTAGAGTCTCCCTTAGCAATATGAGGAGGAGTTAAC